>JBKJHN010000086.1:0-12787 GCA_046599015.1 Ramlibacter sp.
GCCAGGGCTTTTTTTCTGCAGGGGCTGGAGCACTACCAGGGCGGCCGCTTCGAGCGAGCCGAGCTGGACTTTGCCGCTTCGCTGGCGTTGGTGCCGGGGCGCGTGTCGACGCTCACCAATCTGGGGGCGACGCGGCTCAAGCTGGGTAAGTGCCAGGAAGCGGCGGATCTGCTTGCCGATGCGCTGGCACTGGAGCCCGACAACGTCGAGGCCCTGGCCCATCGCGCCAGCGCGCTGGCCGAACTCGGCGACATCGAGCAGGCGCTGGCGAGTGTGCAGCGCGCAGTAAGGCTGGACCCGCGGATCGGGCCGGCATGGACCCTGCATGGCAACCTGCTCAAAGCCGTGGGACGGAACGAGGAGGCACGCACGTCATTTGAGAACGCGCTCGCGCGCGGCGGCGATCCCGAGTTGAACCGCTATTACCTCGCCTCCCTCAACGGGACTGCGGCGCCCGCCAGTGCCCCCCGGCAGTATGTGGAGTCACTGTTCGACGGCTATGCCGATGGCTTCGAAGAGCATCTGGTTGAGGTGCTGAAGTATCACGCGCCCGAGATTCTCGCCGCCGAACTGGCAGGCCATGGTCGGCGTTTCGCCCGCGCTCTCGACCTGGGCTGCGGAACGGGCTTGTGCGGGCTGTCAGTTCGGCCGCTGGCGGATGAACTCGACGGCGTGGACCTGTCCGGCAACATGGTGGAACGCGCGGCGGCGCGCGGGGTTTACGACAGTGTGGTGCAAGACGATTTGCTCAACTACCTGGAGGCGACTGCGCAAAGGTACGAACTGGTGATCGCCGCCGACGTGTTCATCTATGTTGGGGCGTTGGAGCCGGTGTTCGCGGGCGTTGGACGGGTGCTGGCGCCCGGGGGCATCTTCTGCTTTTCGGTCGAAGCGGCCGGGGAGGATGAGCAGCTCGCGCTGCGTCCCAGCCTTCGCTACGCGCACTCGCTCGGTTACATCGAAAAGCTTGCCGAACAATACGGTTTCGAAATCACGGCCACAGCCGAGCATCCGATCCGCGAGGATCAGCGAACCCCCATCCCGGGACTGTTCGCGTGGCTCATCAGGCGCGCTTAACTGCGTTGGTGACGCCAAGGCGTTTGCCGATGACCCAGGTGCGACCCCCGCGGGACAACAATAAGGAGCGTTTCTTGGATTTCGGTTACCCGCGCCCGCAGCTCCAGCGCGCCCAATGGACTTCATTGAATGGCAATTGGCGCTTCCGGTACGACGAGGAGCTCGCGTTCAACACGCCCGACGACATCGACCGCTGGCCGATGCAGATCACCGTTCCGTTTCCGCCGGAATCGCGGGCCAGCGGCATCGGCGACCGGGGGTTTCACAACGTCTGCTGGTACCAAACGGACTTCGAGCTGCGTCGGGGCGACGATCGCGTGATCCTGCGTTTCGGTGCGGTCGACTATTCGGCGCGCGTCTGGGTGAACGGCTGGCTTGCCGCCACGCACGAAGGCGGCCACACGCCGTTTTCAGCCGACATCACGCAGATGCTGGATCCGTCGGGATTTCAAACCGTGACGGTTCGTGCCGAAGACGATCCGGCGGACCTGACCAAGCCGCGCGGCAAGCAGGACTGGCAGCTCGAGCCTCACTCGATCTGGTATCCGCGGACCACCGGAATCTGGCAGACCGTTTGGCTGGAGCGTGTCTCCAGAACGTATGTCGGCAAGGTCCGCTGGACTCCGCAGGTGGAAGGTTATGCGATCGGTTTCGAGGCGCGGGTGGCCGGCGACCCGTCCGACGATCTGTCGCTGGAGGTCACGCTGCGCCACGGCGAGCGGCTGTTGGCACGCGACCGCTATCACGTCATCGACGGCGAGGTCGACCGTTCCATCGCGCTGTCGGACCCGGGTATCGACGACTTCCGCAACGAGCTGCTGTGGAGCCCCGAGCGGCCGACGCTGCTCGACGCCACGGTGCGGATGTTTCGCGGGGATCAGTTGATCGACGAGTTCACCTCGTACACGGCGCTGAGGTCCGTCACCATCCTGCGCGATCGCTTCATGCTCAATGGCCGCCCGTACCTGCTGCGCATGGTGCTGGACCAGGGCTACTGGCCAGACACGCTGCTGGCGGCGCCCAGCGACGCCGCGCTGCGCCGGGATGTTGAACTGGCCAAGGCGATGGGCTTCAACGGCGTGCGCAAGCACCAGAAGATCGAAGACCCGCGCTACCTGTACTGGGCAGACCGGCTGGGCTTGCTGGTGTGGGAGGAGATGCCATCGGCCTACCGCTTCACCCGCACCGCCATCAAGCGCACGGTGCGCGAATGGTCGGAAGCGATCGACCGCGACTACAGCCACCCGTGCATCATCGTCTGGGTGCCGTTCAACGAGTCCTGGGGCGTGCCCGAACTCACCGCGATGCGGGTCCAGCGGCATGCGGTCGAAGCGCTGTATCACCTGACCAAGACGCTGGACGCCACCCGGCCCGTCATCGGCAACGACGGCTGGGAGTCGAGCGCCACCGACATCATCGGCATTCATGACTACGATGCCAATACCGAGCACATGCGTCAGCGCTACGGCGCGGAGATCCAGCCCGAGCAGTTGTTCGACCGGCGCCGGCCTGGGGGCCGCATCCTGACGCTGGACGGTTATCCGCACCGCGGCCAGCCGATCATGCTGACCGAGTTTGGCGGCATCGCCTTCCAGACGCAACCCGAGCCGGGCGTCAAGAAAGAGAAGGTCTGGGGCTACACCTCGGCCGAAACCGAAGAGGAATTCGCGCGACTCTACGAAGACCTGCTGAATACCGTCATCCACACCGCGTTGTTCAGCGGGTTCTGCTACACGCAGTTTGCCGACACCTTCCAGGAGGCCAATGGGCTGCTCAACGCCGATCGCACGCCGAAGATTCCGCTGGAGCGCATCGCCGCCGTGACGAAGGTGTCGCGGACCTACATCCCCGGAGGTGTGTGATGCCCGGGGACGCGTTGCACAAGCTGCTGTTGACCAAACCGGACGGCCGGAGCCTGACGTTGTATGGCCGCCGGGAGATCGAGGCCGGCCTGCAGGCGCCCAGCCCGTTCGCGGATCCGCTCAATTCCAGCGCGCACCTGCGCTGGCATCCGCTGCGCGGCGAGTGGGTCACCTATGCGGCCTACCGGCAGGGCCGCACCTTCCTGCCGCCGCCAGAATACAACCCGCTGGCCGTCACCGTCGATCCGCGCAATCCCACCGAAGTGCCCGCCGGGCGCTGGGATGTGGCGGTGTTCGACAACCGCTTTCCCTCGCTGGGTCGGGAACAGGGCGGCGCGCCCCCGCCCGAGCTGATCGTGCCCACCGCGCCGGCCGACGGTCACTGCGAGGTGGTGGTGTTCACGCAGGATCCGCAGTCCTCGCTCGGCGCCCTGCCTCTGGATCACATCGAGCTGCTGCTGCAGGTGTGGGCAGATCGCACCGAGCGGCTGGGCGCCCGGGCCGAGATCCAGTACGTACTGCCGTTCGAGAATCGCGGCGCCGAGGTGGGCGTGACGCTGCATCACCCGCACGGGCAGATCTACGCCTACCCGGTGGTGCCACCGGTGCCGGCGCGGATGCAGCAGACTGCCGCCGAACACTACCTGTCGCGCGGCAAGGGTCCGCTGCAGGAGCTGATCGAAGGCGAGCGCCGCGTTGCTGAACGCATCATCTACGAAGGGCCGCATGCGGTCGCGTTCGTGCCGGTGTGCGCACGCTATCCCTACGAAGTGTGGGTGGCGCCGATTGCACCCGTGCAAGGTTTCGCGCAACTGAGTGCGGCGCAACGCGCCGACCTGGCGCGTGCTTTGAAGACCGTGCTGCTCAAATACGACGCCCTGTGGCAGCGGCCCTTGCCGTACCTGATGGCGTGGTACCAGGCCCCCACGGACGGCCAACCGCATCCAGAGTCGCACCTGCACGCGGAGATCTATCCGCCTTATCGCACCCGCGATCGGCTCAAGTACCTCGCGGGCACCGAGATCGCAGCCGGTTTCTTTGCGATGGATGCATTGCCGGAAGAGAAGGCCCGCGAGCTGCAGCAGGTCGAGGTGAGCCTGGCATGAGTTTCGAGAGCGTGTTCGGCGAGCCGTCCGAGGCGATCGGCGAAGCGCCCGGCCGCGTGAACCTGCTGGGCGAGCACACCGATTACAACGACGGCTTCGTGTTGCCGATCGCGATTGCGCAGCGCACGCGCGTGGCTATGGGCCACAGCAAAGAGGCACGTTTTGCGTTGCACGCGCAGGGCCAGGGCGACACTGTTTACTTCACGTTGGACACGCCGCCGTCCGAGCATTTCGCCAGCTATGTCTACGGCTGTCTGATGCAAGCGCGCGAGCGCGGCGCCGACATTCCGCCGCTGCAGATCCATGTGGAGTCCGAGGTGCCGATGGGCGTGGGCCTGTCGTCCAGCGCGGCCCTCGAAGTCGCCACGCTCCGCTGCCTGCGGGAGCTGCTGCATCTGCCCTTCGACGACGTGATGATCGCGCAAATGGGCCAGCGCGCCGAGATCGATTACGCCGGCGTCAATTGCGGGATCATGGACCAGATGGCTTCGAGCCTGGCGGATACCCGCCGGGCATTGCTGCTGGACACGCGCACGCTGGAGCGGCGCTTCGTCGAGCTGCCGGCTGGAAGCGCAGTTCTGGTGATCGACTCGGGGGTTGCCCGTTCACTGGCGGCCAGCGGTTACAACCAGCGGCGGGCTGAATGCGAAGAGGCCGCGCGGCTTCTTGGCCTGGCCTCGTTGCGCGACGTTGCAAGCGTGGAGGCGCTTGCCGGGCTGCCGGAGCCATTGCAGCGAAGGGCCCGGCACGTGGTCAGCGAGAACGCGCGAGTGCTGCAGGCCGTGGCCTCTCGGACGGCTGGGGAATTCGGCATCCTGATGAACGCTTCGCATGCCAGCTTGCGCGACGACTATGAGGTCTCCACGAAGGAACTCGACTTCCTGGTGGCACTGCTTCAGTCGCAAGCGGATGTCTGGGGTGCGCGACTTACCGGGGCTGGCTTCGGCGGTGCCTGCGTCGCGCTGTGCCGTGCTGAGGCGTTGCGCGGCATCGGCGGCAACGTGTTGAGTCAATACCAAGCGGCCGGCCATCACGGCACGGTGCTGGTGCCGCCCAGCGCGTAGCCCCCATCCCAACCTTCCCCCGGAGGGGGAAGGAGCAATTCACCACTCACTCCAGCTTGGCAGGCGCAATTTAAACCCCCTCCCCCTTTGGGGGAGGGTTGGGGTGGGGGCAGCGCAGCTCGGACGAAATCCCCCATCCCAACCTTCCCCCGGAGGGGGAAGGAGCGAGAGGCCGGCGGCGTAGCCCCCATCCCAACCTTCCCCCGGAGGGGGAAGGAGCAAGAGGTTACGCGGCGGCGCGCTGCCGCGCTTCCTCGTTCTGCCAGGGCCAATGCCCAGCATAGCGTTCGCAATCGACCACGTAGCGGCCGAGCGCATCGTCCAGCGTGGGCATCAGCAACGCCCGCTCACTGCCCAGTGCCGAATAGCGCGGCCGCCGGGCCAGCTGCCCCAGGGCCGAGCTCGGCAAGCCGTGAATCAACTGCGTGTCCAGTGAAGCTGCCTCTGCCGCCATCTGCGCGAACCGGGCCCAACTCACTTCGCCCCGATTGGAAAGATGCCAGACCCCGTGCTCGCCGTCCACCAGCAGATCCAGCGAAGCCTGTACCAGGTCGGGCACATAGGTCGGCGACACGCACTGATCGTGCGCGGCGCCCCAGCGCTGGCCTCTGTGCAAGCTGTCCAGCGTCAGCGCGACGAAGTTGCGCCGGTCCCAGGGTCCGAAAAAGGCGGCGCTGCGAATCAGCAACGCGGTCGGTGCATGTTTCGCGATGAGACGCTCGGCTTCCAGCTTCGCGCGGCCATAGGCATTCAGGGGTGCCGGCGTGTCGGTTTCCACATAGGGCGACGACTTGGCGCCGTCGAACACCAGGTCGCTGGAAAAGTTCACCAGGTGCACGCCGCGCCGGGTGCACTCCTGTGCCAGCACCACCGGGCCCGTGACGTTCTCGCGCCATTGGCGTGGGTCGCGCTCGGCATCATCCACCCGGACGAAGCCGGCGGTGTTGATCACCGCCCAGGGCTGCCAGCGCTCCAGCGCGGCCGATACCGAATCCGGCTCGGCGATGTCCATCTCCGCGCGGGACAGCAAGCGGTACGGCAGACCGCGCAAGTCGCAGTAGCGCGCGAACGCTGCGCCCAGAGTTCCCGTGGCGCCGGTGATCAGCAACGGCCGGCCTGCGACGGATAGCGACTGTAGGTCCCCATGCGTGGGGTAGTGCAGCCGCAGCTCGCGTTGCCACCAGCCCGGGCCCGAAAGCACTGGATCCTGGGGCTCCTCGCCGTGCGCCAACTGCCGCGCCAATCTGGCCAACGCGGTGGGCCGTGGCGCACCGTGGCTCACATCCCATAGCCCTGGCTCGTAGTTGCCGGTGTTACGGGTCAGCAGGCTGTCCCAGTCGTAGGTGCCAAAGGCGGCCCAGGCGGTGACGGCACGAACATCGTGGCCTTCGGCGCGCACTTCCTGCGCCGCCTTCCAGGCCTGGTGCAGCCAACGCATCTGCTCGTCGCGCGAGCAGCCCAGGTGCACTTCGGTGATGGCCACTGGAAGCCCATAGCGTTCGCTGGCTTCGCGCAAGCGGGCGCCAAATCCGCCGATATGCCGGCCATGCACGCGCGCGAGCTCGATGTCGACGTACTTCGTCCGGCCGTTGCCGCCATGCAAGTGCGGTGGGTAGAGCCACACCCGCTCGTCCAGGAAACGCTCGCTGGTCACATAGCAGTTGATGCCGAGGATATCGGGCGGGCACGGCTCGTCCACCAGCGCCTGAAGCTCCTGCTCGCTGGCGCCGTGGTTGCGCAAATAGGCCCGCATCGGATGCTGAACATCAATGCGGCCAGTCAGCAGATCGAAGCTCAGCCAGCGGCGCAGATTCTCGAACTCCGCCTGCGAGCGCAGGCGGGGCGAACTCTCCACATGCCCCAGATCATCGGTCTGGACCAGCTGCGCGCGGGGATTGATCTCGCGCACGGCGCGCATCGCCAGCACCGTACCGCGGATCTGGTTGAGCAGGGCACGGACAAAGCTCTTGTCGTCGTGCCGGTGCGGATACCAGACACCATACAGCGCGCTGAAGCGGGCCGTGGTGAGCGGCTCGTTGACCGGGGTATAGGCGTCGATGCCGGGGTAACGCTGTGCGACGGCCCGCGCGTAATCAGCGAGCAACCCGGGGAAGTTGGGATCGAGCAGGCCGGTATAGCGCGGCCCGCTGCCATGGTGCAGCAGGCCGGCGATCGGCGCCACGCCGAGCTGGCGCAGGCGCTCGATGCGTTGATCGCTCCAGGCCCAGTCGAAGCTGTCCGGCCCATCGGGGGCGGTTCGTTCCCACAACAGCGGAAATCGCACCCGCGTGGCCCCAAGCTGCGCCAACCGATCCAGGTCATCCAGCCGGTCGTGAAAGCCATTGGCGATAAGCTGATCGCGGTATTCGTCGCCGACACGATTGACGGTGCACTCCGGCCCCGCCCACAGCTCGAGCGGCGTCATTCGGCGCCAGCCCCTGCAGTTGCGTGCCCCACGGCAGCGGCCAGCGCCGAAGCGTCACGGCCCACGATCGCAGCCTCCTCGTGCTGCTGGCTCAGGCGCTTGAACACGGCAAGCGCCTGGCCCACCACCTGGTCCATGTTATAGTACTTGTACGTGGCCAGCCGGCCGACGAACGTCACGTTCCCGGTCGCTTCCGCCAGGGCTTCGTAGCGGCGGTACAGCGCGGCATTTTCAGGGCGGGGCACCGGATAGTACGGATCGCCATCGGCCCGCGGATATTCGTACACGAGCGAGGTCTTGGGGTGGACCTGTCCGGTGATGTGCTTGAATTCCGAAATGCGGGTGTAGGCGTAGTCGTTGGGGTAGTTCACGGTGCCTACCGCCTGGAACTGTTCCTGCGGCACGGTGACGTGCTGGAACTCCAGGCTTCGGTAGGGCAACTTGCCGTACTGGTAATTGAAGAACGCATCGATCGGGCCGGTGTAGATCATGTGCTTGCACGGCAGCATGTCGACCACGTCGCGGTAGTCGGTGTTGAGCATCACCTTGATGTTGGGATGGGCCAGCATCGACTCGAACATCCGCGTGTAGCCGTGCAGCGGCATGGCCTGGAAGGTGTCGGTGAAATAGCGGTCGTCGCGGTTGATCCTGGTGGGCACGCGCGCCGTCACGCTGGCGTCGAGTTCCGACGGGTCCAGGCCCCATTGCTTGCGCGTGTACCCGCGAAAGAACTTGTTGTACAGCTCACGGCCGACTTTGCTGACCACCACGTCCTCGGAAGTCTTGACGGAATCGACCTGCTCGGCCACCGACGCGAAGAACTTCTCCATCTCGAACGACGTGAGGCTCAGCCCGTACAGCTTGTTGACCGTGTCCAGGTTGATCGGAATGGGCACCAACTGCCCGTCAACGCTGGCCAGAACGCGGTGCTGGTACGGGCGCCACTGCGTGAAGCGCGACAGATACTTGAAGATGTCGGCCGAGTTGGTGTGGAAGATATGCGGTCCATAAGGATGGATCAGCACGCCGTCGTCGTTGTAGCGGTCGTAGGCATTGCCGCCAATGTGCGGCCGTTTCTCGACCACCAGCACCCGCTGTCCCAGTTCACGGGCCAGTCGTTCGGCCAGCACGCTACCTGCAAAACCGGCGCCGACGATGAGGTAGTCGAAACCTCGCTGCCCCGGCACCGCTGCGGAGACCGCCGATTGAAAACTTGCGCTGCCCTTGTCCATATGCTTCCTGTTCGGTTGGCTACGCGCCAACTGAAGGCGCAAATGTGCAGATGCGGCAAGCAGGCAATCGGTAGGCCCGGCCACTTGCCCCGGGCCCGGCAATGCCAAGCGGGATCGGCAAGTCTCCCACGGGGCGTCTGATCCGGGGTGCCAAGGAAAGAGCGTGTATCAGCGGTCCAGTCCTACGAGGCCGGTGCTGCCGCGTCACTTCGACGACGTACAACCGCTCAGTTGCGAACCGCGCGGCGCAGGGCTTGATCGACGTCCCAAAGGATGTCGTCCGCCTCTTCGATGCCGACGGACAGGCGGATCATGTCGGGCCGCACGCCGGCGCGCGCCAGTTCGTCGTCGCTGAGCTGGC
Source organism: Ramlibacter sp. (assembly GCA_046599015.1). Taxonomy (GTDB): domain Bacteria; phylum Pseudomonadota; class Gammaproteobacteria; order Burkholderiales; family Burkholderiaceae_C; genus Ramlibacter. The sequence goes on from JBKJHN010000086.1 coordinate 9,128, forward strand.
GGTGGGTGGTGGAGGCGGGATGGATGACGAGCGTCTTGGCATCGCCGATGTTGGCCAGATGGCTCAGGAATTCGCAGGCGTCGATGAAGCGCTCGCCGGCACGGGCAGCATCGACAGCCTTGATGCCGAAGGTGAGGATACCCGACGCACCGGGCTGCCCGTCGATGCTGCGGAACTGCTTGCAAGCGAGCGCGTAATAAGGCGAGCTCTCCAGACCGGGATAGTTGACCCACGCGACCAGCGGGTGTTCGCACAGGAACCGGGCGACCCGTCGCGCGTTGCGGCAATGCGCCTGCATGCGCAGGTGCAAAGTCTCGATGCCCTGCAGGATCAGCCAGGCATTCAGCGGTGACAGCGCAGCGCCGAAGGTCCGGTTGATTTCCATCCGCGCCTTCATCGTGTAGCCGAAGTCGCCGAATGTTTCATAAAACTTCACACCGTGATAAGCGCGGCTGGGCTCGAGCATCTCGGGAAACTTGTCGCGCGATAAAGCCGAGCCCCAGTCGAACTTGCCCGATTCGACGATCACGCCGGCCATGGTCGTCCCGTGCCCGCCGAGGTATTTGGTCGCGCTGTGCACCACGATGTCGGCGCCGAAGGCGAACGGATTGCACAGATAAGGGCTGGGCACGGTGTTGTCGATCACCAGCGGCAGGCCATGCTCGTGCGCCACCTGCGCCACCGCTTCGATGTCCAGCACATTCACCAGCGGGTTGCCCAGGGTCTCGCCATACACGGCCCGGGTGTTCGGCCGGATGGCACGGCGGAAGTTATCGGGGTCCTCGGGATCGACGAAGGTCGTTTCGATGCCCAGGCGGGAAAAGCCCACGCCCAGCTGGCCGACGCTGCCGCCATACAAGGTGGAAGCGGCAACGATGTGATCGCCGTTCTTCAGGATCGCCAGCAGCGCGGTCATCTGCGCGGCCATGCCGGTGGCGCACGCGAGGGCCGCGCGACCCCCTTCCAGTGAGGCGACGCGTTCCTCCAGCACCGCGACCGTGGGATTGCTGATGCGGCTGTAGACGTTGCCGAAGGTCTGCAGGTTGAACAGGCTGGCCGCGTGTTCGGCCGAATCGAAGACGAAGCTGGTGGTCTGGTGGATCGGTGTGGCCCGCGCGCCGGTGACCGGGTCCGGCACGGCGCCGGCGTGGATGGCACGGGTGGCGAAGCCGTAGTCGTGGTCGGCGCCCTCTGCCTGCTTCTTGCCGGAGCCTTCTTCGCGGTCTTCTGTCATGAGTTCTCCCTCAGTACGGAAGATGATGCGGCCGGCGCGATGAAATCACCCGGGTGTTGACGCCGGCCCAGCCGAGGCCGCCGAAAAGGCGCGCATGCTCGATCTTCACGCAGCGGTTCATCACCACATCCAGTCCCGCGGCGCGAGCCTTGGCCGCCGCTGCTTCGTCGATGACGCCGATCTGCATCCACAGGCAACGCGCGCCGATGGCGATGGCTTCGTCGGCAATCGGCGGTATGTCCTCGCTCCGGCGAAAGCAATCGACCAGGTCGATTTTCTGCCCCTGGGCCGCCAGCGCTTGAGCCGCGGCCGTGAGACTGGGATAGCAAGGTTCGCCCAGGATCTCAATGGCCGTCGGGTTCACCGGGACGATGCGGTAGCCGTGCCCCTGCATGTACTTGGCCGCGAAAAAACTGGGTCGGTGCCACTGGGGCGACAGGCCGACGACGGCGAGGGTTTTGCAAGTGCCCAGGATGCGGCGCAGGGTGGCGATGTCACTCATGCCGCAAGTGTACGCACCTTGCGTTGCAGGAAGATGCTCAGCTCTTGTACTTGACCGAGCAGCCGTACGGCCGCGTCGCGGCGTTCGTGACCGGCTTGCCGGCCAGCGCCTCGTTTAATCCCTGGCGAACATAGTTCACCGCCTTCTTGATGTCCGCCGGATCGCTCGACGGGATGCTGTCGATTCCGCCGGCGTAGATCAGGCGGCCCTGCGGCTCGACGATGTACATGTGCGGCGTGGTGCGCGCGCCGTAGGCCCGGCCCGTGATGCCCTCCTCGTCCTGCAGCAGGGCAGTCGGTTGGGCCTTGCGCTCCCTTTGCCACGCGACGACCTTGGCCGGCTCCATGTACTCGTAGGAAGCTCTCTCCGTGGAATTGATCGACAACCAGACCACGCCCTTGTCCGTGGCCTCTTTCTGCGTCGCCGGCATGTTGCCGCCGTCGTAGTGCTTGCGCACGTAGGGACAGGCGGGATTGGTCCACTCCAGCACCACATGCTTGCCGCGAAAGTCGCTGAGTTTGACGCTCTTGCCGTTGGCGTCTTTCAGCGCGAAATCAGGGGCCATCTGGCCGACCGCGGGCGCGGCTTGCGCCGGCATCGTGAGCACCCCGGCGGCAGCAGCGAGAACAGTACGCCGTAGCAATTTCATCAAAAGCTCCTATAGTTTGGCAATGGCGGAACGTACTTCCTGTACGTCCAGCACCTCGGACAACACAACCGGAGTCTGGCCTCGTTGGTAGAACACATACACCGGGACACCGTTTCGGCCCAATTGAGCCAGCGCCGCCGTGATGGCCGGGTCGCGGCGGGTCCAGTCGGCACGCAGCATGGCGACGTTCTTGCCCCGCAGGTCTGCCAGCACATCGACATTGGCCAGCGTAGTCTTGTTGTACTGGCAGGTGACACACCAGGCGGCAGTGAAGTCCACGAACACCGGTTGCCCGGCAGCAAGCAGTTGATCCACCCGCCCGGGCTCCCAGGTCTGCCACGGCCCGGACGCATTGGCTACCGCGGGCGAGCTCTGCTGCCGGGTAATGTTGGGCCCCGCGGCCCAGCCGAGCAGCACCAGCGAGACCAGCGCAATCGAGACGATCACCGTGCGGGCGCGCCCCTGCAGGGTCAACGCCCACACCACCATGCTCATCGTGACCAGCAGTATCAGCAGGGCGCCGGCGCCATCGATGCCGCTTTGCTGTCCCAGTACCCAGATCAGCCAGGCCACCGTCGCGAACATCGGAAAGGCCATCAGTTTGCGGAAGCTGCCCATCCAGGCGCCGGGCCGGGGCAGCATTCGGGCCACGGCGGGTACCCAGCTTGCTCCGAGGTACGGCAGGGCCATGCCCAGGCCGATGGCGGCGAACACCATCAACGCCTGCATGGCCGGCAGTCCGATCGCAAAGCCCAGCGAGGCGCCCATGAAGGGCGCAGTGCACGGTGAAGCGACGGCCACGGCCAGCACGCCGGACAGGAACGCATTCGCAACCGGGTGCCGTGCTTCGAGCGCTGCGACCCTGGACGGCAGGAAGGCGCCGAACTCGAACACGCCGGCCAAATTCAGTCCGATCAGGGTGAACAGGGCGGCGAGCGCTGCCACGACTGCGGGCGATTGCAGCTGGAAGCCCCAGCCGAGCTGTTCCCCGGCTGCGCGCAAAGCCAGCATCAGCGCCCCGAGTGCGGCGAACGAAACGATGACGCCCCCGGTGTAGGCAAGGCCCGCGATGCGATGGCCGCGCCGGTCATTGGCATGCTGAGTGAATCCCACCACCTTGATCGCCAGGATCGGGAACACGCACGGCATCAGGTTGAGGATCAGGCCGCCGACAAGCGCGCCCAGGATCGCAGTTGCCAAGGTGAGCGATAGCGCCGGCTGGGCGGCGGCGTTGTTGCGAAGCGCAGCCTGCAATGAGGGCGACAGTGCCGCTGA
>JBKJHN010000091.1:0-9337 GCA_046599015.1 Ramlibacter sp.
GCAACCCAACCGGCGGAGGCGCCCAAAGAAAAACGCCCCTCGCGGGGCGCTTTTTCAACTTGCACGAAGAGCGCGTTAGATGCCGCGGCAGGAGCCCGGCAGGAACTTTGTGGGTACGGTGGTCACAAGAAGGCTTCCGCCAACCCCAGCCGTATTACCGCAAACCCAGGCGAACAGCGGCGCCGGCGGGGTAGTAGTAGTGTCGATCTGCGCATTACTAGCGGCAACCGGGATCAAAGTGACGTACATGTTATCGATCAAGGAGTCTCCAATGCCTGTCACCTGGACCCGGACGCCGCCGCGAGCATCTGTGGTGACTTCCTTAACGTACTTGGATGTTGCCGTCGAAGACTCGCACCCCCATGAGCCAGCGGCAGGCAAGCTGGCCGATGAGTTGGACTGGAACACTTCCGTGATCGACGTGCGGCAGGCCGAAGCCGCCAGAATCACCTCGGACAGTTTCGCGCGCTTCGTGTAGTCCTGGTAAGCGGGCAGGGCCACCGCGGCCAAGATGCCGATGATCGCGACCACGATCATCAGTTCGATAAGGGTGAAACCCTGTTGCAGTTGACGCTTCATTGAAACCTCCGGGGTGTTAATTTGGAAAAGGGGAAGCTCTACGATGTAGCAAGCGCTGTGCCATGCTGTCGACGCGTCCTAAAGTAATCATTTTTCCAGTTTCTTGCTGAGATAGCTGACCCTCCTGACACATCTTGCGACATTTTTGTCTTAACTCTTCTATTCGAGGACTTGAAGCGCGGATGATCCGGGCCCTACAACTCGAATTCCTGGCCGGCGCGCAGCCAGCGGATGTCGTGCGTAATGTGCGGGCCAAAGGGCTGGGTCTGGTCGAACTTCTGGATCTCCGCCATGATCAGCTCAGTCTCGGCCGGCTTCGTGTGGGTGATGTAGATGGGAAACGATTTGCTCTTCTCGATGCAGTCCAGCTCGTCCGCCAGCACCTGCGGCGACAGGTGCAAGCTACGCTTGGCCAGGCGCTGCTCGCGATTGCTGAAGGCAGTCTCGATCACCAGGGCCGCCACGTCCAACTGGTTCAGCCGCTGCCAAAAAGCCGGGTTCCGCTCGGTATCCCCGGTAAAAACCCAGCAGCCCTTGCCCGCACTCACTGAATAGCCGACGGCTGGCACGGTATGCACCGCCGGCAGCACCTCGATCTCCTTTCCCTCGAACTTGAGTATTTGGCCGACCTGGATCTCGCGAAAGGCGATGAAGGGCGCCGCCGGCGTCGGGATGCGGCTGAAGTCGGGCCAGATCACGTAATTGAAGATGTGGGCCTGCAGCGCCGCGATCGTGCCGGGCAAGGCATGGATCAGGATCGGCTGGGTCAATTGCGAGGCGATCGAATCGATCATCAGCGGCAGCGCCGCGATATGGTCCAGGTGCGAGTGGGTCAGCAGGATGTGACCGATCCCCTTCATCTCTTCCAGCGTCAGATCGCCGACGCCCGTGCCCGCGTCGATCAGCACATCTTCATCCACCAGAAAAGACGTGGTTCGGCAGTCCTTGGCTATCGCGCCGGAGCAGCCTAGCACGCGGACTTTCACCGCTCCTCCCGGCGGAAAGCGCAAAGCCGAAGGCCTGGCAAGCGGGCGGCGCAGGAGCCTGGGTGTCGGTCCATATCCTTCTTTCTTTACACAAAACTCATCGCCGTTCCAGTTTGTATCGAACGGTAGCAATTCCAAGGCTACACGCTATAAATACTCTTGGTAAAGGAACTTTTTGGCATTTATGCGCTGCAAGATGAGCTTCAGCCGTGGCATTCGTCCACCCGAAGGCCCACAGCAGCACCACTCGCTTGTCGCAGCCGGGCGAGCGCCCGGGAGATCAGGCCTGGATGAACTGCATCTGGGTGCCAGCGAGTTCGAGCAGGTCCCCGTTTTTCAAGCTCACCGCTTCGACGCCGACCGGGGTGCCATTGAGCGTCGGTTTGCTCGCACCTTCCACATGCGCGAGCACGAACCCGTGTGGCCGGTGCGTGATGGCGGCCACCGCCACGCCCGGCTTGCCGATCGTTGTGACCACCTTCACAAGCGGGACCTCGCGCCCTGCAGCCGCGCCCGACAGAACCTTGATGGCGGCCTTGAGATTGGCCTGATCGGGCGCGTAGGCGGAGGGCACCACATACGGCGCCGCCGCCGGGGCATGGCTGGGAGGCGGCACCACCGACCCCGCCTTCATGATCATGGTCTTTTCGAAAGTCGGTCCAGCGGCCTCGTTGATGTACTTGATCTTGTACTTGCCAACTTCTACTGTGTCGCTGTTCTGCAACAGCTGCTTCTTGACTGCCTTGCCGTTGACGTAGGTGCCGTTGGTGCTATTGAGATCTTCGAGGTAGACCTCGTTGCCGGTCATTTGCAGGACGGCGTGCTCTCCACTGACGGCGAGGTTGTCGATCACGATGTCGTTGTACGGCCGGCGTCCCAGAGTGGTGCGGTCCTTGGTCAACTGCACTTCCTTGATGACGACACCGTCGATCGAGACGATCATTTTCGGCACGATCCGCTCCTGTCTGTATGGCTCATTATCGGAAAACTGATACGAGCGGGTTATTTTCCCAGCAATCTGGAAATGAGGCCGCGTTTTTTCGCATCCATGTTGGCTTGAGCCACCAGCACCGAAATGTTGTCCCGCCCGCCATTGGCATTGGCGGTGTCGACCAATTGAGCCACTTTCTGTTCCAGTGGAGTATCGGCCGCGAGGATTTTCGCGATGGCCTCATCATCCACCATGTCGGAGAGGCCGTCGGAGCACATGAGGTAGAGGTCGCCTGTCTGGACCCTGTGCTCGTTGACCTCGAGCAGCACGGCGTCCTCCACCCCCAGTGCGCGAGTCACCAGATTCTTGTTGCCGGAATTGGCCGCCTGTTCGGGGGTGATCAGCCCCGCGTCCATCTGCTCCTGCAGCAACGAATGATCCTTGGTGATCTGCGTGAACTCGGGGCCGCGGAGCCGGTAACAACGGGAGTCGCCGATATGCCCGATCATCACGCGGCCTTCCTGAAACACACCGAGCACCAGGGTCGTGCCCATGCCGCCGTATTGCGGATTGGAATTGGCCGCGTTGAAGATCGAGCGGTTGGCATTGTCGACACAGATCTCCATCGCGCGCCGCACTTCGCGCGCGTTGGCATGTTCACCGGCCTGGACCAGCCATCGTCCCAGTTCGGACTTGATGAAGGTGGTCGCCATCCCGCTGGCAATCTCGCCCGCGTTGTACCCGCCCATGCCGTCGGCCAGGATTGCCAGCCGCGTAGGTTCATCAAAGGCGACTGAGTCCTCGTTGTTCTCGCGCGCGAGACCTGGGTCGGTGCGTAAGCAAAACTCGTAGTTCATAAGATGCGGATGAAGCCTCCAGATCGTTCTTGTCGTCCCGGGCGGGGCCGGCACTCCGCGCGGCCGGATTTGCGGAACACAGCCGTTTTTGGGAAGGCGTCTCTCGCCGTCTCTTTGCCCGGTCGCATCATATCCGGGCGCCGCAGAAGGCGCGGTCCTGGTTGAGCCCGCGGCCGCTGCGCCGGAAGCGAGCTTCGTCGTCAGATGGGATTCTGCTCCTGCTGCCCGCGGCGCAACAGAATGGCCTTGCTCACGACCCAAACCAGAAGGGCTCCAAAGACAGCCGCGCCGTATTCCCACGTCTTTTCCGGTGGGAGATAGGGCTTGAGGCCAGGGTCCGTGAAAATCATCTGGCCCGCAATCCAGCCCAGCAGCATCGCGCCCAGCGTGATGATGAGCGGGAACCGGTCCATCAGCTTGAGAACGATCTGGCTGCCCGCCACAATGATGGGAATGCTGACGAGGAGGCCGAAAATGACCAGCACGAGCTGGTGCTGGCCGGCTCCCTGTGCCGCACCCGCGATCGCCAGCACGTTGTCCACGCTCATCACCAGATCGGCAATGATGACGGTCTTGACGGCGCCCCAGAGCTTGTCACTGGGGGTGATGTTGGCATGGTCGCCATCCTCATGGGGCACCAGCAACTTGACCCCGATCCAGATCAGCAAAGCGCCACCGACGAGTTTGAGATAGGGGACCGACAGAAGAGCCAGCGCGAAGGCGATCAGGATGACCCGCAGCACGATCGCGCCAGCCGTCCCGTAGATGATGCCCATCCTGCGCTGCTTGGGCGGCAAGCCGCGACACGCCAGCGCGATCACCACGGCGTTATCGCCTCCCAGCAGGATGTCGATCAGGATGATCTGCCCGACGGCGATCCAGAAACTGGCGGCGAGGAATTCTTCCATGGAGTCCTGTTCCAATCTAGGGCGAACCGGGGCGTTCAAAAGCAAAGCCGATTGTCGGTGAGGACAACCGGCCGTGCATTGTGGATGACCGCAATCTCGAGATTACAGCAGCGCCTTGAGCAGCCTGGCCATCTCCGACGGGTTTCGTGTCACCTTGAAGCCGCACTCTTCCATCACCGCTAGCTTGGCTTCGGCCGTATCGGCGCCGCCGGAAATCAACGCACCGGCATGGCCCATGCGCTTGCCCGCGGGGGCCGTGACGCCGGCAATGAAACCGACGATCGGCTTTTTCATGTTGTCCTTGCACCAGCGCGCGGCGTCCGCCTCGTCGGGGCCGCCGATTTCGCCGATCATGATCACGGCGTCGGTGTCCGGATCGTCATTGAATGCCTTCATCACATCGATGTGCTTCAGGCCATTGATCGGGTCGCCGCCGATGCCCACGGCGCTGGACTGGCCCAGGCCGATCTCGGTCACCTGCGCCACAGCCTCATAAGTGAGCGTGCCCGAACGCGAGACTACGCCGATGCGGCCCTTGCGGTGGATATGGCCCGGCATGATGCCGATCTTGATTTCGTCGGGGGTGATGAGCCCGGGACAGTTCGGGCCGAGCAGCAGGGTCTTCTTGCCGCCTGCCGCTTCCCTGGCCTTCATCTTGTTGCGCACTTCCAGCATGTCCTTCACCGGAATGCCTTCGGTGATGCAGATCGCCAGATCCAGCTCGGCTTCGACCGCCTCCCAGATCGCGGCAGCGGCTCCGGCCGGGGGTACGTAGATCACTGAAACGGTAGCGCCGGTCTGCGACTTCGCCTCCTTGACCGAGGCGAAGATCGGGATGCCGAAGACCTTCTCGCCGGCCTTCTTCGGGTTGACACCGGCAACGAAGCAGTTCTTGCCGTTGGCGTATTCCTGGCACTTCTCGGTGTGGAACTGCCCGGTCTTGCCCGTGATGCCCTGCGTGATGACTTTGGTGTCTTTATTGATGTAGATGGACATATCAGTTTCCTAAATCAGTTGGGGACAGAGCTGAAGATCTGTCCCGCAATGTCACTTGGATGGACAGAGCTAAAGATCTGTCCCGCAATGTCACTTGGATGGACAGAGCTGAAGATCTGTCCCGCAATGTCACTTCGATGGACAGAGCTAAAGATCTGTCCCGCAAAGTCATCTCGACGCGGCAACAGCCGCCACGACCTTTTGGGCCGCGTCAGCCATGGTGTCGGCGCTGATGATGGGCAGGCCCGAGGTAGCCAGCATCTTCTTGCCAATCTCTTCGTTGGTGCCCTTCATGCGGACCACCAGCGGCACGCTCAGGTTCACTGCCTTGCAGGCGGCGATGATGCCGGTGGCGATGGTGTCGCATTTCATGATGCCGCCGAAGATGTTGACCAGAATCGCCTTGACGTTCTTGTTCTTGAGCATGATCTTGAACGCCTCGGTCACCTTCTCCGGGGTGGCGCCGCCGCCCACGTCGAGGAAGTTGGCCGGCTCCGCGCCGAACAGCTTGATGGTGTCCATGGTTGACATCGCCAGGCCCGCGCCATTGACCAGGCAGCCGATGTTGCCGTTCAGGCTGATGTAGGCCAGATCGAACTTGCTGGCCTCGACTTCGGCCGGGTCCTCTTCATCGAGGTCGCGCAAGGCGACGATCTCCGGATGCCGGAACAAGGCGTTCGGATCGAAATTGAACTTGGCGTCCAGCGCCTTGATGTTGCCATTGCCTTCGAGGATCAGCGGGTTGACCTCCACCAGGCTGGCGTCGGTGTCCATGTAGACCTTGTACAGCTTCTTGAGCACGTCCACAGCCTGCGCCGTGGAGCCGGCCGGCACGCCAATGCCGTCGGCCAATTGCTTTGCCTGAGCGTCGGTCATTCCCACCAACGGATCGACGAACGCCTTGATGATCTTCTCGGGCGTGGCATGAGCCACTTCCTCGATATTCATGCCGCCTTCGCTCGATGCCATGAAGGCCACGGTCTGCGTGGCGCGATCGGTGACGGCCGAAACGTAGTATTCCTTCTTGATGTCGGCGCCGTCTTCAATCAGCAGCCGCCGCACCTTCTGGCCTTCGGGGCCGGTCTGGTGCGTCTTGAGCTGCATCCCCAGGATTTCCCCGGCCAGCTTCTTGACCTCGTCGACCGAGCGCGCCAGCTTGACGCCGCCGCCCTTGCCGCGGCCGCCCGCATGGATCTGGGCCTTCACCACCCAGACCGGCCCGCCGAGCTTCTGCGCCGCTTCCACTGCTTCCTGTACGGTAAAGGCGGCGATGCCGCGCGGCACAGGCACGCCGAAATTGCGCAAGATTTCCTTGCCTTGGTACTCGTGAATCTTCATGAGTGGTCTCTTGAGAGGAACAGGTGGGAGGTGCCGGTAAGGCGGCGGCCGCGCGCGGCTGCAAAGATAAACCGTGAACTGTATCATGCTGCAATGCACCAAACCCACGTGTGACTTACAGTGGAATCAGCAGTTTCGACAGGATCACAGATGCCCAAGATTTTTATTGATGGAGAGGCCGGAACCACCGGCTTGCAGATTCGGGAGCGGCTCGAAAAGATGCCTCGGATCGAACTGGTGAGCATCGACCCCGAGCTGCGCAAGAATGCCTCCGCCAAGCGCGAGCTGATGGCTGGGGCCGACCTGGTGATCCTGTGCCTGCACGACAGCGCGGCCCGCGAGTCGGTCGCCGTCATTGACGAGATCGAAAAGTCGAATGGACGCGGCCCGCGGGTGATCGATGCGTCCACAGCTCACCGAACGGCGCCGGGCTGGGTATTCGGCTTTCCCGAACTGGCGCCGGGCCAGCGGGAAGCCATCATGAAAGCCCGCCGCGTGAGCAATCCGGGCTGCTATGCAACTGGCGCCATCGCCCTGATACGGCCGCTGGTCGATGCCGGGATCATCCCGAGCGACTTTCCGCTGGTGCTGCCTTCAGTCAGCGGCTATTCGGGCGGCGGGCGCAGCATGATCGAAGCCTATGAGAAGGGCGACGCGCCAGCCTTCGAACTCTACGGCCTGGGCCTCGAACACAAGCACCTACCCGAGATCGTCAAGTACACCGGGCTTACGCGTCGGCCCATCTTCATGCCCGCTGTGGGCAATTTCCGCCAAGGCATGCTGGTGCAGTTGCCCCTGCATCTGGACACGTTGCCGGGACGGCCTGGCGCGGCGCAGCTGCATGAGGCGCTGGCAAGGCACTACGCCGGTAGCGAGTGGGTCACCGTGGAACCGCCGACCGAAGGCGGCAAGATCGATCCGCTGGCCTTGAACGACACCAACAAGATGGAGTTGCGCGTCTACGCCAACGAGGCCTACCGGCAAGCGATCGTGATCGCGCGTCTGGACAACCTGGGCAAGGGCGCGAGTGGCGCGGCGGTGCAGAACCTGCAGCTGATGCTTTCATTGTGACGCCGCTCTGCACGTTGTTGCGTGCGGCGCGGTCCCCCTGCGGGGAGGCAGCGGTCACTGGCCTTGCTGTCCTTCCAGCACGCGCCTGATCACTTCTCCATCGAAGCCCCGCGCGGCAAGAAACCGCGCCTGCTTGCCGCGCTCGGCTGCATCCGCGGACAGCGCCTGAAACTTCTTTCGCCACACGTTGCGGGCCCGCTCCAGTTCCGTCCCACGCAGCCTCGCAACAGCCTCCGCCACCAATTCGGGCTCCAGCCCCTTGCCCTGCAACTCCTGCCGGATCCGGGCGGCGCCGAGCTTGCCGGCCCGCCGATGGACTACCGACTCGGCAACCCTCCCATGGTCGATGAACCCCTTGGCCTCGAGCTCGTCGAGTGTTCGCTGCAACTGCCCCGGCTCCGCTTCATGGGAGGCCAGCTTTCGCTGCAGCTCGCTGCGCGAATGCTCGCGCCCGCTGAGCAGGCGAAGCGCCCGGCCCTTGAGCGAGAGCTGGGCGGTGGCCATCACCTTACTTGGACTTGGCGGCGGGAGCCGGCTCGGCCTCGACGTCGGCCGGCAGCAGCGGAATCCCCAGCGATCCGCGCACCTTGTTCTCGATCTCATGCGCCAGGTCGGGGTTCTCGCGCAGGAATTCGCGTGCGTTGTCGCGCCCCTGGCCGATCTTCTCGCCGTTGTACGCGTACCAGGCGCCCGACTTCTCGAGGATGCGGGCGTTGACGCCCATGTCGATGATCTCGCCGTGGCGGCTGATGCCCTCGCCGAACAGGATGTCGAACTCCGCCGTCTTGAACGGCGGCGCCACCTTGTTCTTTACCACCTTGACCTTGGTTTCGTTGCCGATCGCTTCCTCGCCCTTCTTGATGGTGCCGGTGCGGCGGATGTCCAGCCGCACCGAGGCGTAGAACTTGAGGGCATTGCCGCCGGTGGTGGTCTCGGGGCTGCCGAACATCACGCCGATCTTCATGCGGATCTGGTTGATGAAGATCACCATGCAATTGGTCTTCTTGATCGAGGCCGTCAGCTTGCGCAGGGCCTGGCTCATCAGACGGGCCTGCAGGCCGGGCAGGGAATCGCCCATCTCGCCTTCGATTTCGGCCTTGGGCGTGAGCGCCGCCACCGAGTCGATCACGATCAGGTCCACCGCGCCGGAGCGCACCAGGCTGTCGACGATTTCCAGCGCCTGCTCGCCGGTATCGGGCTGGCTGATCAACAGGTCGGACAGGTTGACGCCGAGCTTCTGCGCGTATTGCACGTCCAGCGCGTGCTCAGCGTCGACGAAGGCGCAGGTGCCGGCCTGGCGCTGCATCTCGGCGATGACCTGCAGCGTCAGGGTGGTCTTGCCCGACGATTCCGGGCCGTAGATCTCGATCACCCGGCCGCGGGGCAAGCCGCCCACACCCAGGGCGATATCCAGCCCGAGCGAGCCGGTCGAGACCACCTGGATGTCCTCGAGCTTTTCGCCTTCGCCCAGCCGCATGATCGTGCCCTTGCCGAACTGCTTCTCGATCTGGGCCAGTGCAACCTGCAAGGCCTTGGTCTTCTCGCTGTCGGCCGCGATCCGGGTTCCTTTGACTTGCACATCCATGGAAATCTCCTTGTGAATCAATAAGTTAGGCGATCAATCCAGTTGTTTTTATTCACAGGCTGGATGCTTGATCAGTAATATAACGC
>JBKJHN010000163.1:0-6947 GCA_046599015.1 Ramlibacter sp.
AGGAGGAGGTGAAACCGGTACGTCGCAGGTCACGGGCACGACCGCGTTGGGGAGATTGCTGAGCGGAGTGAAGCCAAGGCTCGTGGCGAGACTGGCGTCCCGCGACTGCACACCGAACACGCCGATCTTGCCATCTGGCGCGCCGCAGATCGCCAGCCGGGTAATCCCATCGCGTCCACACACTGCAGATGTGACTTGAACGCCCGCACCGACGAGCTGAGTCTGCATCTGGGACAAGGCCAGGGCCCCGTCTGCCACGACGCACTGCACCGTGCCGAAATACTTGTAGACGGCGACGTCACCATTGGCGCTGCAGGCCACCGAAACCGATGTCACGGCGGCGGCTCCGATACTGCCCGTGCCGTTGGTTACCGTGCAGGTGGCTCCCGCCGGTTGCGCTTGCACACTCACGTCGTAGCTGGTTCCGGACGGCAGCGGAGCGGCGAACGAGAACGAGGAAGCGCCGGACGACGGTGACACCGTTTGCGCACCATTCGCCAGAACAAGCCCGCCGCTGTTCAGGCCCGTGATCGTGCCACCGAGCGTGAAGCCCGCGGCCGTGCAGCTGATTGAAACTGAAGTCACCGGTCCGGCGCCCATTGTGCCGGAGCCGTTAGTCACGCTGCAGGTCTGCACCGTGGGCTGCTGCTGCACCGTCACGGCGTAATTGGATCCGGAGGCCACCGGTGTGGCAAAGGTAAAGGTGGTGGCCGCCGCGGGCAGAACAACGGTCTGGCCACCGCTGGCAAGTGTCAGCCCACGGCCCGTCAACCCACTGATCGTACCCCCCAGGGTGGATGAATTGCCGCTGCATGTGACCACGACCGAGCCGACATTGGACGCGGTCACCGTCCCAGCGCCATTAGCGACGCTGCAGGTGGCCCCTACCGGCTGGCTTTGAACCGACACGTTGTAGCCGCCTCCTTGAGGAACCTTCGCGGCGAAGGTGAAGGTCGTGGAATTGGCTGCGACCTGCAATGTCTCTGATCCCAGCGAAAGCGCCAGCCCGCTGCGGTTGCCGAGACTGTTGATCGCGCCACCAACGCTCCAGGTGTTGGTGCTGCAGACCACACTCACATTGGTGACCGGAGTTGTTCCCATGGTGCCGGTCCCGTTGCTGACCGCGCAGGTGCCAATCGATGGTTGTTGGGCCACCGTCACGGTATAGGCAGCGCCCGCGACCAGCCCGATGGGGAATGTAAATGAGGTCGCACCGGCGGCGATGGGCAAGGTTGTTTGACCGTTGGACAGGATCAATCCGCCGCCGCCGAGGCCCGCGATGCTACCTCCCAAGCCGTATTTGGGAATGAGTGAAGTCGAGCCCGACGCGCTCTTCACCACAATGACGTTTTCCAGGACAGCGTCATAACCTGTGAGGTCCGGACGAAACGGCAATGTCACCGGGTCGAACGTCGACGGGCTCAGCCCCGCGGCAAGCAATTGGCTGGTGAGCTGTGAAGCAAGGTTGTTCTTGGCGACCTGCACCGCCCCCACGTTGGCAGCAAGGACGGCGGGCGTCAGTTCCGAGGCGCCGCTCTTGCCGGCGGATACCGCGACTTGGGACGCAACGTAGTCGGTCAACCCCGTCATGTTGATAGTGAGGAAGCCACGGACTTTCACCGCAGCCAACGACGGTGAATACCAGCGCGTGCCATCAGGACGCACCACATTCCCGATCATCGGCGGCACGAAGCCGTCGATCCTCAATCGAAAATAACCTTGCGCGTCGGTTTTGCCGCTCACGCTGCGGCCGGCGCTGTCGACAATGGTGACTGCCGCATTTGCAATCGGAGCGCCGTCCCCCGCAGTGCCGTCACCTCCGGAGGCACCCGAGTCACCGCCCGCGAATCCAGCTTCGGGGACCACGCGGCCGAAGCTGTCGGACATTGGCTGCAGAGCAACCGGGGCTTCAGTGCCGCCCCCGCCACCACCCCCGCCACAACTCACCAGAAGCACCGCGATCAGCAACGCAAAAGCTGGGGCCCATTTGGATCTTGACGTGTATCGCATTTCGGCTACCTTTGGTTTCAGGAGTAACTTATAGAGGCGAGTCCCCGCCTTTGCAATAGGGCATTCATCCGCCCCGCGCGTTCGCCAAGCGCCAGCACGGCGGACGGCGAACAGGTCCTGGGCCACGACGCCCAGCGACCTTCGGCAATGGGGGGACAGCAGTCGAGCGGATCAGTACCTTGCTTCATGGATCAGGATCGCCCTTCGATCTCTGCTAAATTAGTTCGATGACCCATGTGACGTCACCGCATCCCGTCCTCATCACCCGGCAAGAGCGCGTCGGGGTGATCACCCTGAACAAACCGGAGAAGTTGAACGCGTGGGACCGTGAGATGCGCAATGACATCGTCGCGGCTTTGCGAAATTTCAATGCGGATCCGGAAATCGGCGCGGTGATCATGACCGGCGCCGGCGAGCGCGCCTTCTCGGCCGGCCAGGATTTTGCGGAGGCTCATGCTTTCGACGAGGACCGCGCCGAAGCCTGGATCCGGGAATGGGAAACTTTTTATGGCACGCTGCGGCGTCTGACCAAGCCTATCGTCGCGGCCCTCAATGGCACCGCGGCCGGCTCGGCGTTTCAGGTGGCACTGCTGTGCGACATCCGCGTCGGCCATGACGAGGTCCGCATGGGCCAACCGGAGATCAACACCGGCATCGCCAGCATTACCGGGCCCTGGATCATGAAGGAAATCCTGGGCATGTCGCGCACGATCGAGCTCACATTGACCGGTCGCATGATGCACATGGAAGAGTGCGAGCGCATTGGCCTGGTCCACCACGTCGTCCCGCGCGCAGAAGTTTTCAGCCGATCACTGCAGATTGCCGGCGAGTTGGCAGCCAAGGCGCCGCTCGCGATGAAACTCGACCGGGCCTGGTTTGCCGACATGACGGAAGCCGGCTTCCGCCTCACGATCGATGCGGCCATCAAGGCCCACCGGCAGTCCTACGGCTCGGGCGAACCAGCCCGAAAGATGGAAGACTTCATGGCCTTGCGCGGTCACACTCTGGGTGGTTAGGAGTCAGCACGCGTATCGCACCGCGCCATACCCTGCGCCGAATCAATCGTCCAGCAACGCGAACACCGCACCCGCCGCCGGTGTGAGCGCCACCTGAGACTCGGGCGCATGCCGCTCCTCGGCGAGAGATTCGACAGCAATCTGGGTTCCTTCCAGATCGACAAGGTGAAGGCTGCTGGTGCCCTGAAACACGCTCCTGATCATGCGCCCGGTGCGCGCGGCCGGGTTGTCACTTTGCGTCAACCCAAGCAGCGTCGCCCGAACAGCGACCGTGCAGGGCGCGCCCACGGTCCAGTCGTTGCGCCAGCCGCGGCACGGTAGTGGCCCGATGACCGTATCGACCAGAATTTCGGACGCACTCACCGAGCGGATGGTCCCTTTCACAAGGTTCGGGATCCCCACGAAATCCGCGGCGAAGCGCGTTCTGGGTCTTCTGTACACATCCTCCGGTGCGCCGGCTTGCTCTATCTTGCCGGCGCGCATGACGACCACCCGATCTCCCAAGGTCATCGCTTCGAGCTGGTCATGCGTGACATAGATCGAGGTGTAGGGCGCCTGCTGCCGCAAAGCGAGCAGTTCCATGCGCATCCGCTCGCGCAGCCGTGCATCGAGGTTGGACAGCGGCTCGTCGAACAGAATCGCGCGCGGTTTGCCGATCATCGCCCTGCCAAGCGAGACGCGCTGCTGCTGACCCCCGGACAGCTCGTGAACAAAGCGCCCCGCCATCCCCGCCAGGCCGATCCACTCCAGCATGGCGGCTGTCTTGGCCTGCATCTCGGCCTTCGACAAGGACGACGCTGCCAGCGGATAGGCAATGTTCTCGCCCACGGTGAGGTGCGGCCAGAGCGCGTAGCTTTGGAACACCATGCCCAGCCGGCGCTTTTCAGGAGGCTCGTCGATCCCGGCGGCAGCGTCGAACGACACAGCGCCATCGATACTGATGCGCCCGGAGTCCGGCGTCAACAGGCCCGCAATGGATCGCAGCACGGTGGTCTTGCCGCAGCCACTCGGCCCCAGGAGCACCGTGCACTGGCCAGCGGGAAAGTCCAGGCTGAAATTGTCCAGGGCCAGCACGCCGGCTTCGCGTCCATAGGACTTGCTCAAGCCGGTGACGGAGACACCGCCGGTCTCGTGAATGACCTGTGGCTTGCCCGGATTCGTTGTCATTGTTCTTTTCCCGATTTGCTAGGTCGCACTGAACCGCGCGTATTTCCAGAAAGCAGCGACGGGCAGCAGCCCCAGCACCATCAGCAGCAACGAATACACGGCCAGCTCCGGATAAAAGCCGCTGGACCACACGTCCATCAGGCCGACCGAGAGCACCACGGTGCTGGGGTTGTACAACAGGATCACGAGCGATACTTCGCGCAGGATCACCACGTACATCAGCAGCCAGCTGCCGATGAGCGCGGGCCGCATCAGCGGAAGATCGACTTTCCAGAGGGTGCCGGCCCACGACTGGCCCGAGATCCTCGATGCGTCCTCCAGGTCGGTGTGGATACGATGCAGCGCGCTGCTCACGAATTGCATCGCCACCGGTATGTGCGCAGTGATGTAGGCGAGCAGCAGAATCCAGAGCGTGCCATAGATCCCGCCCGGCACCAGGATCCACAGGCTCAAGATGCCCACGCCCAGGGCGATGCCCGGTATTCCCAGCGGAAGCACCATGGCATATTCGACCAGCGGCGCGAAGCGCCCGCGCATCCGCGTCACGTACCAGGCCAGCGCAATGGCGAGCATCACGCATCCGGTGGCGCCGAGCAGCGCCAGCAGCAGGCTGTGCTGCGCGGACGGCCACACTTGCGGATACTCGAACAGCACGTAGTTGAAGTTCCTCAACGTGAAGTTCTCGGGCTTCATCGCGTTCGGCGCCCAGTACCGCATGAACGCCATGGAGCCGACGGCGAGCAGCGGAATGATCGACGAACTGAGCACGAACAGCAGCGCCACGGCGGACAGGGGATAGCGAAGCCTGCCAAGCGGGAAGGTGGTGGCGGCGGAACCCTTGCCACCCAGGATGGTGTAGCGGCCGCCACGCGACAAGGCACGCCGCTGCAAATAGATGCACACGAGTCCAACCACGACCAGCAGCAGCGACTGCGCGGCCGCCAGGCCCGGGCGGCCAGGAAACGAACTGGAGTTCTGCCAGATCAGGCTGGACAGCAGGTAGATGCGGGCCTTGAGGCCCAAGGTGGCGGGGATGATGAAGTCGCCGGCACTCATGATGACCACGAGCAGCAAGGCCGCCAGCAATGCGGGGCGCTGCAATGGCAGGATGACCGTGTACAGAAGCCGCAGGCGCCCGGCGCCCGAAACGCGTGCCGCTTCCTCCATCGCCGAGTCGCTGTTGCCAAATCCCGCCGCCACCAGCAAGTACACATACGGGGTCAGGAACAAGCCGGTCACCCAGATGATTCCCGTCATCGTGTTCACATCGATAAGCACCGTCCTTGTACCCGTCGCGGCCGAAGCCAGGAGGTTGATGAAGCCCGCGCTCGGATCCGCCAGCGCCACCCATCCCACGACGAGAATGAATGGGGGGACCAGCATCGGCAACAGCGCCAGGGCGCCGACGTACCGGCTGCCAGGCATGTCAGTGCGCGTGGCGAGGAATGACAGTCCGACCCCGAGCACCATCGCCACAGCGGAAGAACCGGCCGTATAAATGGCGGTGTTGACCAGGGCTTCGCGGCTGCGGCTCGAATTGAACAGAGCCACCAGCCATTCCATCGTCAGCTCAGTGCCGATGTCCTCTTTCGAGATGCTGCGCAAAACAACGAAGACAACCGGGTACGACACCATCAGAACCGCTATCGCCGCAATCAGCGACAGCAGCACGCGATCCCAGGGAACCGATCTCCCGGCGACCTTGCCTTCGCCGGTGGCCAGCGATTCGCCGGACCTCACTTGACGTGCTTGTCCCACTCGGCGAGCAGCTTGGGCGTGTCGGCAATGATCTTCTTGTAGTCGGGCTGGCTGAACTTGTGTACCTTGTTCAACTCAGCCAGCGACCCGGCTTTCGGTGCGCGCGCGTCCGGATGCGTGGGGATGGTGGCGCCCGCGACATTGATGATGCTCTGGCCTTCGGCCGAGCAGGCGAAATCGCAGAACAGGCGCGCGGCGCTAGGGCGGGGCGCCTTGTTGAAAACAGCCACGTTGCCGCCGAACAGCACGGTTTCCCTGGGTATCATGCCGGCGATCGGCGCTCCGGTGTCGGCCATCTGGATCACGCCGAACGAATTGGTGATGCCCATGTCGATCTCGCCCGAGACGATGGCCTGCGACATCGCGTTGGTGCTGGCATAGAGCTTGGGCTTGTTGGCGCCGAAAGCCTGCAGAAAGCTGGGTCCGTAAAGCTTTTCGACCATCACTTGCCAGGCCAGCGTGGTCGCCGTGACGTGCGGATCGAGGGAGCCGAAGCGTCCCTTCCATTTCGGGTCGAGCAGATCCTTCCAGTCCTTCGGCGCCGCCGCGCCTTTGACGGTATTGGTGTTCCATCCCAGCTGCGCCATGTACATCCTGATCAGCGTGTACTGCGGGGCCTTGTAGGCGGCGTCGATGCTCGCGCGTTCAGGCGAGTCGTAGGCCGCCAGAAAAGGCACCAGCAGGCTCAGCGCCGGTTCCTCGATGATCAACGCATCTGCCTGCGTCCGGTTGGCCGACTCCTCCGCCTGCACCCGGGTGGCCACGTCCGCGGACCCGGCCCGGTAGACCGAGACATTGATCCCGTACTTCTTCTTGAATGCCTCGGCGATTGCATTCGACGGCCCGGTCGACGCCGAAGTGTAAAGGCTGACCGTTCCTTCCTTCTTGGCGGCATCGATCAGCTTGGGATCGCTTGCCGCAAAGGCAGACGGTGCGCGCAGCAGCGAACCGGTACCCGCGACGGCTGCGCTCATTTTCAGGATGGTCCTGCGGCTC
>JBKJHN010000083.1:0-24330 GCA_046599015.1 Ramlibacter sp.
TCGACCACGCCATCGGGTGTCCCGGTCAGTATCAGGTCGCCGGGTCGCAGCGTCATGAAGCTGGAGAAGTACTCGATGAGAAAGGGTACGTCGAAAATCATGTCCCGGGTGTTGCCCGATTGGGTGACCTTGTCATTGACCCTGGTCTGCAGCGCCAGCGCCATCGGATCGGGCACATCTCGCGCTTCGACCAGCCAGGGTCCGAGCGGCGTCGCGCCATCGCGGTTCTTCACGCGCAAGTTGGGCCGGTACCAGTTTTCCAGGTAATCGCGAACCGCGTAGTCATTGGCCACGGTGTAGCCGGCGACGAAGTCGTAAGCGTCGCCCCGCTTGACCTTGCGCGCGGCCTTGCCGATCACGACCGTGAGTTCGCATTCGTAGTGCATGAACTCGACACCTTCGGGACGGCGAGTGAACTGGCGGTGACCGGCCAGTGCGTTTTCGCCCTTGAGGAACACCAGCGGCTCATCCGGCGCCTTGAACGCCAGCTCCTTCGCGTGGTCGGCGTAGTTGAGACCGAGTGCGAGGATGGTGCGGGGCTGTTCGGTGGGCGCCAACGGTGGCAACCAGGTCACTGCGTCAAACGGCGCCAGGCGGCCATCGTCCATCAGCAGCTGCCCGTCGCGCTCGCGTGCGCTCTGCACGACGCCCTGGAACAGAACGCGTGCGATCTTCACGCGGCCTCCGCGATCAGCGTGTTCGTCAAAGTGCCGAATCCGTGCGCGCGGAGCTCTATCCGATCGCCCGCCCTTGCCAGCGGCCGCCCGGCGTCCAGGCCCAGCATCAGTGCATCGCCTGGTCCCAGCGTCATGAACTCGCTAACCTCGGCCAACAACTGGTGCGCGCCGCGCATGAGATCTGCGAAGGCGACGGTCTGTTCGAGCACTCCGTTGATGCGAACTTCGAGCACGAACCGCGACGGCTCGACGCCCGGACCGGCGGGCAGCACGACGCCGCCGATTCCCAGAAACCCATCCAGGCACTTGAACCTGACGGGGGGGCGGAAGTAGCTGGCGTGCGGCACCGACAAATCATTCATGAGCAGGTAGCCTGCGACCTCGCCAGGCGTCTTCATCACCATCGCGATCGTCGCACCCACCTCGACCTCGGCGACGTGCGCAGGTACCGTGATCGGCGCGCCGTCAGGGCTCCAGGTGTTGGCGGGCTTGATGTACAGCACCGGGGCCTTGGGGGGCGCCTGGTACGGCGGCTGGTTCATCTTCGGCCCCCACGCCGCGTACTCGCCGCGAAAATTCAGCAGCGTCCCGTACACCGTCTTCAGCGCGGGCAAGCTCACAGCGGGTCCAGTCCCATCACCAGTTGAACGGGCAAGGGTAAAGCAACGCGGGATGGCATTCAAGCTCGCATCGACCCTTGCAGTTACAGTCCATCCCTGAGGAGGCCTCTATGGCCACTCGCCTACACTGTGCCGGTGGCTAAGGACAAGACGATCTTCACCTGCACCGAGTGCGGCGGCAGCAGTCCGCGTTGGCAAGGCAAATGCCCGCAGTGCGAGGCCTGGAACACGTTGATCGAAACCGTGGCCGAGGCGCCTGGCGCGATGCGCAACCGCTTCGCATCGCTGACCAAGACGGCTGCCGTGGCGGCCCTGGCCGACATTGAGGCCAGCGAGATCGAACGCACACCCACCGGCATCGCCGAGCTGGACCGGGTGCTGGGCGGGGGCATCGTGGAAGGCGGCGTCGTGTTGATTGGCGGCGATCCCGGCATTGGCAAATCGACACTGTTGCTGCAGGCGCTGGATGGGCTTCAGCGCGCCGGCGTGCCAACCTTGTACGTCACCGGCGAGGAAAGCGGCGCCCAGGTGGCCCTGCGTTCGCGCCGCCTCGGCCTGGACAATTCGCAAGTGAAAGTGCTGGCCGAAATCCAGCTGAACAAGATCCTGGCGACGATCGCAGCGACCCAGCCGGCGGTGGCCGTGATCGACTCGATCCAGACCGTGTATTCCGACCAGCTGACCTCGGCCCCCGGGTCGGTGGCCCAGGTCCGCGAATGCGCCGCGCACCTGACGCGCGCCGCCAAATCGGGGGGCCCCTGCATTGTGCTGGTCGGGCATGTGACGAAAGAGGGCGCGCTGGCGGGGCCGCGCGTGCTGGAACACATGGTCGACACCGTGCTGTATTTCGAGGGCGACACGCATTCAAGCTTCCGGCTGGTGCGGGCGATCAAGAACCGCTTTGGCGCAGTCAACGAGATCGGCGTCTTCGCCATGACCGAAAAAGGCCTCAAGGGGGTCGCCAATCCAAGCGCGATCTTCCTGTCGCAGCACAGCGAGCCGGTGCCGGGCAGCTGTGTGCTGGTGACGCTGGAGGGCACGCGCCCGATGCTGGTGGAGATCCAGGCCCTGGTCGATAGCGGCGGCCCGAGTCCCCGGCGGCTCTCGGTGGGCCTCGACCGCGATCGCCTGGCCATGCTGCTCGCGGTGTTGCACCGCCATGCCGGCATCGCCTGCATGGACCAGGATGTGTTCGTCAACGCTGTCGGCGGGGTGCGTATCAGCGAACCGGCGGCCGACCTCGCGGTGATGCTGGCGATCACCTCCAGCCTGCGCGGCAAACCGCTGCCCAAAGGCTTCATCGCATTTGGGGAGGTCGGACTGGCCGGCGAGGTGCGGCCGGCGCCGCGCGGCCAGGAGCGCCTGCGCGAAGCCGCCAAGCTGGGCTTCTCGGTGGCCGTGGTGCCCAAGGCCAACGCCCCCAAGAAAGGCAGCCGCGACATCGAGGGGCTGACGATTCACCTGGTGGAGCGCATCGAGGAAGCGATGGAGATCGTGCGGTCGATGGGCTAGCGAAGTCGCGGCTACACCACGCATCCAGAATACGGCCATGAACCTGCAGAAAATCATCCCGGCCCTGATCGCCGTGGTCCTGTTCGTTGCCGCCTGGCGCGCTTACGGCTGGGGCGGGCTGGCCGTGGTCTCCGGCGGGCTTGTGATGTGGGCCCTGCTGCATTTCACCCGCGTCACGCAGGTCTTGTCGCGCTCCTCCAACCGCCCGGTGGGCTATGTCGGCAGCGCCGTGATGCTCAATGCCAAGCTCAGGCCCGGCGTCAACCTGCTGCACGTGCTCGCCCTGACCGAAGCCATCGGCGAAAGACTGTCGGCCGAGGGTGAAGAACCCGAGGTGTACCGCTGGACCGACGGCAGTGCTTCCAGCGTCACGGCCGAATTTTCTCGCGGCAAGCTGGTGAAATGGACACTGGCGCGGCCGCCCACCCCCGAAGGCCCGGATGATGGGCCCGGCTCAGCCGCCAAATAGCACCCGCATCAGCTCACGAATTCTCGCGCGCCGCATCCCTCTCGAAATCCGCATCGGCCACGGCGCTGGCCACCCATCCTGGATAGGTGGCTGCGATATCGGCGGCGATCAGGTCCAGCGGCATGTCGTCGAATGTGCCGCGCTGATGGACGTACTCCATGTGGCGCCGGCCTTCACGATCGTAAGGGTGGTAGAGCGAGTCGGTGCGGCCGTCCCAATCCAGTGGCCGGATGCCGAAGCGCTCGCACAGCGAAAGGTTGAAGGCAGGGGTGGCCTTGACCCAGGCATCGTCCAGCCACAGCTCGGTGTAGCCGTGCCAGACGTACAGGTCGGTCTGCAGCAGGTCGCGCATTCGTTGGGTGGACATGTGGTTACGCACGTCGGCATACCCGAGTCTTGCCGGGATGCCGATCGCCCGCGCCCCGGCAGCCATCAGCGCGGCCTTGGGTACGCACCAGCCGTAGCCCGCTTCGAGCACGCGGCTGGCCCGCATGCCGGACGGACTGAGATCGATGCGGTACGGGTCGTAGCGAAACTCGTCGCGCACCAGGTAGTACAACGCGATGGCGCGCTCGCGCGGAGTGTCGCCGGTGGCCCGCTTTGCGAGGTCCACCACGCCGGGGTGGTCGCTGTCGATCAGAAACGAGGGGGCCAGCGTGGCGGGGCTGGGGGTGGCATTCATCTGAAGCTCTCCATTGTGCGGCTCACTATAAGCCCTGCCCTGCATCCCCCCTGGCACCAGTGGTTCGAGTCCCCGCGCGCCGCCCGCGCCGAGAAAGTGGCGGCGCATAATCGGCGCGCGGCGCGAAGGCCGCGCCAGGAGACTGCTGATGCCTTGTTACGCGATCGACGGAGTGGTGCCGGTGGTGGACCCCAGCGCCTACGTCCACCCGACCGCCGTGCTGATCGGCGACGTCATCATCGGCGCCAACTGTTATGTGGGTCCGTGCGCCTGCCTGCGCGGCGACTTCGGCCGGATCGTGCTGGAGCGCGGCTCCAATGTGCAGGACGCCTGCATCATCCACGGTTATCCGAAGCAGGACACCTTGGTCGAAGAGAACGGGCATATCGGCCATGGCGCCGTACTGCACAGCTGCGTGGTCCGGCGGGGCGCGCTGGTCGGGATCAACGCGGTGGTGATGGACGACTGTGAGATTGGCGCGGAGTCCGTCGTGGCGGCCTGCTCATTCGTACCGGTCGCAACCCGCATCGCCCCGCGCAGCCTGGTCGCCGGCGTTCCGGCCAAGGTCAAGCGCACGCTGAATGACAAGGAGGTTGCCTGGTACGCCGAAGGCACCCGCGCTTATCACGAGCTGACCGAGCGATGCCTTGCATCGATGCGCGAAACCTCGCCTTTGCCGGGCGTCGAGCCCGGTCGGCCGCGCCTTCCGGTGTCGAAAGTCGACGCGCTGATCGCCGACCGGGATCGCGGAATAAAATTCGTGGTTTGACCCCCTGACCGAAAAAAGGAAGTTTAATGATCGCACCCCCCTCGATGGCCGACCGCGACGGCAAGATCTGGATGGACGGCGAGATGGTGGAGTGGCGCGACGCCAAGATCCATGTGCTGACCCACACCCTGCATTACGGCTGCGGTGCGTTTGAAGGCGTTCGGGCCTACAACACCGTGAACGGCACGGCGATATTCCGGTTGCAGGAGCACACCGAGCGCCTGTTCAACAGCGCCAAGATTCTGCGCATGAAAATCCCCTTTTCCAAAGAGCAGGTCAACGAAGTGCAGCGCGACGTCGTCCGCGCCAACAAGCTGGATAGCTGCTACCTGCGCCCACTGACCTGGATCGGCTCGCAGAAGCTGGGCGTCAGCCCCCGGGGCAACCAGATCCACCTGATGGTGGCGGCGTGGGCCTGGGGCGCTTACCTGGGCGAGGAGGGCATGAAGCGCGGCATCCGCGTCAAGACCTCCAGCTACACCCGCCATCACGTCAACATCACGATGACCCAGGCCAAGGCGGTGAGCAACTACACCAACTCGATCATGGCCAACATGGAAGCGCTTGACGACGGCTACGACGAAGCCTTGCTGCTGGACAGCTCGGGCTTTGTTTCCGAAGGCGCCGGCGAGAACGTCTTCGTGGTCAAGGACGGCGTGATCTATACACCCGACCTTTCGGCCGGCGCGCTCAACGGCATTACCCGCAATACCGTGTTCCACATCTGCAAGGACCTCGGGATCGAGCTGGTGCAAAAGCGGATCACGCGCGACGAGATCTACATCGCCGACGAAGCCTTCTTCACTGGCACGGCCGCCGAAGTGACCCCGATCCGCGAGCTCGATCGGTTGGAGATCGGCGCCGGCTCGCGCGGCCCGATCACCGAGAAAATCCAGAGCGCCTTCTTCGACATCGTCAACGGCCGCAATCCCAAGTACGCCCACTGGCTGACCAAGGTATGAATGCCCCCACGCTCACTATTGTTCGCTGCCCCCCGAGGGGGCGCAGGCCTGCCTTGGGGCGGCCCGGCGGAGGCCTGATATGAATGCCCCCACGCTCACTGTTGTTCGCTGCCCCCGAGGGGGCGCAGGCCTGCCTTGGGGCGGCCCGGCGGAGGCCTGACATGAATGCCCCCAGCCGGAATGAAGCCGTCGTCGAGTTGCTGGCAAAGGATTTGAACGCCAATGGCGGGGTGTTTTGCCCCAGCCCCGCGGCCGGCATGAAGCTGTGGAACACCCATCCGCGCATCTATCTGGATGTCGCGCGCAGCGGCGAGGCCAGATGCGCGTACTGCGGCACGGTGTACAAGCTCAAAGAGGGCGAGCACTTTGGCGGAGGGCACTAGGGCCTGTCATTGCGGGCTTGACCCGCAATCCACGGATCCCGCGCAAACTTTTCGAGTCCGGCAGGGCGGCCATTGTCCCGCGCGCTGATCATCGCCCCGCAGTGGATCGGCGACGCGGTGATGACCGAGCCGCTGCTGCGGCGGCTGCGCGCCCGCGGTGAACACCTGACGGTCGGAGCATTGCCGTGGGTGGCCCCGGTCTATCGCGCCATGCCGCAAGTCGATGAGGTCATCGAGTTCCCTTTCCAGCATGGCGGCCTGCAGTTCAAGGCGCGCCGCTCGATCGCCAAGCGGGTCGAAGGCCAGTTCGATACGGCCTACGTCCTGCCCAATTCTTTGAAGAGCGCACTCCTGCCGTTCCTCGCCAGCATTCCCAAGCGCATCGGGTACTTGGGTGAAGCGCGGGTCGGGCTGCTGACGCACCGCCTGAAGAACCCGAAGGACAAGCCTCCCATGGTGGCGTTCTATTCGGCCCTCAGCGGCGAGAAGGAAGGGTTGGTCCACGATCGGCCGAGTCTGCGGCTGCCCCCGGCACAAGTTGACGCGGCGCTGGCCGCCCTCGGATTGCTGGCAGGCGGCTACTGGGTATTCGCGCCGGGCGCCGAATACGGGCCGGCCAAGCGGTGGCCGCCAATTCATTTCGCTAAATTGGCTGCATCGCTCGAGGCCCCGGTGGTCCTGCTGGGGTCGGCCAAGGAGGCAGCGCTGTGCGATGAGATCGGGGGCGCCGCGGGGGCAGGCCGGTGCATCAATCTCGCCGGCAAGACCTCGCTGACGCAGGCGTTCGCCCTGATCGCCGCGGCCAGGGCCATGATCAGCAACGACTCCGGCCTGATGCATGTGGCCGCCGCCCTCGGCGTGCCCCAGGTTGCGGTATTCGGCTCGTCCAGTCCTTTGCACACACCGCCCTTGAGCGACCGGGCCATCGTCCTGTGGTTGAAACAGGATCCCGGTTACCAGCCGCCGCTGGATTGCTCGCCCTGTTTCCAGCGCGAATGCCCGCTCGGACACACGCGCTGCCTGTTCGACCTCGCGCCGCAGGCTGTGATCGCGGCCTTGGCCCGTCAGCCCTGAGCCATGGCGAACCGGGCCGAAGTGGCGCTGTCGCCCCTGGCCGTGGGCTTCGCTGGTGCGGTGTCTCTGGCCGTGGCGATGGGCATTGGCCGGTTCGCTTTCACGCCGATGCTGCCACTGATGATTCGCGATGGCCAGCTCGACCTCGTGGCGGGCGGCTGGCTGGCGGCGGCGAACTATGCAGGCTATCTGCTCGGCGCCCTGACAGCCTCGCGAGTCCGATGCGGTGCGACTGCGCTGGCAACAGCCGCGCTGCTGGCGACGGCCGGGCTCACCGCCGCCATGGCGCTGTCCGGTCCGGCCTGGCTGTGGATCGTTCTGCGGTTGCTGGCAGGGGTATGCAGCGCATGGGCGTTCGTGGCGACGAGCGTGTGGTGCCTGGGCTCACTGGCCCGTCTCGGACGCCCTTCGTGGAGCAGCGGTCTGTACGCGGGGGTCGGGCTCGGCATTGCCGGGGCTGGGGCCTATTGCCTGGTAGGCGCCGCCGCCGGTGCTTCCGCTTTCGCGCTGTGGCTGCAACTGGGGCTGCTGGCGCTGGTGCTGAGCCTGCCGGTCCTGGCCGTGCTGCGCAAGATCCACATTGCCGCCCGGCCGCCGGTCCGCGCTGCAGCTGATTCAGTGAGTTCCCGGACCAGGGGCCTCATCATCTGTTATGGCGTACTCGGATTCGGCTACATCCTGCCTGCCACTTTCCTCCCGGTGCTGGCCCGCTCGGTGGTGCAGGACCCTGCCGTCTTCGGCCTGGCCTGGCCGGTGTTCGGCTTGACTGCGGCGGTTTCGACCTTCATCGCCGGGTGGTGCCTCCGTCACGCGTCGAGTCTGCAGGTCTGGGCGATTTCCAATCTCCTGATGGGGCTTGGGACCTTGTTGCCGAGCCTGTGGCTGAGCGCACTCACGGTGGGCCTGTCGGCGTTGCTGGTGGGCGGCACTTTCATGATCGTGACGGTGGCCGGCGTCCAGGAGATTCGTTCCCGCGCGAGCGGCGATGCCACCGCACTGCTCGGTCGCATGACTGCCGCCTTCGCGCTGGGCCAGATCGCCGGCCCGGTCATGTCATCACTGCTGCTCTACCTGCCTGCCTTGCGTGGCAACGGACTGAACGTGGCCTTGCAGGCCAGCGCCGCCACCCTGGTTCTCAGTGCCGTGTGGCTTTGGCGGCAGGCGCGTGGCGCACATTGAATCAGGGTTGCTGGCATGGGACCCGCAGCACGAAACAGGCGCCGCCGCCTTCTTGCGCTTCGCACCGCACCGAGCCATGGTGCCGCCGGGTGATCGACCGGACCAGCGCCAAGCCCAGTCCCACGCCGCCATGCCGTTCACTGACGCCAGCCAGGCGGTAGAACGGCTCGAAGATACGCTCACGCTCGGCCGGCGGCACACCGGGCCCGCTGTCGCGCACGCGCACCACCGCATCCGCGCCTTCGCGTTTGAGTTCCACCGTCACCGGACCGCTGCTGTAGCGGCGCGCATTCTCCAACAAGTTGCGCACGGCGCGACGCAGCAGCTTGGCCACCCCTTGGACCACCACCGACCGGCCGTCCTCGGCTGGCACCAGTTCAGCCGAAGCGCGGGCGCATTCTTCGGCGGCAAGGCCGGTCAGGTCCACCGGTTCCACCGTGCCGATGTCGGTTTCCCTGGCATCGAGGCGACTGGCCAAGAGGATCTCATCGACCAGCTGATCGAGTTCGGCGATGTTGCGCTGAATCTCTTCCTTGAACGCGGGTGAGGCGGCCGGCTCCATCAGTTCCAGGCCCATGCGGATGCGCGCCAGCGGCGAGCGCAATTCGTGTGACGCATTCGCCAGCAGCGACTTGTGCGATTCGAGCAGCGTCTCCAGGCGTTCGGCCGCGTGGTTGAAGCGCTGCGCCAGGAAGGCGAGTTCGTCCGAGCCCGACTCCTTGATCCGAACCGACAGGTCGCCTTCGCCCCAGCGCTCCACGCCCACCCGCAAGTCGTCGAGCCGTTGCGTGAGCCTGCGAATGATGGGGTAGGTGCCGACGGCCACCGCCAGTGCCGCGATCGCCAGAATCCACAGCAGGCTGCCGGGAGCGCGCGCCCAATTCCGCCCACCCGGGCCGCCGGCGCCACCGCCCGGTCGCGGCGGCAGTTGCACGACGAGCGTGCTGCCGTCCTTCATGTCCACCTGGAACTCGATGCCCTGGCCCGGCACGCGCACCGGCCGGGTCTTGTCCTGGCCCAGGATCTGACCGGCCTGGTTGCGAATGATCACCTCACGCTCGGGCGCCTGCTCCGCATCCATGCGCCAAAGCCAGCCGAATGCGACAGTCAGCACGCCAACCGCCAGCACCACCGCGAGCCAGAGGCGCAGGTACAGGGGAAAGCGAAAGCGCGCGCGCCAGGGAGTCATCAACGGGGACTTCTAGTCCTGCTGCTTGGCGAAGACGTAGCCCACGCCGCGCACCGTGAGGATGCGCTTGGGATTTTTCGCATCGACCTCGATGGCCGCGCGGATGCGGCCCATGTGCACGTCGATGGAACGGTCGAAGGCCTCCAGTTCGCGGCCGCGCACGGCTTCCATGATCTGATCGCGCGTGAGCACGCGCCCGGCGCGTTCAGCCAGCGCGATCAGCAGGTCGAACTGATAGGAGGTGAGCTCGCACGGCTTGCCGCCCACTGTGACCGCGCGCGCGTCACGGTCGATTTCCAGCGACCCGAAGCGTATCGCTTTGGCGGCCGGATGCGCGCCTTCGGTGCGCCGGCGCAGGATCGCCCGGATGCGGGCCAGCAACTCGCGCGGCTCGAAGGGCTTTGGCAGGTAGTCGTCCGCGCCCAGTTCGAGTCCGACGATGCGGTCCATGGGGTCGCCCTTGGCCGTCAGCATCAACACCGGTATCTGACCCTGGTCGCCCGGCAATGCACGCACCCGGCGGCACACCTCCAGGCCGTCCATGTCCGGCAGCATCAGGTCGAGGATCACCAGTTCGGGCGTGCCGCCCGCTGGAGGATCCTGCAACAGGGCCAGTCCGGCCCTGCCATCGATCGCATGCGTGACTCCGAATCCGGACCGCTCCAGGTATTCGGCGACCATCTGGGCCAGACGCGCGTCATCTTCGATCATCAGGATTTGCTGCATGTGCGGATGGTAATGAGTTCGGCGCGCTGCCGGGGTCCCGTCGTGGTTTCAGACGCCCCGCCGCCGCTCCATCCGCTGCCGTAGCCGGGCCTGGCGCTTCTGTTCGCGCAACGGCCACAGCTCTGTCTGCGCGGCGCTGATGATGGCGACGATCCGGTCCTTCTGCTGCGGGGTACCGCCGATGTCGCGCATGAGGCGGCCGATCCGATAGTCGAGCCGTCGCGCCCTCTCTTCCGAATCGAGCTCGCCGCGCCGGCCCCAACCCTGCGCCTGAGCGGCGGCACCTGCCAGGCTGAGCCCGCCCAAAGCCGCCAAGCCGGCGAACCACCGGCGACGGGAATTGGCGGGAGCGGTTTCAGGGTCCGAATGGGGCTTCATGCATTTCTCCAGTTGCAGCTGCCGATGTTGGTGGGCTACATTCGCGCAGGCTTGAAGCAGCGGTAAAGTTAGGTAAATGGGCGTACTTACGGCAGCTGCTGCAGAGGTTCGCGTCGGGCAGCCGCAACAACTTTATGGCCGATGCCCGCAACTCTCCAGCTTGAGCACTCGTCCTACACCAAGTTCGACTGGCAGCGTCTATTGTTCACTCGATAACCGAGGACCAGAGTCGATGCCCAAGAGAAACAAGAAGATTCAAGAGGCAGGCGAGGATGGCTCCGAGGTGCCAGCGCCGCAGCAACCGGCATCGCAGGATGCGATGGTCTTACAACAAGGCCGATCCGGGCAGGGCGCCCAAAGCGCCATGGCCCATCTGCTGATCGAGCAGGAACAGGCGCCCAGGCCTGAGCCGGATGGCGACTCAGAACTTTGAGTCTGCAATGTAGGCCGAGTCCTGCGGCACCGGCCTGCAGGCACTCGCCCCCGGCAACCGGCAGGTGCCCTCCTATGCCGCGCGGCTTTCGCGCTCGCGTTGCTGGCGCGAGGCGAGCCAGACCAGCGCCAGCACCGGGACACCGAGACATGCCGTTGCCGTGAAGAAGTTGCTGTACCCGAAGGCATCGACGTATTTGCCGGAAAAGCCGGCCAGCCACTTCGGCAGCAGCAACATCATCGAGCTGAACAACGCGTACTGCGTCGCTGAATAGTCGACGTTGGTCAGGCCGGACAGGTACGCGATGAAAGCGGCCGAAGCGATTCCGCTGGAAAGATTGTCCGCCGAGATCACGAACACCAGCGCCTGCACGTCGTGTCCGCGCGCGCCGAGCCAGGCAAACAGCAGGTTGCTGGCCGCGCTCAGGACCGCGCCGAGCATCAGCACCCGCATCACCCCGAAGCGCACCGCCAGCGCGCCGCCAACGAACGCCCCGACCAGTGTCATGATGACGCCATAGATCTTGGTGACGGCTGCCACCTCGTCCTTGGTGTAGCCCATGTCGACATAGAACGGGTTGGCCATGATGCCCATCACCACATCGCTGATCCGGTACACGGCGATCAGCGAGAGAATGAGCGCAGCGTGCCATCCGTAGCGCCGCAGGAAATCGGCAAAAGGTTCGACCAGCACTTCGCGCAGCCACGCGGCGGCATTGCGCGCGGGCGGGAGCACGCGTCGAGACGGCTCGGGCGAGAGCAGCACCGTCATAACGCCGACCGACATCGAAGCGGCCATGACCAGGTAGGCGGTCTGCCATGCGCCATGCTGGTAGCTGGCCAAGGTGGCGATTTCGGAGCGGGCGGCGATCCACAGCACGCCGGCGCCGGCCCAGATCATTGCCAGCCGGTACCCGGTCTGGTAGGCCGCGGCCAACGCGCCTTGCCGCTGAATGTCGGCCGACTCGATGCGAAACGCGTCCAATGCGATGTCCTGCGTCGCCGAACCCACGGCAACCACCAGCGCGCACCAGACGACGGCTTCAAGCGACAGCTTGGGATCGCTCATCGCCATCCCCACAAGGCCAGCCACGATGATGGCCTGCGCGAACAGCAGCCAGGCGCGGCGGCGGCCGAGCCAGCGCGAGAGAAGCGGGATCGGCAGGCGGTCCACCAGCGGCGCCCAGGCCCATTTGAAGGCGTACGCCAACCCCACCCACGACAGATAACCGATGGTGGTTCGATCGATGCCCGCTTCGCGCAGCCAGAAGCTCAGAGTGCCGAGCACCAGCAGCAACGGCAGCCCGGCCGAAAAACCCAGGAACAACATGCGCAAAGTCGCCGGTTCGAGATAGACCCTGAGTGTTTGAGCCCACGTGGGGCGTTCAATCCGAGGCGCAGTGTTGGTCTTGTCTGACATGGGCGATGGGGTGCGACATTATCATCGCTCCATGTGCCAGCATTGCTATGCCAGATCGTCGCCGTGGTTGCCGCGCCGCCGCTTTCTGCTGGCGGCCGGCGCGTTCGCGGCGGCACCGGTGCTGGCGCAAGTGGATGTGGGTGCGGCCTCGCGCCTGCGCAATCTGGTGCCGGCGGACCAGATCGAAACCGCTTCGACGCAGCAATACAGCAAGCTGCTGGAGCAGGCCCGTGCGAAGGGCGCGTTGGCGCCGGAAAGCCATCCTCAACTACAGCAGCTGCGCGCGCTCTCGGCCCGCCTGATCGCGCACAGCGCAGGCTGGAACGACAGGGCTCGCCAGTGGCGCTGGGAGGTCAACCTGATCGGCAGCAAGCAGATCAACGCGTTTTGCATGCCCGGCGGCAAGATCGCCGTGTTCACCGGCCTTTTGGATCAGCTCAAGCTGAGCGACGATGAGGCGGCGATGGTGGTGGGGCACGAGATGGCCCATGCCTTGCGCGAGCACGCGCGCGCCCGCATTGCCAAGAGCCAGGGGACGGGCACCGTCCTGTCGCTGGGCGCCGCGCTGCTCGGGCTGGGGCAGCTCGGCGACGTCGCCGCGAACATCGGCACTCAGCTGCTGACCTTGAAGTTCAGCCGCGAGGACGAGATCGACGCCGATCTGGTGGGGCTCGAACTGGCGGCGCGCGCCGCATTCAGCCCCGATGCGTCGGTCAGCCTCTGGGAGAAGATGGGCCAGGTCAAGAACAGCAATGGCGGCCCGGCTTTCCTGTCCACGCACCCGACCGGCCCCGACCGCATCCGGCGGCTCCAGGACAACGTGCCACGGGTCCGCGGGCTCTATCAAAAGGCAACCGCCAGGCGTTGACGGGCACCGCGATCAGAATGACTGATCGCCTGAGCGTTTACCACTAGCCATCTGTTGGATAGGCGTCAGCATCGGAACCACTTGATGCATGTCAAGCGGCACATCAGGCGGTTCGCGAAGAATGCTTGAAACAAGATGCGGTAATACGCCCCGCGACGCTGTCCAAGAATCCCGAGGAGCCATGAGAGTCGCCCTGTTCATCCCCTGCTACGTCGATGCGTTCTACCCCGAAGTGGGCATCGCCAGCCTCGAATTGCTGGAGCGCCTGGGATGCGAGGTGCACTATCCGCTGGACCAGACCTGCTGCGGCCAGCCGATGACCAACGCAGGCTGCCACGACGACGCGCGCGCGACCGAGGCCTTGTTCGCCAGAAACTTTGCCGGCTACCAGTACATCGTGACGCCTTCGGGCAGCTGCTGTCACCAGGTTCGCGAGCACATGACCGCTATCGAGCAGACGCCCCAGGTGCTGGCCGTGCGTCGCAATACCTACGAGCTGGTCGAATTCCTGCACGACGTGCTGGAGGTTCGCGAGTTTCCATGGGCCGATTTCCCGCACAAGGTCGGGCTGCACATCGGCTGTTCCACTTTGCGCGGTTTGGGTCACGCCAGCGTGTCGGAAATCGCCGGACCCGCGTTCAACAAGCCGCTCGAATTGCTCTCGCGCATCAAGGGCATCCAGTTCGTCGCACCGGAACGGCCGGACGAATGCTGTGGCTTCGGCGGCACCTTCTCGGTGTTCGAAGAGCCGGTCTCGGCCAAGATGGGCCAGGACAAAGTCAACGACTACAGCCGGGCCGGCGCCGAATACATCGTGTCGCCCGACATGTCGTGCATGATGCATCAGCAAGGCTGCTCACGGCGCCAGGCCCTGCCGATGAAATTCATCCACATCGCCCAGGTGTTGAACGGGGCGAGATCATGAGCCGGTGGTCGCGGGGACGTTCATGAAACGGGTGGACCACGCCGAGGCCTCGTCCCGGTTCATCGGCGCCACTCACCATGTCGAATTCCACGACAGGCGGCTGTGGGACCTGCGCCAGAAGCGCGATCGCGAAAGCATGGATATCCCGGAATGGGAACAGCTGCGCACCCTGGCCTCCGCAATCAAGGAGCACACGCTCAGCCACCTGGGCGATTACCTGGAGCAGTTCGAGCGCAACGCCACCGCCAACGGGATGGTCGTGCATTGGGCTCGCGATGCGGCCGAACACAACCAGATCGTCCACGACATCATGGCGTCGCGTGCGGCGGCGACGCTGGTCAAGAGCAAGTCGATGCTCACGGACGAGTGCGAGATGCGGCCGTTCCTGGAAAAGCGCGGCATCCAGATCATCGAGACCGACCTGGGCGAGCGCATCCAGCAGCTCGACGACGAGCCTCCCAGCCACATCGTCGTGCCGGCGGTGCACAAGTTGCGCAGCGACGTGGCCGAAGTGTTCGGCAGAACGATCGGCACCGACCCGAAGAACCATGACGTGCAGTACCTGGCCGAGAGCCAGCGGCAGCACACCCGGCCGTATTACCTGATGGACAACGCGGCGGGCATGACTGGCGCCAACTTCGCGGTGGCCGAAACCGGCAGCTTCGTCGTGTGCACCAACGAGGGCAACGCCGACTTGAGCGCCAACGTGCCGCGCTTGCATATCGCCTCCATCGGCATCGAAAAGCTGATCCCCAGGATCGAGCATCTCGGCGTGTTCATCCGGATGCTGTCACGCAGTGCATTGGGCTCGCCGATCACGCAGATCACCTCGCACTTTCGCGCGCCGCGCGAGGGTGGCGAGATGCACGTGGTGCTGGTGGACAACGGCCGTTCCGAACGCCTGGGCATGACGGAATTCTGGACCTCCCTGAAGTGCATTCGCTGCGGCGCGTGCATGAACACCTGTCCGGTCTACCGGCGCAGCGGGGGCCTGAGCTATGGCGCCACCTATTCCGGCCCGATCGGCGTGATCATCGATCCGGCGTTCAACCTGCGCAAATACAGCTCCCTGCCGTACGCGTCGACCATGAACGGCAGCTGCACCAACGTCTGCCCGGTCAAGATCAACATCCACGAGCAGATCTACGCCTGGCGCAAGGTGATTGCCGAGCGCAACCAGTTGCCGATGGTCAAGAAGGAAGCGATGCGGGTGGCCGGCCGCATCCTGGGCAGCCCGCGCCTGTATCGCGCCGCGGTGCAGGCGGCCGCTGCGGGGTTGGATCACCTGCCCCGCTTCATGATCTACAACCCGTTCAACGCCTGGGGCAAGCAGCGCGAGCTTCCGGCAACGCCGCCCCTGACCTTTCGCCAGTGGTATCTCAAGAACCGGAGCGGCCCGCGATGAACACCCGCGCCTATGTGCTCGACTCGGTGCGGCGCAACCAGCCCGCCGGGACTGCGTTGCCGGAGCTGCCGGCTTTCGCTTACCCCGGGCAGGATTTGTTGGCGGATTTCAGCGCCGCGCTGTCGCGAATGGGCGGCACCATCGCCTCCGTGCCGCCGCAGACCTCGCTGCGCAGCCTCATCATTCATCGTTTCCCGCATGCGCACGTGATCTGTTCGGCAACGCCGGAAGTCCAGGGCACCCGCTCGCTGCAGGCAGTGGTTGATCCACGGGAGTTGCGCGACGTCGATGTCGGTGTGGTTCGGGCCGTCTTTGGCGTGGCGGAGACCGGCTCCGTGTGGCTGAGCGAGCGCGAATTCGGCCAGAATGCGCTGGGATTTCTGTCGCAGCATCTGGTCGTGCTGCTCGATCCCGCCGCTATCGTCGGCAATCTTCACGACGCCTACCGGGATTCGGGTTTCCTGCAGGCGCGGTATGCCGTCTTCATGACCGGGCCTTCGGCCACGGCCGACATCGAGGGCGTGCTGGTGCGAGGCGCGCAGGGGATACGCAGCCTCACCGTCATACCCATCGCCAGGCAAGCGGCTCAGCCGGCCTGAGGTTTGGAAGGCAGTGCCGCGGCGGGAGCCGGCCACAGCACCGAACCGATGGCGATCACCATCAGCGCCACCGCGGCCCAGTCCTGCCAATGCAGGATCTCGCCCAGCCACAACGCGCCGCTGAAAACGCCCAGCACCGGAATCAGCATCACGCTCAGTGTCGACGCTGTGGGTGGCAGCGAGCGCGCCAGATAGAACCAGGCGGCGTGGGCGTAACCGAAGATCAGCACCGCGTTGTAGGCGATGGCCCAGGCCACGGGCCCGCTGGGGGCCGGCAACTCCCCCGGCTCGAAAATGACCGCCAGCAGAGTCATCACCAGTGCGGTGATGGCCGTCATCCAGAATGAAATCGTCAGCGTCGGCACCTCGATGCGGGTGCGCCGCAGTAAATGCGTTCCCAACGCCCAGACCGCCGCGGCGAACAGCGCCAGGGCCACCCCTACCGGATGGCCGGCCAGCCCGGTTAATTCATGCCACAGCAGCAACGCCACCCCCACCGCGGCCGCGCCAACGCCAAGCCACGCGCGCCGGGTGATCACTGCCGAAAACAGCATCGCGCCGATCACCGCTGAGAATATCGGCATGGTGTAACCCAAGATGGCGGTGCGGCCGCTGGACAGGCTCTTCACCGCCAGGATGATGCAAACCTGCCAGATCAGCATGTTGGTGATGGTGAGCCACAGCAACTCCGGCCAATGCCGGCGCGGGAGCCGAAACGGCACCTTCATCAGGACCAGCGCCAGCCCCAGCACGGGCACGCCCAGCATCATCGACCAGGCCCGAAAGCCCAACGCGGGGTAGTGGGTGACACCGACTTTCATGACCGGCCAGTTCACGCCCCAGACCAGCGTCAGGAGAGCGAGCATGGCGAGCTGTTGCGGTGTGAGGCGCTGCATATTTGAAGTGACCGGGATGACCCCGCATTGTGGCTTGCCGAAAAGACCGCTCACTACAATCGGCCATGACCTTCATCGAGATGTTGCAGGATGCGCAGCGGCGCAACGGCTCCATGCTGTGCGTGGGCCTGGATCCGGAGCCCGCGCGCTTTCCCGCCGGACTGAAGGGCGATTCTGGCAAGATCTACGACTTCTGCGCCCGCATCGTCGATACCACGGCCGACCTGGTCATCGCCTTCAAGCCACAGATCGCCTATTTCGCGGCGCATCGTGCCGAGGGCCAGCTCGAGCAATTGATGGAGCACCTGCGCCGCAATGCGCCGCACGTTCCGGTGATCCTGGATGCCAAGCGCGGCGACATCGGCTCGACCGCGGAACAGTACGCCAAGGAAGCCTTCGAGCGCTATGGCGCGGATGCGGTGACCCTCTCGCCCTTCATGGGTTTCGATTCGGTGCAGCCGTACCTGAAATATCCCGGCAAGGGCGCATTCCTCTTGTGCCGCACTTCCAATCCGGGCGGGGACGATTTTCAGAACCAGCGGCTCGCCTCGGTGCCGGGCCAGCCGCTGCTGTACGAGCACGTGGCGCAGCTCGCACAGGGATCCTGGAACCTGAACGGCCAGCTCGGTCTGGTGGTCGGCGCCACCTATCCCGCCGAGATCGAGCGGGTGCGCCAGCTGGCACCGACCTTGCCGCTGTTGATTCCGGGGATTGGCGCGCAGGGCGGCGACGCGGTCGCGACGGTGAAGGCCGGCTGGCGTGCGGAGGCGCCGATCGTCGTCAACTCTTCGCGGGCAATACTCTATGCGTCAGACGCGGAAAGTTTTGCGCAGGACGCGCGGCGTGAGGCGCGCAGGACGCGCGACTTGTTGCAGTCGGCGCGGTAGACAGCGGACACCCCAGCGCCGGGTCACTGGAAGGTCGAATTGCCGAACACCGACGGGGGCAAGGTACTGGCCCCAAACGAGGCGATCAGCTCTCGCTGGGAGTTAAAGCCCGTCTTGTCCAGGATGGCCATGATCTGGCTTCTCACGGTATGCACGGAGGCGCTTCGGCGGCTCGCGATCGCCTTGGCCGGCAAGCCCTTGAGCAGCGAAGCTAGCACCTCCATTTCGGCCCGTGTCAGTCGCGCCGTCGCCGCCGCCGCGTCCGAGTGCACTTGCACTTCCGCCGCTCGCTCCTCAAACAACACCAGTACCACCCGTTTGTCAGATGTGTCGGGCGCCGCAACCAGCGGCTGCCAGGGCATGAAGTGCAATTTCCATTCCTTGCCACCGGGACTGGTCAACGTCATCGTTCGGCCCAGGGCGGTCGCATGCGTCTCGAGCAGTGCTGCTTCCCACCGGCTTTGCACTTCAGGCTGGTTAAAACGCATTCGGCCGGTCACCAGATGCGCTGAAAACTCGTCAAGCGAATGGCTGAACGCTCCGTTGCCCTGGACGCAGCGTCCCTTTGGGTCGGCGAACAAACAGGGCGTAGGCAACATCTTCAACATATCCGTGGCCGACTTGACGGCAACAGCCTGTTGCTCGATTTGCGCACGGATCGCCGCGGCCCGCTCCAAATGGGGCAGCAACTGACGCAGCGTCTCGGCGGCCCAGTCCTCGAAGGGCGCGGCATCGGGTCCCCGCGCCGCCATGATCGCGGTGGTCAGGTCCGGTCCGTTGCGATACAGGCCTGCCAGGCTCCAGCGCAGGCCATGCGGAATGAGGTAGCCCTGGAAAAACCGGTTGGCGGAGACAAAAGCTGCGTCGAAGTGCTCGTGGCATCGCAGCACTTGGCCCGCTGGAAGGCAGGCCAGCATCTCGGCACGGGGATCCAGTTCGCCCCAACGGCGTACATACTCCCGGTTGGCCTCCTGGCACAGATCCCCGCTCGATTGCGAGTCCAGCACCGCGCCAGTGCTCAGACGCCGGGTAACGATCTGGGCACACCTGGCTCCGATGTGCTCACTAAAGTGGCGCAGCACTTCTTTAATATTGCTGGCGTCAGTAGCGCTGGCATAAGCAAGTCCAACCAGGTGCAGCATTTCCTCGGCAGTGAGCGTGTGCTTCTTCAAGGTATGGAACGGTAGTGACAATTCGACACATTCTGCACTTTTACAGGCACGCAGGTGATTTATTGGGTAAGACGCAACGGATTCGCAGTCAGAATTTGGGCAAAGCGTGAAGAATTTTGTGGCTTGTTAGCCACTTACGCGCGCACTTGACTCAGCCGTTTCTCGCATCCCAGTCAAAGAAGGCGCTTCAGGTAGCGCCCGGTGTGGCTGGCAGGGTTGGCGGCAATCTCCTCGGGAGTCCCGACGCCCACGACCTCACCGCCGCCGGCGCCACCCTCCGGCCCCATGTCGATCACCCAGTCGGCCGTCTTGATCACATCCAGGTTGTGCTCGATCACCACGATGGTGTTGCCGGCGTCGCGCAACTGGTGCAACACGCGCAGCAGCAGATCGATGTCGGCGAAATGCAGCCCGGTGGTCGGCTCGTCCAGGATATACAAAGTGCGACCGGTGTCCCGCTTCGACAATTCGAGCGCCAGCTTCACCCGCTGCGCCTCACCGCCGGAAAGCGTCGTCGCCGCCTGCCCAAGCTTGATATAGGACAGGCCCACATCCAGCAACGTCTGCAGCTTCCGCGCGATGGTGGGAACGGGTTTGAGGAACACGTGGGCGTCTTCCACGGTCATGTCGAGGATCTGGGCGACGTTGCGGCCCTTCCACTGCACTTCCAGCGTTTCCCGGTTGTAGCGCTGCCCGTGGCAGACATCGCAGGCCACATACACGTCCGGCAGGAAGTGCATTTCCACCTTCACTACGCCGTCGCCCTGGCAAGCTTCGCAGCGCCCGCCCGCCACGTTGAAAGAGAACCGCCCCGGCCCGTAGCCGCGCTCCTTGGCCATCGGCACTTCGGCCATGAGCTCGCGAATCGGCGTGAACAGGCCGGTGTAGGTGGCAGGGTTGCTGCGCGGGGTGCGGCCGATCGGCGACTGGTCGACGTTGATCACCTTGTCGAAGTGCTCGATGCCCTCGACGGCTTCGTGTGCAGCCGGCTCTTCGTGCGCGCGGTACAGCGTGCGGGCTACGGCGGCATAGAGCGTGTCGTTGACCAGCGTCGACTTGCCGGACCCCGAGACGCCGGTGACGCAGGTGAACAGACCCACCGGAAACGCGACGTTGACATTCTTCAAGTTGTTGCCGCTCGCGCCGATGACCCGGATTTCCTGCAGCGCGCCCAGCGTCGCCAAATGGTGTGCTTCACGCGCTCGGCGCCGGACGGCGGCGTCGCTGGGCGGAAAGCGGGAGCTCTTTCTTTCGACCGGGATCACCTCGAGCACTGGCAGCCAGGGGGTGCGACGCGCCGGAACCGCGATCGACTTCTTGCCCGAAAGGTATTGCCCCGTCAGCGAGGCTGGCGTGGCCTTCACATCTTCATAGCTGCCTTGCGCCATGATCCGGCCGCCGTGGATGCCCGCACCGGGTCCCATGTCGATCAGGTGGTCGGCGGCCCGGATCATGTCCTCGTCGTGTTCCACCACGATCACGCTGTTGCCGATGTCGCGCAGATGGCGCAGGGTGCCGATCAACCGGTCGTTGTCGCGCTGATGCAGGCCGATGCTGGGCTCATCCAGCACGTACATGACGCCCGTCAGCCCGGAGCCGATTTGCGAGGCCAGCCGGATGCGCTGCGCTTCACCGCCCGACAGCGTCTCGGCGCTGCGGTCGAGACTGAGGTAATTCAGCCCGACGTCGTTGAGGAATTTCAGCCGCAGTCCGATCTCGCGGATCACCTTGCCGGCGATTTCTGCCTTGGCGCCGTGCAGCTTGAGCCCATCGAAGTACTCGAAGCTCTCCCGCAGCGTGATATGGCCAATTTCGAAGATGGCACGCGCCTGATCGCCCTCGCCCACCTTGACATGCCGGGCCTCGCTGCGCAGGCGGGTGCCGTGGCACTCGGGGCAGGGCTGCATACCGCGATAGCGCGCCAGCTCTTCGCGCACGGCGAGCGAATCGGTCTCGCGGTAGCGCCGCTCCATGTTCGGGATGATGCCTTCGAACGGATGCTTCTTGGTAACCCGCCGTCCCGCCGCGCTGCCTGATTCCAGCGTGTAGTTGAAGCGGATCTCCTGGTCGCCGGAGCCCCGCAGGATGGCATTGCGCACCGGCTCGGCCAGCTCCTCGAACGGCGCATCGACGCTGAACTGGTAGTGCTTCGCCAGACTTTCGATCAGCGCGAAGTAATAGCCGTTGCGCCGGTCCCAGCCCTTGATCGCGCCACTCGCCAGCGACAGTGTCGGAAAGGCGACCACCCGGGCCGGATCGAAAAACTCCATGTGGCCCAGGCCGTCGCAGGTCGGACAGGCGCCAACCGGCGAGTTGAAGGAAAACAAGCGCGGCTCGAGTTCACTGATCGAGTAGTTGCAAATCGGGCAAGCGAACTTGGCGTTGAACCAATGCTCGGCGCCGCTGTCCATTTCGACAGCCACGGCGCGCCCGTCGGCCAACCGCAATGCCGCCTCGAAACTTTCCGCCAGCCGCTGCTGGGAGCCTGTCCCGGACCCCGACCCGGGGTCGCGTCGCACCTTGAGCCGATCGACTACCACGTCGATATCGTGCTTCTCCGTTTTCTTCAGCTTCGGCAGCGCGTCGAATTCGTAGGCACTGCCATCGACGCGAAAGCGCACATAGCCACGCGCCTGCATCTCGGCGAACAGGTCGACGAATTCGCCCTTGCGGTCGCGCGCCACCGGGGCCAGCACCATGAGCCGTGTCTCTTCCGGCAGCGCCAGCACCGCGTCGACCATTTGCGACACCGTCTGCGACTGCAACGGGACGTTGTGGTTGGGGCAGTAGGGCGTGCCGGCGCGCGCGAACAGCAGACGCAAGTAGTCGTGAATCTCGGTCACGGTACCCACGGTTGAACGCGGGTTGTGCGACGTTGCTTTCTGCTCGATCGAAATCGCGGGCGACAAGCCCTCGATCACATCCACATCCGGCTTGTCCATGAGCTGCAAGAACTGGCGGGCGTAAGCCGACAGACTCTCGACGTAGCGGCGCTGCCCTTCGGCGTACAAGGTATCGAAGGCGAGCGACGACTTGCCCGAGCCCGACAGGCCGGTGATCACCACCAGCTGGTTTCGCGGGATGTCCAGGTCGAAGTTCTTGAGGTTGTGGGTGCGGGCCCCGCGGATGCTGATCTGCTGGGCCATGGCACGCGCAAGGTACTTGCCGGTGTCACCCTGCTTCAGGTACTCGACGCCTTCGTCATGGTCGAGCCGCTTGCCGTCGGTCGTGTTCAAGTTTGGCGCTGCGCAAAGGCAAAACCGGGAATGATAGCCCGGCGGCTGCTTCCTGGCCCGCCCGGTACGCGTTGCCGGCGTCACCTGCCCTGCACTTGCCTGGCAAAAGTGGCGCGCTCGCGCATGCAGGACAATCCACTGTCTTGCGGGTCACTGCCGCCCGTCGCAGCCACACATCCGAAACCGTGAATCCTCGTCCCGCATCCCCCGTCTCCACCCGCATGACCCCGCTGGAGCGCCGCGCCAGCGGATCGCTGGCCACGATCTTCGCCGCGCGCATGCTGGGCCTGTTCCTGGTGTTGCCGGTGTTCGCGCTAGAGGCCGCCAGATATCCCGGCGGCTCCGACCCGGCGCTGGTCGGCATGGCCATGGGCATCTACGGCTTGACCCAGGCGATCCTGCAAATTCCCTTCGGGCTGGCTTCGGACCGGTTTGGCCGCAAGCGAGTCATCATCATCGGCCTGCTGGTGTTCGCGCTGGGGAGCTTTGTCGCCGCCGCGGCCAGCACGCTTGGCTGGCTGATCGTCGGGCGCTCGCTGCAGGGCGCGGGCGCGGTGTCGGCGGCGGTCACGGCCCTGCTGGCCGACCAGACCCGCGACGAGGTGCGCACCAAGGCGATGGCGATGATCGGCGCCAGCATCGGTTTGATATTTGCGCTGTCGCTGGTGGTGGCGCCGGTGCTGGCGGAGCTGATCGGACTCAGTGGGTTGTTCGCGATGAGCTGCGCGCTGGCCCTGGCGTGTATCGCGGTGGTGTTGTGGTGGACCCCGCCCGAGCCCGTGCAACACAAGGACGTGCCACGCGGCAAGTTGTCCGAAGTGCTCCGCCATTCCGGCTTGCTGCGCCTGAATGTCGGCGTGTTCGTGCTTCATGCCGTGCAGCTGGCGATGTGGGTGTCGGTGCCGGTGTTGCTGGTGCAGGCGGGACTGCCCAAGGCGGACCACTGGCATGTGTACCTGCCGGCCGTGCTGGGCTCTTTCTTCGTGATGGGCATGACCCTGTTCCCGCTGGAGCGGCGCGGCTATCTGCGGGCGGTGTTCCTGGCGGCTGTGGCGCTCATCACCCTGGTGCAGGTCGGTCTCGCGCTCGCCGCGGCGCAGCCGAGCATCGCCGCTCTGGCGGTGCTGCTGTTCGTCTTTTTCTGCGGCTTCAACGTGCTGGAGGCCAGCCAGCCCAGCATGGCATCGCGGATCGCGCCGCCTCATGCCCGCGGCGGGGCGCTC
Organism: Ramlibacter sp.; assembly: GCA_046599015.1. Classification (GTDB taxonomy): domain Bacteria; phylum Pseudomonadota; class Gammaproteobacteria; order Burkholderiales; family Burkholderiaceae_C; genus Ramlibacter. Next base: position 23,684 of record JBKJHN010000083.1, read on the forward strand.
GGCGTCTACAACACGCTGCAGTCCCTGGGTTTCTTCGTAGGTGGCGCGGTCGGCGGCTGGCTGGTCAAGAACGTTGGTACACAGGGCCTGTTCATGGCTTGTGCCGCGCTGATGTTGCTGTGGCTGGCCGTGGCCTGGCCCATGAGGGCGCCCGCGCCGCGGAAGTCGGCCGAAGAAGTACTGGCCGACGAAGCCCAGGCGACATAATCATCAAATCCGGAGGAATATCCCCTATGGCATCCGTCAATAAAGTCATTCTCGTCGGCAATTGCGGCCGCGACCCTGAAATGCGATCTTTTCCCAGCGGGGACCGCGTGGCCAACGTAACGATCGCCACCACAGACAAGTGGAAGGACAAGCAAACCGGCGAACCGAAGGAAGCGACGGAATGGCATCGCGTCGTCTTCAATGGCCGGTTGGCTGAGATCGCGGGCGAGTACCTGCGCAAAGGCTCGCAGGTGTACGTCGAAGGCAGCCTGCGCACCCGCAAGTGGACCGACAAGGATGGTGTCGAGAAGTACACGACCGAGATCCGCGCCGATGAGATGAAGATGCTGGGCAAGCGCGAGGGCATGGGCTCGCCTGCCAGCGACGACGACGGGGGCTACAGCAGTGCCCCGCGCCATTCCGCACCGGCTTCCCGGCAG
>JBKJHN010000148.1:0-44165 GCA_046599015.1 Ramlibacter sp.
GGCAAGGCCTGCACGAGCGGGTGTCGGGTGCCGCCGTCGAAGTCGAGGGTGGAAAAATGCATGCAGCCTGGGTGAAGTCCGTCCTGATGCAGAGCATCCTCTGGAGCTACCCCTACGGACGAGGCCGACCCGAACCAACCATTGCCAAGGACGATGGCCGCCTGGAACCTGCAGGGCACGCCCAGCCTGGTGGTGTTGGACCGTCAGGGACGGCTGCGGCTGAAGCACTTTGGACGTCTCGATGACCTGCCGCTTGCGCCATGCTCGGACAATTGCTGGCACAGCCCACTGCACCGGAGACATTTGTCGATGAGGATTGGCACGGCGCCGGATCGTGTACGGGTGGGCCTTGCGGCGCATTGATTCCATAGCGGGGTTGCCGCCCTGGCCCCAGATCAGAGCGTCAGGCCGTATTCGGGCCTGACAGCAGGTTTCGAGATCGACCGCGGATCAACTTCTCCACCGAGATCACAGGCAGGATGATCGCGCCGGCCAGCGCGCTGAACAGAAGCGACTGGGCGGTCAGCGGGAAGGTGGAGAAGATCGCCTGCATCGGGGGGGCGTAGATGAACAGCGCCTGCAGGGCCAGCACCGCGCCGATGCCGATGAACACCGTCTTGTTGCTGAAGAAGCCGATCTTGAAAACCGAGTCCTTCAGCGAGCGGCAGCTCAGCATGTAGAAAACCTGGAACATGATCACCGTGGTGACCGCCATCGTCTGCGCCTCGCTCACGATTTGGGCTTCGGTCAGACCGGTGTTGGCGCGGGCGGCCATCTCCAGCTCGTACCTCCAGAGGAACAGGCCCACGGCGCCGACGGTCATGAGGGTGGCCGCCAGAAAGGTGCGGAACACCACGAACTTGTTCAGCACCGGCTCCTTCGGGTCGCGCGGCGGGCGGTTCATCACGTCCGGCTCCTTCGCCTCGAAGGCCAGCGGCAGGGCCAGGGTCACGGCGGCGACCAGGTTGATCCAGAGCAGCTGGGTCGGCAACATCGGCAGCAGCAGGTCCTTCACCACCTGACCGTCGATGGTCTTCTCGACCAGCGGGAAGAACGCGACCGCATAGATCAGGATCAGCGCCAGGCCAAGGTTGGTGGGCAGCACGAACGCCAGCGACTTGATGAGGTTGTCGTAGACGCGGCGGCCTTCTTCCACCGCTGCGGCGATGGAGGCGAAGTTGTCGTCGGTGAGCACGATGTCGGCGGCTTCCTTGGACACCGAGGTGCCGGTGATGCCCATCGCCACGCCGATGTTCGACTGCTTCAGCGCCGGCGCGTCGTTCACGCCGTCGCCGGTCATCGCCGTCACCTGGCCGTTGGCTTGCAGCGCTCGTACGAGGCCCAGCTTGTGTTCGGGGGCGACGCGGGCGAAGACGTTGTGGTCCTTCACGATCTCGCGCAGGGCGGCTTCGTCCATCTCGGCGAGCTGCACGCCGGTCACGGCCTTGTCGCCCGGCTTGGCGATGCCCAGCTGTTCACCGATGGCCTGGGCGGTGCCCATGTGGTCGCCGGTGATCATCTTGACCGTGATGCCGGCCCGGTGGCAGGCGCGGATGGCGTCGATCACCTCAATGCGCGGCGGGTCGATCATGGCCTGCAGCCCGGTGAACTCGAAACCCTGCGCGCAGTCTTCCATGTCCAGTGCGGCGCGTTCGAAGCGCTTCGCGGCAAAGCCGAGCACGCGCATGCCTTCGCTCGCGAAGGCCTCCACCTGGCGCAGCGCCGTGTCGTGGTCCACGTTGCTGCAGCGCCCGAGCACCACCTCGGGCGCGCCCTTGATGAGGATCCTCTTGCCCTCGGTGCCGCCCTCGTGCAGCGTGGCCATGAACTGGTTGGCGCTCTCAAACGGGATCGTGTCGAGCCGGGCGTGGTGCTTGCGGGCTTGCGTGGTTTCGATGCCGAACTTCTCTGCGGCGGTCACGAGCGCGCCTTCGGTCGGGTCGCCGGTGATCTGCCAGCGGCCTTCTTTCTGCTCGAGCGTGGCATCGCAGCAGAGGATGCCGGCCAGCAGCAGTTGGTGCACGTCGGTGGGGGCGGGGTCGAGGGGGTTGCCCTCCTTCGACAGGCGGCCGATGGGCTCGTAGCCCGCTCCCTCCACGCGGTACACGCCCGAGCCCGACAGGTAGAGCGCCTGCACCGTCATCTCGTTGCGCGTCAGGGTGCCGGTCTTGTCCGAGCAGATCACGGTGGTGCTGCCCAGCGTCTCCACCGAAGGCAGCTTGCGCACCACGGCGCGTCGCGCGGCCATGCGCTGCACGCCAATGGCCAGCGCGATGGTCACGATGGCGGGCAATCCCTCGGGGATGGCGCCCACCGCCAGCGTGATGGCGAAGATGACCGATTCGCGCAGGCCGGTCAGCAGGTCCACGCCGCCTTCCGACATCGCCCGGGCCGTGCCCACGAAGAGGATCACCATCGAGATCACCGCGATGCCGACGGTGAGCACGATGCCGATCTTGTGCAGCGCGATGCTCAGCGGGGTCGCCACCGTGGTGGTCTCGCCCAGCATCGTGTTGATGCGGCCGAGCTCGGTGCCGTTGCCGGTGGTGGTCACCACGCCCAGACCCGTGCCGTAGGTCACCAGCGAGCCGCTGAAGGCCATGTTCCTGCGGTCGCCCAGGGTGGCGTTCGCGGCCACGGGGTCGGTCATCTTTTCCACCGGAACCGACTCGCCGGTCAGCGCCGCCTCTTCGATCTGCAGCGTGCGCAAGTGGAAGAGGCGCAGGTCGGCGGGCACCTTGTCGCCGCTTTGCAGGAACACCACGTCGCCGGGCACCAGTTCGGCCACCGGCAACTGCACGCGCTTGCCGTCGCGCTGGACGGTGGCGAACTCCGGCACCATCGCGCTCAGGCTTTCGATCGCCTTACCCGCCTTGTACTCCTGCGCGAAGCCGATGATGGTGTTGATGATCACGACCGCCAGGATCACGAGGCCGTTCTTGATGCCGTCCGCCGGGTCGACCAGCATCGCGATCACCGCGCTGCCGATCAGCACCCAGATCAACGGGTTGTTGATCTGGCCCCAGAGCAGAGCCAGGACCGACACGCCGCCCTTCTTGTCCAGCACGTTGGCGCCGTGCTCGGCCAGGCGCTTGCCGGCCTCTTCGGTGCTCAATCCGTCCCGAGTTGCACTCAGGGCAGACAGCACGTCATCGGAGGCCCGGCTATGCCACGGGCGGTTGGCCGCTTCCAGCGAGCCACTGTCGAGTGAATTGACCACGGTTGCGCTCCTCAATCGCCAGCTTTGTGCGGGCGAAAACATGAAGTCGCGTTGGTCTTGCATCGCCGCGTTCGCCATGGGCGGGCGGCGTGCTCTGGGCGGGTCTGTCTCCAGACCGTGTTGACGCCCGAAAGCCACTTGGGAGCTACTCCCCAGCACGTCCTATCGAAGTTTGATGATACCTGTTTGCGGCACGGCTTTGGCCCCCTTCGTCCGCTTCCTCGCCAACGCTGGTGCGGGGTCCGGTGCCGCCAGAGGATCGTTCACGGCTTCACCTTCGCCAGCGGGCGCAACTGGGCCATCAGCCGCTCGGTCGTGAGCGTCATCGCCGGCGTGACCTGCACGCCGGCCGCATGCAGTGCCGTGGCCACCCAGACGTTGCAGGTCTTGAACAGGTGGAACTCCTCGCGCGAGGCATAGAAGCGGCTGTGGCCGTACAAGCCCGGGCCCAGCGTGATCGGGCGCCCCGCGCCGTCGAGTTCGTGGCTCTGGCGCAGATGCGCGAGCAGGCGCTGCAGCCCGGCCGGCGCAACGCCGATCTCCAGGATCTCGGCACCCGGGAAGAAGCGTTCGGGCGCGGTATCGACACCGACCACGTGCAGCACACCCGGCGTCGGCCAGGCGACGGCCTTCAGCCCGAGCCAGGCGCCTGGCTCGGCCGCCATGTAGTACGCACGGTCGCCCCAGCCGACTTCCAGGTAGTCGGCGTCGGGAAAGTCGGCCTGGGCAGGCCAGTCGCCGGCAGGCACATCGCCGGCGCGCAACAGGAGGCCGGCGTGCCGGCCATGGTTGACGACAAGCACGCTGTAGGCGGTGGGGGCTTGCACGGCTGACGCGGCCGACGCGGCAGCTGCCGGCACCACGGGCGCTGCGCCGCAGGCGGACAGCCCCGCGGCCAAGCCGCAGACCACGAACACGAGCCGGACGAGATGGCGCACCCATGTCGCGGGCAGCCTCGTCGGCCACGGGAGCGGCTTATGCGCCATCAAGGTGCCCGGCGATGGCCCGACGCGACGCCTCGCGCAGTGTGACGGCGGCGGCGAAGAGGTCAGGCGCCTGCAGTCCTGGCTGCGCAGAGGGTGGAACCGGCGCACAGACAACGACTTGCAGCGGCGCGCGTCGTGGCCACCAGCGACCGTCCGGCAGCAGATCGCGGCTGCCGACGATGGCCACCGGCACCACCGGCACGCCGGCGCGCGCGGCGGCCAGGAAGGCGCCGAGATGGAAGGGCAGCAGCCCCGGCCGGGCGACGAAAGTGCCTTCCGGAAACACGGCCAGCGATCGGCCTTGCTGCGCTGCTTCAGCCAGCCGGCCGGCGTCGGCCACGCTGCGCTGCAGGTCGCTGCGCTCGACGAACTCGGCACCCAGGCAGCGAAGGTAGTGCCCGGCCACGAGCTGCTGCTGCAGTTCGCGCTTGGCGACGAAGGCGAACGGGCGCGGCAGTGCAGCGACCAGGATCACACCGTCCAGGTAGCTGGCATGGTTGCTGACCAGCACGCAGGGCCCGCTGGGCAGCCGATCCAGCCCGCGCACCGTCAAACGCGTGCCGGTCAGGCGGAACAACAGGCGCGCCGCGATGCCGCCCAGCGCCCAGGCGGCGGCCGGGTTCGGCAGCGGCAGCGTCAGCAGCCAGGTCAGCGGCGCGAGCAGCCAGAACACCAGCGCCGCCCAGCACCCGAACAGCCCTCGGGCGACTGTACGCGCCAGCTGCCGTGCGCGCGGCAACACGGCGCCCCAGGCCAGCCGCAGCACCTGGCGCCAGGCGCTGGCCGGCGCGGCGCCGACACTCCCGGCCTCGTACACGCCACGGCAGGCCGAGCGCCGGACTTTGCCGCTGGAGGTCTTGAGCACCGTGTGCGGCGGCGCCAGCACGATCTCGTCCGGCGGCTCGCCGATGGCGTCGATGACGGCGCGCGACACGGCTTCACGCAGCCGCGCCCTGGCCTCGGCACCAGCCGGCCGGACTTCGGCCAGCACCACCAGGCGTTCGGTGCCGGTGGCCGGGTCGGGGCTGCCGAACACGGCCACGCAGCCCTTGCGCACGCCATCGACCCGGCCCACGGCTTCCTCGACTTCCTGCGGGTAGAGGTTGCGCCCGCCACGGATCACGATGTCCTTGACGCGGCCGGTAATGTAGATATCGCCGTCGGCGGCATAGGCACGGTCGCCGCTGTCGAGCCAGCCTTCGTGGAAGAGCCTGGCCGTCTGTTCGGCGTTGTGGAAGTAGCCGCGCGTGGCCGACGGCCCCTTGAATTCGAGCCGGCCTTCGATGCGCTCGCCGACTTCGAGGCCGGCTTCGTCGATGATGCGCACCGCGTGGCCCGGCAGCGGCCGCCCGCAGGCGACGAAGCGCAGCGCGCCGGCATCGTCGGGAGCGGCCGGCACGGCGCGGCGCTCGTGCGTGAAGGGCTCACGCGCCACCGCGTCGATCGGCGCCACACGCGAGAGCGGCGGGAACAGCAGGCCCACCGAGGCTTCGGCAAGGCCGTACACCGGCGCCATCGCTTCGCGCCGCAGGCCGCACACCGCGAACCGCTCGGCAAAGCGCCGCACCGTGTCGGGGCTGACCGCTTCGGCGCCGTTGAAGGCCAGCCGCCAGGTGCTCAGGTCGAGCCCGGCCAGCGCCGCATCGTCGATGCGCTTCAGGCACAGCTCGTAGGCGAAGTTCGGCCCCGCCGAGAGCGTGCCGCGCCAGCGGTGCATGGCCTGCAGCCAGCGCAGCGGCTTGGCCAGGAAGACCAGCGGCGACATCACCACCAGCGGGAAGCCGACGTACAGCGGCGCCAGCCAGGCGCCTATCAACCCCATGTCGTGGTACAGCGGCAACCAGCTGACGAACACATCGCGCGGCGTGGCATCGATGGCCTGCGCCATGGCGCGGATGTTGGCCAGCAGGTTCGCGTGCGTCAGCGCAACGCCCTTGGGCTGGCCGGTGCTGCCCGAGGTGTACTGGATGAAGGCAATGTCGTCACTCCGCACCGTGACCGGCGTGGGCGTGCCGCCGGCCGAGGACAGCCGCTGCGGCGTGACCACCTGGCGCAGCCCCGGTACACGCGCCTGCAGCAGGCGCGTCACCACCATCGCTTCGACCACGGTGACCAGCATCACGGCGCGCGCGTTGTCGAGGATGCCGCCGTGGCGCAAGACATGGTCTTCGAGTTGCGAGGCACGCGCCGGCGGATAGATCGGCACCGGAATGGCGCCGGCCATCAGGATGCCGAAGTAGGTGCTGAAGTAGTCCGCCGAGGTCGCCAGCATGATGGCCACGCACTGGCGCGGCACGACACCGGCGCGCTGCAGGCCGGCGGCGACGGCCGCCGACGCATCGGCGAGCTGGCGGTAGCTGATGCGCTGCTCGCCATCTTCCTGCGTGTCGTCGGCAAGCATGACGAGCTGCGTCTGATCGGGATGCCACTGCAGGTGCCAGGCCAGCACGTCGAGCAGGGTGCTGGCGTGCGCCGGCGGGCCGGTCTGCCCGGTGTTCGCGTCGGACGGCGCGGGGGTGATGAGGGGCCCGGGCAGCGCGTGCACCGCAGCGCCGGCCGGTAGCGTGGGCCCGACGCCCGGCTGAAGCCGGGCCCGCTGCACCGCGCTCAGCAGGTCCGCCACGGTTTCGGCGCGTTGCAGTGTGTCCGCCGGCAGGTCGACGCCGAAGGCCCGCTCGGTGCGGAGCAGCAACTCCATGCGCCCCAGGCTGTCGAAACCGAGGTCACGATCCAGCACGCTGGACAGCAGCACCGGTGGCAGTTCCGGGTCGCCCGCATGCAGTTCGCGCAATGTGGCCTCGACGGTGGCGATCACGCTCGCGGCCGTATCCGCCGGCGTGGGCGTCTCGCCCGGTTGCGCTGTCGTCGAAGGACCTGTCATGCGGTTATCCTCTGCTTCTTGTCGGCACACGTCGAAGGGTGCGCGATCGATGCGATCCACTGCGCAACGACGCACGACCCGCCGCTCGAGTGTGTTCGCAGTCACCACGACTGATCATCTGAACATCGAATCGTTCCCCGCGCTCGGCGTCGACGTTGACGTGCGTCAATGGCCTTTGCGCGCCGGCTTGAATCTGTCGACGCAGGGCCCGATCTCTGCCATGGTGTGGGTCAATGCCGAGTTGCGCAGCGAGGGCGAGAAGCTTCTCGTCCAGCCGGAGATCATGGCGCTGGCCGAGGGCCTTGCCTGTGTGCCTGAAGTGCGTATCGGTGCGGCGGCCGAGGTAATCGCGGCCTACGCCGCCGAACAGGGCCGCGATGCCATCGTGATGGGCACGCGCGGCATGGGTGCCGTGGCCGGCTTGGCAATGGGGTCGGTGGCGCAGAAGGTCGTGCATCTGGCCAGCGTGCCCGTCACCTTGGTCAAGTGAACTCGCGAACGCTACTGATCCGCTATCCCGCCCATCGCCACCGACCTCGCAGAGTCCATGCAATGGACCCGAAGCTTCGTCGCACACTGCTGGTGGCGACCGGTGACGTCAGTGCCGGAACTGGCGGGGACGCTGTCGGTCCTGGGCCGCTGCTTCAGGCGGCTGCGGCAAGACCAAGCCACCAGTGACTCTGGTCAAGTTGCTGAAGCAAGGGGTTACCGGTACAGGAAATGATCGAGTGGGAAAGCGCTGCATCCGCTTTTGACCTGAGTGGAGGCCGCCGGGCACAATCAGCTGATGTACCAGCCTCCCCAGTTCAGGTCGACGGATCGCGCCTTGGCTGCGCGCCTGATGCGGGAGCATGCCTTCGCCAGTCTCATTTCCAACGACGATGCGGGTCTGCCCTTCGTCTCGCACTTGCCTTTGCACCTGGAGGAAAGAGCAGGAATCTTTTTCCTTCTGGGCCACTGTGCGCGCGCGAACCCGCATTGGCGTTATCTTCAGGCGCGACCAGTGGCGGTGGTGACGTTTCTCGGGCCGCACGCTTTTCAGTCGCCGCGTATCTATCCCGACCTCGCGCGGGTGCCCAGTTGGAATTACCTGGCGGTCCATTGCACCGTATCCGCGACGCTGATCGACGATCCCGTTGCCAAGGACGGGCTTCTGAAGAAGCTGATCGGCGATCATGAGCCCCCGTTCGCACAGCAGTGGCGCAACCTGGGCGAAGATTTCGCGCACAAGATGCTGGCGGGCATCATGGGGTTCGAGCTCGAGGTCACCGAGCTGCAATGCAAATTCAAGTTGAACCAGCACCGCCCCGAATCGCATGAGGCGCTCAAGGCCCTGTATGCGCAGGGTAACGAGCAGGAGCGCGAACTGGCCGGCTGGATGGACACATTGGGCATCGGCGGCCCTAAAGCGCCGTAGGAGGAGGACGCGATGAGAGTCGTACTCGGTGCGTTGAGCCTACTGGTGGTCGTGGCGATCATTGCCGTTCTGGTCAAAAAGCAGATGACAGCCATAGCGCCAGTCGCCGCGCCGGCGGCCACCGCGGCACCCGGGACCATGGCAACACCCTCGGGCACGCCGAAACAGCAAGTGCAACAGTTCCAGCAGGCTGTGCAGGGCACGATGCAGCAGGCGCGGCCCATGCCAGAGGACAAGTGAGCGAAGAGAAGTTCATGGGCCTGGCCCTGGAGCAGGCCCGGCTCGCGGCCGCGGCAGGCGAAGTGCCCGTCGGCGCGGTGGTGGTCAAGAACGGCCAGGTGATCGGGGCAGGGCGCAATGCCCCCATTGGCAGCAACGATCCGACGGCGCATGCGGAAATCATGGCGTTGCGTGCCGCCGCCCAGACCTTGGGCAATTACCGGCTGGACGGCTGCGAGCTGTATGTGACGCTGGAGCCCTGCGCCATGTGCAGCGGCGCGATGCTTCACGCCAGGATTGGGCGGGTGGTGTTCGGTGCCCCGGACCCCAAGACCGGTGCGGCGGGATCCGTGGTGGATCTCTTTGCGCAATCCCGGCTCAACCACCAGACCGAAGTGCGCGGCGCAGTCCTGGTTCAGGATTGCGCGGCCCTCTTGACCGATTTCTTTGCTAGCAGGAGGCAGCAGACCCGTATGACGAACCAACCCTTGCGAGAAGATGCGGTGCGCGCCGCCGATGACCGTTTCGCCGGCTTGCCCGGCTATCCGTGGCAGGCGCGCTTCGTGAGCGATCTTGCTTCGCTCGATGGCTTGCGGATGCACTACCTGGAGGAAGGGCCGTCCGGCGCGCCGATCACCTGGCTGTGCCTGCACGGCAACCCGACATGGAGCTATGTGTACCGCAAGATGATTCCCGTCTTCCTTGCGGCCGGCGATCGCGTGGTCGCCCCCGACATGATCGGTTTCGGCAAGAGCGACAAGCCCAAACGGGTCGAGGCGCACAGCTTCACCTGGCATCGACAGGTGCTGCTGGAGTTTGTCGAGCACCTCGACCTGCGCAACATCGTGCTGGCGGTGCAGGACTGGGGCGGCTTGCTTGGCCTGACCTTGCCGATGGTCGCGGCCGATCGCTATCGCGGCCTTCTGGTGATGAACACGACGCTGGGGACAGGCGACGTTCCCCTGACCCCGGGTTTTCTGGCTTGGCGCGATATGTGCGCCAAGAACCCCGACTTCGACGTGGGGCGGCTCCTTGGCCGGGGCAATCCGCACATGGGCGAACAGGAGTGTGCGGCGTACAACGCGCCGTTCCCCGATCGGGGGCATCGCGCCGCTTTACGGGCATTCCCGCCCATGGTGCCGGACCGGCCGGATGCCGACGGGGCTGCGATTTCGCGGCACGCTCGCGAGTTCTGGTCGACGCGGTGGTCGGGCCAGACCTTCATGGCCGTCGGCGCGCAGGACCCGGTGCTGGGCTTGCCGGCCATGCAGGTCTTGCGCGCCGGCATTCGAGGCTGCCCGGAGCCCATGGTCCTGGCGCAGGCCGGCCATTTCGTCCAGGAACACGGGGAGCCGATCGCGCAGGCGGCGGTGGGATACTTCCGCCGGTGAAAAAACATATCTACATCTTTTCGCCGTCCAGTGCGGTTCGCGAAAAAGCGGTGATCCGCCGCGGCGTGGCTCGCTTGCAGGCCCTTGGGCATGAAGTCGAACTCGACGAAGCGGTATTCGCGACCCACATGCGCTTTGCCGGGGACGACGAAACGCGCCTGGCGGCCATTCACCGCGCGACGGCCAGCGGCGCCGACATCGCGCTGATCACTCGCGGCGGCTATGGCCTCACGCGATTGCTACCGGCTATTCGCTACAAGGTCGTCGCCCGGGCGATCGCGAACGGCACCCGGTTCGTGGGCATCAGCGACTTCACGGCTTTCCAGTGTGCGGTGCTCGCCGAGACGGGCGCCATCACCTGGTCGGGACCTGCGCTGGGGGAGGATTTCGGCGGTGACGGCGAACCCGACGAGATCATGCAGGCCTGCTTCGAGGATCTGGTCAGTGGGCAAGGGGAGGGCACGGGCTGGCAACTGCCGCGGGCGGAGTCGCTTGAAACGGCCATCGAGCTGAAAGGCCAGCTGTGGGGCGGCAATCTGGCCATCCTGGCGGCACTGACCGGTACGCGCTGGATGCCCAAAATCAAGGGCGGGATTCTGTTTCTTGAAGATGTGCATGAACATCCTTACCGAGTCGAACGGATGCTGACGCAACTTTTGTACGCCGGCGTGCTAGGAGCGCAAAAGGCCATCCTGTTGGGGCACTTCACCAACTACAAACCGGTCCCGCACGACCGGGGCTATCGTCTGCAAACGGTGGTGGATTGGCTGCGTCGACAGGTCAAGGCCGCGGTCTTCACCAACCTGCCATTCGGCCACGTGCCGACCAAAGTGGCGTTGCCCGTAGGCGCCAAAGTTCACCTCGCGGTCGAGGGCCGGGATGCGTTTGTGCTATGGGGCCACCGGCACTGACGCAGTTGCGCCCAGGCGGTTGGCGCAAATCGCAGTTAGCCGACCAGCGGACTCGAACGGGAATTCAAGCCGTTGGGCAGCAAGCCCTGGAACTGGGCCGTGATCACCGCAACCTTTTTACGCGCCACGGTTTCACCATGAATGGACGCCAGAATCCCCATCAGGTCGCCGCGCAGGTACCAAAGCGCCTGAACATCGCTCGCGTAGCGAATCCGGCGCGTGATCTGCGGGAATTCCTTGGGAGCTTTGTCGCCCAGTAGCGCGAGCATCGATTCCCGAATGTCCTCTGTGCCGTTCTCCAGAATCGACTGGCTCGGTTCAACCGGGTGGCCTAGAAGGCCATAAATACTGCTTCGCAGATTGGGTTTGGTCCAACGCATTCGTAAGCTGGCTAGATCAGCCGTTTGTCTTCTGAGGTTGCAAGTTAAGCTGAGCTTAAAAAAAGCGCAAGCGAAGATTGTGGACGAGTTGACAGAACGGCAGAATTTGTCTCTTGGCCGCGCCAGTGGTGCAGATCGTCGATGCTTTTTCTGAATTCGTTTTTCGTACTCCGGCTGAGATCGTGAAAAGGCAGGGCTGCGCGTGTCGAGCGGATCAGATCGGTACGTCTGCGCGTCGTTTAATTGTTATTTAACATAATATACATCGTATAAACTTAAAAGCATCCGGTGCAGGGGGATTTAATCGGCAATCATCACGCAAGATGTACGCTGCAAGCCGTTGTCACCATTTACCTTTTGGCTGTCTGGCTCTCACTGACGCGGCAATCAGCTTGGCCGCATCCTGGCGGTTTGCACGGTTCGCGAAGTCAATGGCCGTCAAGCCCAGCTGATTCCTCATCGACGTGTCTGCGCCCGCCTCGAGCAGCAAGTTCACAGCTGCGGGCGTGCCGTAGTGCGCGGCCATCATGAGCGGCGTGGTGCCGTTGGGCGACTGCGCATCGATGAAGGCGTGATGTTCCAACAACAATTCCATGATCGCCAGGTGCCCGCCGGTCGCGGCGTAATGCAATGGCGCCCAGCCTGGCTTGTTGACGTCGGCGTCACGGGCAATCAGTCTCTTGCACAGCTCGAGGTGGCCCTTCAGCGCTGCCATCATGAGTGGGCTTTCGTCTTGAGCGGTCCTGATTTCGACGTTCGTCTTGGGCCAGTCGATCAGGGACCGTGCGACTTTCAAGGACCCCTCGCGCAGCGCCAGATACAGGCCGGGCAAGCCCTCGGGATCGAGGGTATTCGGGTCGAAACCGCGGTTGAGTAAGACCGCGGCAGAGCTCGGATTGTCTTGCTTGATGGCTATGAAAAAGTCTTCGTATGATCCAGCATGAGCTAAGGAACATATATTTAAAACAATAAGGTAAACGATATATCTAAAGTAATTTCTCATGACATGACGCCCTTGAAAAGGCACTCGAAATTGGCGCTGGTGACCTCGGCAATCTGTTCCACCGGCATCTTGCGCAGCTCGGCGAGTTGCCGCGCGACGTAAGGAACGTACGAAGGGTTGTTGGTCTTGCCGCGATATGGCACCGGCGCCAGGTACGGGCTATCCGTTTCGATCAGCAAACGGTCCAACGGCACAAAGCTCGCTACATCGCGCAGTTCCCGCGCGCTCTTGAAGGTAAGGATGCCCGAGAACGAGATGTAGAAGCCCAGCTCCAGGGCAGCCCGCGCGACCTCGGCGGTTTCGGTGAAGCAGTGGAATACCCCGCCCGCCGAACCGGCAGCGCCGTTTTCGCCCTCCTCCTTCAGGATGGCCACAGTGTCGCTGGACGCTGCTCGGGTATGAACCACCAGCGGCTTCCCGACCTGACGCGCCGCCCGGATGTGCGTGCGAAACCGCTCTCGCTGCCACTCCATGTCGCCGACCGAGCGCCCGCCCTTGCGTTCTTGCATTTCGAAGTAGTCCAGTCCGGTTTCGCCAATGGCGACCACCCGCGGCAAGCCTGATCGATCCACCAGGTCTTGCACGGTCGGTTCCGTCACGCCTTCGTTGTCGGGGTGGACGCCTACGGTGGCCCAGAAGTTGTCGTACTGCGTGGCAAGGCCGTGCACCGACCCGAATTCCTCCAGGGTCGTGCAGATGCAAAGCGCCCGGTCGACCTGAGCCGCTGTCATGGCCTGCCGGATCTGCGGCAGCTGCGCGGCGAGTTCGGGAAAAGTGAGATGGCAGTGGGAGTCGACAAACATCAGGAGTGGCAATGCTATGGCCGGCCCTCGCTACAAGAATGTAGCGCTTCAGATGGTCTGGGTGGGGCGTTCGGAAGCCAGCAAGCTGCCCAGGATCTCTTCGATCTTGAGCTTGAGCGCGCGGGATTTTTCGTCCGCGGGAAACCGGATACCCAAACCTTGCGTTCGGTTGGCGGCTGCACGAGCCGGGGTGACCCAGGCTACCTTGCCGGCGATTGGATACCGCTGAGGCTCATCGGGCAATGAGAGCAACACGTACACGTCATCGCCCAGTTTGTAGTCGCGAGTGGTGGGTATGAACACCCCGCCATCAGCAAACATCGGGATATAGGCGGCATACAGCGCAGCCTTTTCCTTGATGGCGAACTGGATGACGCTGGGCCGGGGCGTGGTGGAGGACGCAGGACTGCTCATACGGACCCTGAGTGTAGGGCCGAGCGGGCCCGGCTCACAAGTGCTTCCAGCATGAGCCCGGCGTTGAATGGATGCTCGACTGTCGGAGCCACGCGCAGCAATTCGCGCGACCACTCACCCAGCGCCGCGAAGGAGGACGCGGGGGGCAGATCGGCCGGCTGGAAAAAACGCGGCGCCGCGCCGACCTTCACGGCCAGCATGTCGTGACAAAGCTTAAGCAATGCATCTACGGCTTGGGCCGGCGCCCAACCTGCCATGGCGCTGCTGTCCCCGCGTGCCATGGCCTTAGGCAACTGCGCCCAGACCTTTGGGTCGGCGCCGCCCTGGGAAAACGCCAACGCGGTATCGGGCCGTCCACCGGCTGCGCGCAGAAGCGGCGCCACGTCAGCGGGCTTCACACCCTGGGACTCGAGCCAGCTCGTGGCCTCGATGGCCGACGGCCATGTCATGGTGTGGCCGAGGCAGCGGCTGCGAATCGTCGGCAACAACTGGTGCGCCGAGTCACTGGCCAGCACGAAGCGCAGGTTGCCTGCAGGTTCCTCCAGGGTTTTCAGCAGCGCGTTCGCAGTGACCTGATTCATCCGCTCGGCCGGGTGCACCAGCACGGCCTTGCCGCGTCCGCGGGCGCTGGTTCGCTGAGCAAACTCGATGGCATCGCGCATGGCTTCGATGCGAATCTCCTTGCTGGGCTTACGCTTCTTGTCGTCGATGTCGGCCTGGGCCTTCTCCCCGAGCGGCCAGCCCAGTTCCAGCATCGTGGTCTCCGGCATCAACACACAGAGATCCGCATGGGTGCGGACATCGATCGCGTGACAACTGCCGCATTGGCCGCAGGCACCGTCCGGTCCGGGTCGCTCACACAGCCAGGCGCGGGCAAGTTCGAGCGCGAGGGTGTATTGGCCCAGCCCTGACGGTCCCTGCAGGAGAAACGCGTGCGCCCTTTGAGCCAGCAGGGTCCGAGCTTGCGCGGCAATCCACGGCGCTTGCGAGTTCATAGGAGCCAGCCCCGCTCGCGGACCGCCGCGAGCACATCGCCCCAGACCGCATCGCGCGGTTGATCCGCGTTGATGACGGCAAAGCGGGCGCGGCTTTGCTCGACACGCCGGTGATAGGCCGCCGTAACGCGGGTAAAAAACTCGATCGGCTGCGACTCGAACTTGTCGGGAACGCGAGCCCCCGCCAGGCGCTTGGCGGCAATGGAAGAGTCCAGTTCGAACAAAACCGTCAGATCCGGCTCTCGGAGCGTGCCGTCCGCACGGGCTTGCACCCATCGCTCCAACTGGCCCAGCACCTTCCAGTCGAAGCCGCGCCCACCGCCTTGATAGGCGAAAGTGGCGTCGGTGAACCGGTCGCACAGCACGGCTTCGCCGCGGCCCAGTGCCGGTTCGATCACTTGCACCAAATGGTCGCGGCGGGCCGCGAACATGAGCAACGCCTCGGTCAACGGGTCCATGGCTTCATTCAGCACCAGTGCGCGCAGCTTTTCCGCAAGCGGCGTGCCACCCGGCTCACGCGTGACGGTGACCGTCCGCCCCTGTTCACGAAAGGCATCGGCCAGGCTCGCGACATGGCTGGACTTGCCGGCGCCGTCGATTCCTTCGAAGCTGATGAACAGGCCTGAGGTCATCCGCGATGCACAGCGTTCATTGGCCGCGTTGGTATTTGTTCACGGCTCGATTGTGCTCGTCCAGGCTGACGCTGAATTGGCTGCTGCCGTCTCCGCGGCCGACAAAATACAGCGCTTTGCTGTCCGCGGGCTGCACTGCCGCGAGGAGCGACGCCTTGCCGGGCATCGCAATCGGTGTGGGGGGCAGTCCGGGACGCATGTAGGTGTTCCAGGGCGTATCGGTCTGCAGGTCTTTTTTTCGCAGGTTGCCATCGAAAGAGGCGCCCATCCCGTAGATGACCGTCGGGTCGGTCTGCAGGGGCATGCCGTTGCGCAGCCGGTTGCTGAACACGGCGGCGATCTCAGCCCGGTCTCCCGCTTTTCCAGTTTCTTTCTCGACTATGCTAGCCAGGATAAGCGCCTGATCGGGGGTCTTCACCGCTGCCTCCGGCGAGCGCTGGTTCCAGGCTGCGTCCAGTCGCTTGTCCATGGCCCGCAGGGCCCGCCGCAGCACCGCCACATCACTCGATCCCTTGGCGTAGGTGTAAGTGTCGGGGAAGAAGCGTCCTTCCGGATGCTGGCCGCCACGGCCCAGCAAGTCCATCACGGCTTCATCGGCCAGGCCATTGGTGTCCGGTTTCAACACGGGTTCCTTGGCCAGTGCAGCGCGTACCTGCCGGAATGTCCAGCCCTCCACCAGCGTTACCGCGCTGAGTGTTTCCTCACCGCGTGCCAGCTTGGCCAGCAGGCTGTGTGGCGTGATGCCGGCTTCCAGTTCGTAGCTACCGGCCTTGATCGCGCGGTCCTGTCCGGAAAAGCGGAACCACAAGTACAGCAGATCGGGATTCACATCGACACCGGCATCGCTGACGGCCTGTGCCACGGAACGGGGCAAGGTTCCGGGATCGATCGACAGGTCAACGGTCGCGGTCGGCAGGCGCAGAGGCTGATAGACCCACCAAAGGGCCCAGCCACCCGTGCCCAGCAGGACCGCGGACACCAAAAGGAAAACTGCCAACAGGAAACGCCGCACCGATCGCTGCCCCCACGCGTTGAAGTGAATAGGACCGGCCATGATAATTCAGGGTATGAGTCATTCATTGAACGGTGTAACCGCGCCGCTTGCGCATTTGGGCGTTATCGCGGTCCAGGGGGACGAGGCAGCGAGTTTCCTGCAGGGACAGCTGACCCAGGACTTCGCGCTGGTGCAGCCGACACAGGCCCGGCTGGCGGCATACTGCACCCCCAAGGGGCGGATGCAGGCCAGCTTCATTGGACTTAAACGCGGCGCGGACGAGGTGCTGCTCGTCACCAGCCGTGACATCCTTGCGCCCACGCTCAAGCGCCTGTCGATGTTCCTGATGCGAGCCAAGGCCAGGCTCCGTGATGCATCCCTGGAGTTCGACCTCTACGGGTTGGCGGGCGCGACTGCGGTGAATCTCGCGCCAGGGCTACACGAACCTTGGACTCGCACGAATGTCGGCAGCGCCAGCGCGATCCGGCTTTATCCCGCGGACGGCCAGCCACGCAACCTTTGGGTCGCACCCGTGGGGGAAGCCCGGCCGGCGGGGACCGAATTGAGTGATGAGCTCTGGCAGTGGGGTGAGGTGCGCAGCGGAGTGGCTACCATCACCGCCCCGATCGTCGAGGCCTTTGTGCCGCAGATGCTCAACTACGAATCCATCGGCGGCGTGAATTTCAAGAAGGGCTGTTACCCGGGGCAGGAAGTGGTGGCGCGCAGCCAGTTTCGCGGCACGCTGAAACGGCGGGCTTACCTGGCGCACTCGCAAGAGGTGATGCAGGTTGGCCAGGAAGTCTTTGAGGCGGCCGACCCCGGCCAGCCTTGCGGCTCGGTGGCTCAGGCAACTCAAGCGCCAGGCGGCGGCTGGGACGCCATCATCTCGATCCAGATTGCCAGCGCACATGGCGCACTCACTTCAGGCGGACCGCAGGGTCCGGCCGTAACGGTCGAACCGCCCCCCTACCCTTTGCTGGCCGACGTCTGAGGCGGTGCCGGAGGTTGAGCCGGCAGCGTCGCGTCTTCTTCGAGCTGGAATCGGTAGCTGGCCGGTATCTGCGCCAGCAACGAGCTTCGCTGCGACTCGGGCAAAAGAACCATCGCCTGCCGGAACGAGGCGAGGGCCTTGGGCGGATCGTTCGCGCTCAAGGCGTACATCAGACCCAGCTCCAGCAGCCCTTGGGCCTGGCTCTGCGGCCACTTGGCGATGCGCAACTGCATCGCTTTGGTGGCGAGCGGATAGTCGCCGGCCCGCGAAGCCAGCCGGAACGCCGAGTTCATGAGGTCGTAGTCGTAGATCTCGTCGTCGATGGACTGCCTCGCCAGGTCAAGGGCCTGTGCCAACTGGCCGCGTCGGCTGAGCAGGACCACTTCCAGTGACCGCACTGCCGGAGCCCGCGGCTGGACCTTCTTGGCCCGCTGCAGCCACTCGTCGGCCTTCGCCGCATCGCCCATCGCGATGTACCCACGCGCCACGTTGGACATGATCGCCACTACGTTCGGGCGCGAAGACAAGACGCTTTCCCAGATCCAGGTGGCGTTTTTCCAGTCGCCCCAGCGTGCCAGTTCATCGGCCACCATGGGCGTGATCTTGCGATAGTGCCGATTGATTTCCACCCCTTCGCGGATGAGCCTGAGCATCTCCGCCTTGTTGCGGTCCCAATTTGAGTGGTTGGGACGGCCAGACGCTGAAATCGTCAGGGCAATCTTCGCCGCCCGAACAATCTTTTGCTCGCTCTGCACGGCCGCCTGTGAGATATAGCCGGCGAGCACCAGGGCGCCCGCCACGCCGGCCAACGCCGCTTGCGAGTATGCCGGCTGCCACCCTAAATGCGCCACGCCCCACCGACTAGCGAAGCCAAGGCGAGCGTCCGAAGCGGCCAAGGCGGCCAGGCACAAGGCGAATAGCGCTCCGGTGGAAGCCATTCGCCAGGGGAAGCCCACGTTGCTCACGACAAAGAAGGAGAGCAAGCTGCATAACAGGATCGCCCGCCAGGGAGCTTCGGCAAGCCCTTCCTCCGACTTGTCCAGCAGGGTACGCCGAAGTGCTGCCAGCAGGTATGTGGCCAACGCCACCAGGAACAGCCATCCCACCACCCCGTACTCGGCCACCAGCTGGAGGTACTCGTTGTGCACGTAGTAGTCGGTCTCGAGCTGAGACCCTTCGGCCTGGTACAGCGTGATATCGTTTTCCCAGGCGCCTGCCCCAACGCCAAAAACTGGCCGCTGGCCGATCATATGCATAGTTGCCTTCCACATGATCATGCGGATGCCCAACGATGAATCGTTCGGCGAGATGGAACCGGTACGCTTGAAACCCCGCTCCAGCGCCGTGATCCCCAGCCCTTCCTCGATGATCTTGGGATTGCCGGTCGACACCGAGCCCAGGCCGACGACCGTTCCAATGAACATTGCCACAACGGCCGCCTTGGTGCCGGCGCGCCAATTTGGAAACTCGAATTGCCGACGGTACAGCCACCCGATGTATGGCAGCACGAGCAGGAGTTGCAGCCACAACGCAATCAACGCCGCCCGGGTGCCGGTCATCAGGATCGCAACGATGACGAAGCCAGAGGTCCCAGCCAGCAAGGCGGCCTGTCCGCTTACACGGGCCCGTGCCAGCAGCAACGCACCGAAGGGCAAGGTGCATACCGCGAATTCGGCGAAGAAATTGCGGTTCACGAAGGTCGAGGCGGGAGGTGGACCCTGCGGGAAATACTTGAAGTCGATCAGGAACTGCAGTGCAGCCCACAGTGACGCAACCACGGCTCCGGCATGAATGCCCAACGCCAGGATGGGCAGGCGCTCCCGCGACAAGGTGTTCAGGCCCAGCCAGACCAGCAGCGAAAAGATGAACCAGCGGATCGCCTCCACGCCGGCCAAATAGGTGTGCGACCAAGCCATGCTGCCCAGCGCATACGCCATCAGCATCAGGGGCAACCACACCACCGCATGCCAGCGCACTGGCGCTTGGCGGTTGCGCTGTTGCCAGAAGAACAGCAACCCGGTGCCCAAGGCGAGGAATGAGACGATCATGGACTTCAGCGTGTCCTGCAGCATTTCCTCGTGCGGCACGCCGACCGATGGAGCGAGGAACATCATGACTGCGAGCAGGATCGCGGGGCCGCTACCGAGTGCTCCAGCGGACATCCCTCGGGTACCTGGGACGCCTGCTTCGGGCGAACCGGCCGAGACGGCTACGCCGGGGGGCGTACCGCTGCTTTGTTTGTTGCGGGCCATCGACTACTCCTGCCTCAGGTGGCGCGCCATCTCAATATGAGCAATGCCCGCTTCATCGAAAGCCTGGCCGCGCGGACTGAAACCGAGGCCGCTATAAAACTCCTCCGCGTTGCGCTGCGCATTCAACACGGCTTCGCGGTCGCCCCGCGCGACAGCAACAGCCAATAGGGATTGCAGCACCTGGCGGCCGACGCCCGATCCGCGCAGCGTCTGGTGTACCGCCATCCGCCCGATCCGCCCCACGCCGGTTTGTTGCTGCAGCAGCCGGCCAGTGGCGATGGCCTGGCCCAGACGGTTGTAGGCCACGGCGTGCACCGCGCTGGCATCGGCTTCATCCCATTCCATGTCGGCGGGAATGCGCTGTTCTTCGATAAACACTTGCGTCCGGATTCGCCGCGCCTCGGCGCCCAGATCGGACCAGCTGCCGACCCGAACGTGCGCCATCGGCTCGCCCGCTTCGTAACCGGTCAGCGCCTCGCGCAGCAGTGGCGGCACCGGACGCGAAGTCTGGCTGGCGGGATCGGCGAACACATAAACGAGTTCGCATCCGATCAGCAGCTCGTCGCCACGGAAGATCGCGGCCGTGAACCCCATCGACGAATTGCCGATCCGGCCGCACTTCAAGCCGATGTCCAGGCGATCATCCATGCGCGCCGAGGCATGAAACTCCACGGTCGCCTTCTTGACGTAAAGATCCCCGCCAAGCAGCAGCATCGCCTCTTCATAGGGGAGCGCCATCGCGCGCCAGTAGTCGGCGACTGCGGTATCCACGTACATCAGGTAGTGGGCGTTGAACACGATCTTCTGCATGTCCACTTCGGCCCAGCGCACCCGCAGGCGATGAAAAAAACGAAAGTCTTGTCGGTTCATGTTCAGGGTGGGAGAGCCAATTTCAGCGCATTCGCGGCCTGCGAGTGCGCTTGCCGGGCTTGCGGAATCGCGCGTCCCATGTTGATGAATCCATGGGTAACGCCCCGGTATATTTTCAGCTCGACCGCAACGCCCGCCGCTCGGAGTTTATCCGCATACGCCAGGCCGTCGTCCACCAGGGGGTCGCACTCCGCCAGGCCGAACCAGGCCGGCGCCACGCCTTTGACGTCAGAGGCATTAATCGGCGAGAAGCGCCAGTCCCTCCGCTGTTCGTCGGGGATGTATTGATCCAGGAACCAGCTGATGAGCGGCGCGTCCAGCACCAGGTCTTGCCCAAACTGCTGGTGCGACGGGGCCGCTGGCCCGGCTGCGCAACCGGGATAGAAGTGAAGTTGCAGACGAAGAGTCAGACCGGCGTCGCGCGCCAAGATGGCGCAGACGGCTGCCAAGGTACCGCCGGCGCTGTCGCCGCCAACGGCAAGCCGGCTGGCGTCGACGCCGAGATCGTTGCCATGCGCGGCGATCCACTGCGTCGCGTCCCAGGCGTCGTTCACGGCAGTGGGAAACCGGTGCTCAGGCGCCAGCCGGTAATCCAGAGAGATTACGGCGCAGCCGCTGAGCCGGCTCAGCTCACGGCACAAGACATCGTGCGATGCGATGCTGCCCACGGTAAAGCCGCCGCCGTGAAAAAAGAGCAGCACGGGTAGCGCGGCTTCGCTGGGCGCATAGAAACGGGCGCCCAATGCATGCCCGTCTCTGGCCGGCATCGTGAAGTCCTCGACCCTCGCCAGTTCGGCTTTCGGCAATTCGAGCACACCGGCCGCAGCTTCATATGCCGCCTTCGCGTCCGCCGGTGCAAGGGTGTACAGGGGCGGATATCCGGCGCGGGCGATACGCTCAAGCACAGTGCGCATGGCCGGGGTGAGCTGCGGATATCGCGGCAGGAAGTTCATGCGATGCCGTTAAAGTGGGGCTTCGATCGTACCCGGAGCCTCCTCATGGCCTTCATCTATTACGTGACCCAGATCCAGTTCGACTTCGGCGCCGTCAAATTGCTCAAGCAGGAATGCGAGCGGGTGGGCATCACCCGACCCTTGGTGGTGACCGATGCCGGCGTTAGAGCGGCTGGCGTGCTGCAAAAAGCATTGGATGCAATCCCCGGCATGCCCGCGGCAGTGTTCGATCAGACCCCTTCCAACCCCACCGAAGCCGCGGTGCGTGCGGCTGTGGAGGTATACAAAGCCAATCGTTGCGACGGACTGATCGCCGTCGGCGGCGGCTCGGCGATCGACTGCGCCAAGGGCGTGGCGATTGCGGCTACGCATGAAGGGCCCCTGACCCACTACGCCACGATCGAAGGCGGTTCGCCCCGCATCACCGACAAGGTCGCTCCCTTGATTGCCGTGCCCACCACCAGCGGCACCGGCAGCGAAGTGGCGCGTGGGGCGATCATCATCGTGGACGACCGCCGCAAGCTCGGCTTCCATTCGTGGCACCTGGTGCCCAAGACGGCCATCTGCGATCCTGAACTGACGTTCGGACTGCCTCCCAAACTCACGGCCGCGACCGGCATGGACGCGATCGCCCACTGCATGGAAACCTTCATGGCACCGGCGGTGAACCCGCCCGCCGACGGCATCGCGCTGGACGGTCTGGAACGAGGCTGGACCTATATCGAACGCGCTACCCGCGACGGCAGCGACCGCGATGCCCGCTTCAATCTCATGAGCGCCTCCATGGAAGGCGCCATGGCGTTCCAGAAGGGCCTCGGTTGCGTGCATTCGCTCAGTCACAGCCTGGGGGGCGTCGACCCGCGCCTGCACCATGGCACGCTGAACGCCATGTTCCTGCCTGCCGTCGTGCGCTTCAATGCGCCGGTGGAATCGATCCAGAAGGAGCGGCGGCTCGAACGCATGGCACATGCGATGGGGCTGCAATCCGGCGGCGATATACCGGATGCCATCAAGGACATGAACGCGCGCCTGGGCTTACCGGCGGGCCTCGCCGCCATGGGGGTCCAGCGCGACTGGTTCGACAAGATCATCAAGGGCGCGATGGCGGATCATTGTCACAAGACCAACCCGCGCATTGCTTCGGTGGAGGACTACGAGGAGATGTTGACGGCTTCCATGTAGGCGGCGGTCAGAACGGCTACTTCTTCAGCGTTTGCATTCTGTAACTGCTGGAGAGATCAAGGACGCGGCAGTTTGCCACACGCAGCGGACATCAAATCGGCGCATTCTCTGACAGCAGCGCAGCCTTATGAATTCACAGAATGCCCCTATCGTTCCAAGGAGACCCACATGCGTGCACGAGTGATCTTTCTGCTTCTCGCGATCCTGGCCGTGGCCGGGTTCGCGGCCCTGAACTGGCCGGAGTTCGAGAGAACAACACGGCTGAACTTCGGTGTGTTCACGATGGAGGGGTCGCTGGGCATGATCTTGCTGAGCCTGTTGGGGCTGGCGCTGCTGGCCTTTCTGGTCAGCAGCGGCATGCTGCGCTCGCGCATGATGATGACCGAGAACCGCTACACCCGCGACTTGCAGGCGCAACGCGAACTCGCCGACCGGGCTGAGGCCTCACGCTTTACCGAGCTGCGCCAGTATCTCGAGGGCCACTTTCGCGAAAGCCGACAGCGTGACGCGATCGGGTCGACCGAGTTCGAGAAATCGATGATTCAAAGCCAGCGCGAAATGCGCAGCCAGATCGAGCAAATTCAGCAGGTGCTGACATCGCGGCTGGGCGAGGAAGCGCGCTTCGGCCCGCGCGTCGAACGCGTGAGCCCCGCGGTGGATCTGCCGAACCGACCGGTGGACAGGCCGC
The DNA here is from genome assembly GCA_046599015.1 of Ramlibacter sp. GTDB lineage: Bacteria > Pseudomonadota > Gammaproteobacteria > Burkholderiales > Burkholderiaceae_C > Ramlibacter. Next base: position 23,183 of record JBKJHN010000148.1, read on the forward strand.
TGCCCCCGCGCGAGGTGAAGGCGTAAGCCACTGCCGCGTGGGACGACCGGCGGGAACAGGCAAGAGCCGGCGCTTCTCACCCGCGGTTCAGGCGCCTTCCGCCTTTCGCAGAACATATCCAATGCGCGGGAAGTGGACGTGCACGGTGCCCACGCGGGGATCCTCGCGCCTGAGCGTGTAATGCGTGCGCGTCGCCGCGAGCAACGTGCCCTCTGTCGGCTCCGGCCCGAAGGTCTCCGCCGTCACTGTGACAAGGGTGCCCAGGGGGATGCCGTGATCGTCCTGGAAAGCGCTGTCGACCAGCAGGTTCTCGCCGGATGGCATGGGCTCGGCTCGGGTGGCAACCGTCACCGCATCCGCCGAGTCGAATTTGTCGATCGCACCATGGCCGATCTGCGCCATGCGGTCCATCCACTCCGCGACGGCGGGCGTGGCGTTGAGAATGTCCGCCATGACGGGTACCTGGACGCGCGTGTACCAGAGAGAGTGGTAAGCGGCGAAGTCCGCCACGCATGGGTCGGTGCCGAACAGAAAGTCATGCTCTTCCGCCATGTGAGCGATGCGCCGAAGGTACGAGCGATAGGCCGACGTGGCGTCGGCCGGGCGCAGCCGGACGAAGTTGCTGGCCATGGCCTTGCGATCCTCGGCAAATGCCTTCGCGGCTTGCGGCGGGGCCTTAGCGAACACCTGGGCCGCGCCCTTCGGCTGAAGGTTGTAGGCCATCGCGGCCCAGAACAGCGTGGTGTCCGCCCATTGCGCGAACACCCTGGAGACGCCCTTCAAGTGCGGCGGGTAAAGCGTCGGCTCGGGCTGCACATGCTCCAGCACGTCGCAGATCAGCGAACTGTCGCAATAGATGTCGGCCCCGACCTGCATGACCGGTGTCTTGCGGTAACCCCCGGTCAACGCCAGCACATCCGGCTTGGGCATGATGCTCGGGATCAGGACCGACTTCCAGGCGAGCTTCTTGTAGCCGAGCACCAAGCGGATTTTTTCCGAGAACGGCGAGCTGGGGTAGTGGTGAAGGATCAGGTCGGGCATGGTGTGTCGTTCCTTTTGACGTCAGCGCGGCATCGCGCGGCTGATGAGCGTGTCGAAATCGGTGGAACTGGAGAGCGTGCCGAAGGTCTGGCCCCAGTCGCCGGCCAAACGCGAATCGCAGAAGGCGGAGAACACGGCCGCCGGCGCACTCTGGTACAGCAAGGCTGCTTGAACGGCGAGCGCCACGTTTTGCGCCAGCCGCCGCGCCTCGACCTCGGTAGCCATCGCCTCCACTTGCGCGGGCAGCGCTGCCGACAGCCGATCGAGCGCCGGATGAGCCGCCCTGGCCGGCGCGAGTTCGTGGGCCAGTGCGGCGGCAGCATCGGCCTTGTGTAGCGCCCGCAGCAGGTCCAGGGCCATGATGTTGCCCGCGCCTTCCCAGATCGAGTTGACGGGCATCTCGCGGTAGATGCGGGCCATGATGCCTTCGCCGCCCTCTTCCACATAACCGTTGCCGCCTAAACATTCCATCGCTTCCTGGGCGAAATGCGATCCGCGCTTGCAGATCCAGAACTTGGCGATCGGCGTGAGCAGTCGCGCAATGGCTATTTCGTGCTCATCCCCCGGCTTGTCGAATGCGCGCGCGAGGCGGATTGCCAAAGCGGTGGCGGCTTCGGATTCCAGTGCCAGGTCCGCCAGGACGTTGCGCATCAGCGGCTGGTCGATCAGGCGCTTGCCGAAAGCCTCGCGCTGTGCCGTGTGGTCCAGGGCGATTGCCAACGCGTGGCGCATCAAGCCGCTGGTGCCGAGTGCGCAGTCCATCCGCGTCATGGTCCCCATCTCGAGGATCTGCGGCACCCCGCGCCCTTCCTCCCCGACCAGCCAGGCCGTGGCATCCTGGAACTCGACCTCGGAACTGGCATTGGCTTTGTTGCCCAGCTTGTCCTTCAAGCGCAGGATGTGCATGGCGTTGAACGTGCCGTCGGGCAGCACGCGCGGCAGGAAGAAGCAGCTCAGGCCCCCTGCCGATTGCGCAAGAACCAGGAAGGCATCGCACATCGGCGCCGAGAGGAACCACTTGTGGCCGGTGATGCGGAAACGTGCGCCCCATGAGTCCTGGCCATCGGGCAATGCCTGGGTGGTATTGGCGCGCACGTCCGATCCGCCCTGCTTCTCGGTCATGCCCATTCCCATGGTCAGACCGGCCTTGTCGCGCCATGACCTCAAGGCCGGATCGTATTGGCGGCTGGCCAGCCCTGGGCCCCAGTCGGCGTAGATCGCAGCATTGCGGCGCAGTGACGGAGTAACCGCATAGGTCATCGAAATCGGGCACAGCACCGAGGGCTCGAGTTCCGTGAAGAGCATGAACGAAGCCGCGCGCAGGACATGCTGCGACTCCGCGCGGTCGGTCCACGCCGTGCCATGAATTCCGGCGGCGACTGCCGCGGACATCAGCTCGTGATAGCTCGGATGGAATTCGACCTGGTCGGTCCGCCGTCCGAAGCGATCGTGACTGTGCAACTGCGGCATGTGGACGTTGGCCAGCCGCGCATGAGTTTGCATTGTCACGCTGCCGAGCCGCGCGCCCAGCGCGGACAGCTGTCCAACCGGCAGTTGGGGCGCGTTCAGCTTCAGGGCGTCGTGTAGCGCAAGGTTGCCTTCGAACAGGTTGTAGTCCACCAGCGGTTCGGGCTGGTTGAAGACTTCGTGCGTCGGGTTGAACATGTCGGCTCCTTATCGCGAATATCAGCCGCAGCCTCCGTTCGATGTCACGGAGAACGATTTTCTAGTCGAGCTTGACCAGTTGCTTGCCGAAGTTCTTGCCCTTGAGAAGACCCAGGAAAGCTTCAGGCGCGGACGCGATGCCCTGCGCGATCGATTCGCGCGGGCGCAGCTTGCCGCTTCCAACCAGCGTGCCGAGTTCAGTCAGCGCTTCGGGCCAGACCTCCATGTGCTCGCTGACGATGAAACCCTGGATCCGGAGGCGGTTCGTCAGCAGCAACTGAGGATAGGACATCGGCACCGGCTTGCCGTCGTAGCCGGCGATCATGCCGCACAGGGCGATGCGGCCGAACGCGTTCATGCGCAGCATCACGGCATCCAGCACCATGCCGCCGACGTTTTCGAAGTGCCCGTCGATGCCGTTGGGACAGGCCTCTTTCAGCGCCTTCGAAAGCGAGCCCGCGTCCGTGTGCTCCTTGTAGTCGATGCAGGCGTCGAAGCCGAGCTCCTTCACTGCGTAGCTGCATTTGTCCGGGCCGCCCGCAATGCCCACCGCGCGGCAACCGCGCGCTCTGGCCAGAGCGCCGAACGCGCTGCCCACGGCGCCGGTGGCCGCGCTGACCACCAGGGTCTGCCCGGCCTTCGGCTCGATGATCTTGACCAGGCCATACCATGCGGTGACGCCCGGCATGCCGACAGCGCCGAGGTAATGGGACAGCGGAACGTGCGTGGTGTCGACCTTGCGCAGTGCGCCAGGCTGGTCCGTGTTCACCACGCTGTACTCCTGCCAGCCGCCCATGCCCACGACCTTGTCGCCGGTGCGGTACTTGGGCGACCGGCTTTCAACCACCTCGCCGGCGGTACCCCCTTGCATCACCTGCCCCAACGGCTGCGGCGCTGCGTAGCTTTTGGCATCGTTCATGCGACCCCGCATGTAGGGGTCCAGGCTCAGGAAATGATGGCGCACCAGAACCTGCCCATCCTGCAATGCAGGCGTTTCGCTGGCGACCAGTTTGAAGTTGCTGGCGACAGCTTCGCCTTGCGGACGGTTGTCGAGGTGGATCTGTTTGTTGTTCGGCATGGTGTGACCTCAGTCGGTGGAAATGACGTTGAGCGGGTTGGCGCCGTTGGGCCCGGTCGGCAGGCGATTGACGTATTTGAAGGTGCCCGTAGCGTGGGCGCAAGTCCGGCCTTCGCTGTCGAAGATTGTCCCTTCAGTAAATGCCATGGTCGCTGTCCGGTGCATCAGGCGGCCTTTGCCGCTGAGCTTGCCGCGCGCCGGCTGCATGAAGGTCGTCTTCATCTCGATGGTGACTACGCCCCGACCCTTGTCGACACTGCGCGCCGCGACGGCCATCGTCACGTCGAGCAAGGTCATCGAGGCGCCGCCATGGGCCACCGCAAACGAGTTGAGATGCTCGGGCCTGGGTTCGTAATGGATCTCGGAATTGCCGCCTTCGAACAGAACGAGTTCGAAGCCCAGGTGATTGACAAAAGGAATATTGGCGCCGAAGTTCATGATCGCACGCGCTCAGCCGCCTGTGACCACGCTCACACCGCCGTCGACCGCCAGCCACTGGCCGGTGATGTGCTTGCCGGCATCCGACGCGTAGAGCAGTGTGATGCCCTTCAGATCCTCGTCGTCGCCCAATCGCCGCAGCGGTGCATGGGCCGCGAGTTTGTCCTCGCCCAGGCGATCAAGTGTCTTCTGGGTCATTTTGCTCGGGAAAAAGCCCGGGCAGATGGCGTTCACGGTGATGTTGTACTTGCCCCATTCGCAGCCCAACGCCCGGGTGAAATTGATGACCGCTCCCTTGGAGGTGTTGTAAGCCAGGGTGTTCATTTCGGGCGGGTTTCCGCCCAGCCCCGCGATGGAAGCGATGTTGACGATGCGCCCGTATTTCATCGGAATCATGCTGCGCTTGGCAATGTGTTGCGACAGGATGAAGTACCCGCGCACGTTCAGGTTCATCAACTTGTCCCAGGCTTCAACCGGATGATCTTCCGCCGGTGCCCCCCAGGCCGCGCCGGCGTTGTTGACGAGAATGTGCACGTCGCCCATGCGGGTCAGCGTTTCTTCGGCGAGCCGGTGAATTTCCACTTCCTGGGCGCAATCGGCGGCGATCCAGCGGGCGTCGATGCCCGCGGCCTGAAGCTCAGCCGCGGCTTGCTCCAGGTCGGCGGCCTTGCGCGAAGTCAGCATGATGCGCGCACCCGCCTCACCCAGGGCGTGCGCCATCTGCAAACCCAGGCCGCGGGACCCGCCGGTCACGAGCGCAGTCTTTCCCTTGAGGTCGAACAATTGGGTGACGGTACGAGTCATGGGGCGTCTTCCTTATCTTTGTGGTGCCCGCCATTGTGCGTTCAGCACGGGCGTTTGTCTGTCCGCCAGGAGATACCGGGCTACAGCATCCATTGCGTCCGCCGGGTGCGTCAGAAAGCCTCGACCGGCATTTGCGCACAGGTCGGGTCGCGGCTGGCCACGACATTCAGCCAGGCCCCGATCTTGGGCAACTCGTAGTGAAAGAAATAACGGGCAGCAGACAGCCTGCCCAATTGCACCGGATCACTCGCGGCCATCGGCACGGCCAGCGCGACGTCGAGCCAGATCCAGGCCAACACCGTATGACCGAAGGCCTGCATGTAGGGAACGGCGTTGGCCAGGGCGTCACCGGGGTTGCCCGTGGCCCATGCGGCTTTCGTCGCGGCGGCCACCTCCTTCCAGGCCTGGTCCAGCGCCTTGGCATGCGCGGCCAGGTCAGGTCGCTCGCCCGCGCGCGCGATGGTGTTCTCCATCCGGGCCGCCAGCAGCTGCAATCCACGGCCGCCTTCCATCAGGACCTTGCGGCCGAGCAGATCGGCGGCCTGAATCCCGTGCGTGCCCTCATGGATCATGTTCAACCGGTTGTCGCGCCAGTACTGCTCTACCGGGAAATCGCGGGTATAGCCATAGCCGCCGTGGATCTGGATGGCCAGCGAGTTGGCTTCCAGGCACCATTCGCTGGGCCAGCTCTTGGCGATGGGCGTCAACACTTCCAGCAGCAGGCGGGCCTCGTCGGCCGCTTCCGTCGGCGCCGTGTGTTGTTCATCGACCAGCCGGGCGCAATACAGTTCCAGGGCCAAACCGCCTTCGCAATAGGATTTCTGCGCCAGCAGCATGCGCTTGACGTCCGCGTGTTCGATGATCGGCACTTGCGGTTGCGCCGGGTCCTTGCCCGCCGGCCCGACCGGCCGGCCCTGCGGCCGGTTCTTGGCGTATTCGAGCGAGGCGTAGTAACCGGCCATGCCCAGCATCACCGCCGCGGTGCCGACGCCGATGCGCGCCTCGTTCATCATGTGGAACATGCAGCGCAGACCTTCGTGCGGCCGGCCCCCCAGATAACCCAGCACGCCCGCTCCCCCTTCAACCGGAAACTTGCCTTCGCCGAAGTTGAGCAGCGTGTTGGTGGTGCCGCGCCAACCGAGCTTGTGGTTCAAGCCCGCCAAGGCGACATCATTGCGCTGGCCGGTGAGTTGGCCCTGTGTGTCGACCAGTCTCTTGGGCACGATGAACAGCGAAATGCCCCGGGTGCCGGGAATCAGCTTGCCGTCGGGGCCGGGAATCTTGGCCAGCACCAGATGAATGATGTTCTCGGTCAGCTCATGCTCGCCGGCTGAGATCCACATCTTGTTGCCGGTGATCCGGTAGCGAGGGCCCAACGGGTCGGACTCGAAGCCTGCTCCATCCGGCAAAGCGCGGGTCGCGATATCCGACAGTGACGAGCCGGCCTGCGGTTCGGACAGGCACATGGTGCCGGACCAGCGGCCCGAAAACTCGTTCAGCGCGAACACCTCCTTCTGCAGCTGCGTGCCATGCACCATCAGCAGGTTGGCATTGCCGACGGTGAGCATGCCCGAGCCCATGCTCACCGAAGCCATCGCGAAGAAGGTGTGCGCAGCGGCCTCAATCGTGTACGGCAGCTGCATGCCACCGATTTCGTAATCCTGTGCGGCGCTGAGCATGCCCGACGCGGCGAAAGCGTCATACGCTTCTTGCGAAGCCCGGGGCAGTATCACCTTCTCGCCATCGAAGCGCGGCTCCTCGATGTCCAGCGTGCGGTTGAACGGCGCGTACTTCTCACGGGCAATGCGTTCGCAGGTGTCGAACACCGCATCGAAGGTCTCGCGCGAATGATCGGAGAAGCGCTGCCGCGACGTGAGCTCGTCGGCCTTCAGCCAGTCGTACAGCAGGAAATCGAGGGTTGCACGCAGCGACATGGAATCAAAGAACTTCGAAAATCCCGGCCGCGCCCATGCCCCCGCCGATGCACATCGTCACGCCCACGCGCTTGGCGCCCCGGCGCTTGCCTTCGATCAACGCATGGCCGGTCAGGCGCTGTCCCGACACGCCATAGGGGTGGCCCAGGGCAATCGCTCCGCCGTTCACGTTCAAGCGGTCGTTGGAAATGCCGAGTTTGTCGCGGCAGTAGATCACCTGCACTGCGAAAGCTTCATTCAGTTCCCACAAGTCGATGTCGTTCACGGTGAGGCCCAGCTTCTTCAGCACCTTCGGCACCGCGAAAACCGGACCGATGCCCATCTCGTCAGGCTCGCAGCCCGCCACGGCGAATCCCAGGAAGCGGCCCAGCGGCTTGAGATTGTTCTTGCTGGCGAACTCTTCGCTCACCACCACGCAGGCGCCCGCGCCGTCGGAGAACTGGCTGGCATTGCCGGCCGAGATCACACCACCCGGCAACGCCGGCTTGATGCCGCTGATGCCCTCCTTGGTGGTGCCTTCGCGCGTGCCCTCGTCCTTGCTGACGGTGACTTCCTTGGTCCGCAGGCCCATTACCGGATCGGCGACGCCGGCCTTGACGGTGATCGGCGCGATCTCGGCGTCGAATCGCCCTTCCGTTTGTGCGGCACATGCCTTCTGCTGGCTGACGGCGCCGTACTCGTCCATGACATCGCGCGCAATGTTGTAGCGCTTGGCCACCTGTTCCGCGGTCTGCAGCATCGACCAGTAGATTTCCGGTTTTTTCTTGTCCAGCTCCGGGTCCCTCATCATGTGGGTATTCATTTCCTGCTGCACGCAAGAGATGCTCTCAACCCCCCCCGCCACGAATACATCGCCTTCGCCGGCAATCACGCGCTGCGCCGCGAGCGCAATGGTCTGCAGTCCCGACGAGCAGAAGCGGTTTACCGTGACACCCGACACAGTCACCGGCAGGCCCGCCATCAGCGCGATCTGGCGCGCGATGTTGGCGCCGGTGGCGCCCTCCGGATTGGCGCACCCCATGATCACGTCCTCGACTTGGGCCGCATCGATGCCCGCGCGCTGGATCGCATGCCGCACGGCATGACCGCCCAGTGTCGCCCCGTGAGTCATGTTGAAGGAACCCTTCCAGCTCTTGGCCAAAGGCGTACGGGCGGTGGAGACGATAACGGCGGATGTCATGGCGTTGGGCCTTTCTAGAAAGATGCGGAATGGGCGAACGAGCCGGACTTCAGCTGAAGGTCTTTCCTTCGGCCACCAGGCGCTGGATCAGCGGGGCCGGCTCCCAAAACTTCGCGTCGTCGCGCGGATTGCGCTGAAAGCGCTTCATTGCCTGGGCCACGTTGAACAAGCCCACCTGATCGGCATAGAGCATGGGCCCGCCACGGTGCATCGGGAAGCCGTAGCCCGTGATGTACACCATGTCGATGTCGCTCGCCCGCGCGGCGATGCCGTCTTCGACGATGCGGGCGCCTTCATTGACCAGGGCGAACACCAGCCGCTGTACGATCTCCTCGTCCGGGATCTTCCGTGGCGTGACTCCCAGCTCCTTGCGATGGTCCTCGATCATCTTGTTGACAAGCTGGGAAGGGATCGCGTCGCGCTTGCCCGCCTGATAGTCGTACCAACCAGCTCCGGTCTTCTGGCCGAAGCGGCCCAGTTCGCATAGCTTGTCGGCGGTGCGGCTGTACAGCATGTTGGGCCGCTCCTGCGCGCGGCGCTTGCGGATCGCCCAGCCGATGTCATTGCCCGCGAGGTCGCCCATTCGGAACGGCCCCATGGCAAAGCCGAACTTCTCGATCGCGCGGTCCACCTGCTGGGGCGTGGCGCCTTCGTCCAGCAGAAAACCGGCCTGGCGGCTGTACTGCTCGATCATGCGATTGCCGATAAAGCCGTCGCACACGCCGGACACCACCGCCGTTTTCTTGATCTTCTTGGCAACCGTCATCACGGTGGCCATCACATCCTTGGCGGTCTTGGCGCCGCGCACAACCTCCAGCAGCCGCATGACATTGGCCGGACTGAAGAAGTGCAGGCCCACCACATCTTGAGGCCGCTTGGTGAAGGAGGCGATCTGGTTCACGTCCAGCGTGGAGGTGTTGGACGCGAGAATAGCGCCGGGCTTCATCACCTCATCGAGCTTCTCGAATACCTTCTGCTTGACGCCCATCTCCTCGAAGACTGCCTCGATCACCAGGTCGGCGTCTTTCAGGTCGGCGTAGTCCAGTGTCGTGGTCAGCAGGGCCATTCGCTGCTCGTACTTGTCCGCCTTGAGCTTGCCCCGCTTGACCTGGGATTCGTAGTTCTTGCGGATGGTCGCGATGCCGCGGTCCAGCGCCTCCTGCTTCATCTCCAGGATCTTCACCGGGATGCCGGCGTTCAGGAAGTTCATCGAGATGCCGCCGCCCATGGTGCCCGCGCCGATGACCGCAACCGACTTGATCTCCCGGCGTTGTGTGTCTTCGGGCACATCGGGAATTTTGGACGCGGCGCGTTCGGCCATGAACAGGTGGCGTAATGCCCGGCTCTCGGGCGTCAACATCAAATTGAGGAAGATCTCGCGCTCGAGCGCCATGCCTTCATCGAACTTCTTCTGGGTCGAGGCTTCGACGGCATCCACGCATTTGAGCGGCGCCGGCATGTTCTTGGCGATGCCCTTGACCATGTTGCGCGCGAACTGAAAGTAAGCATCGCCCAGCGTGTGTTTTGACGGCAAATTGCGCACGAGCGGCAGCGGACGCGCATCCGCCACCGAGCGAGCAAAAGCCAGCGCTTCTTCAGCCAGGGATTCGGGCGAAGCCGCCATCTTGTCGAACAGCTTCTGGCCGGGGAGCTGCGCCAGCAGTTCGCTCTTGACCGGTTCGCCGCTGACGATCATGTTCAGGGCGGTCTCCGCGCCGAGCACGCGCGGCAGGCGCATCGTGCCGCCGGCACCTGGAATGAGCCCCAGCTTGACCTCGGGCAGCGCCACCTGCGTGCCGGGCGCGGCAATGCGGTAGTGACAACCCAGCGCCAGCTCCAGCCCCCCGCCCATGGCGACGGAGTGGACGGCCGCGATCACCGGTTTGGCCGAGTTCTCAATGGCCAGGATGACCGACAGCAGGTTGGGCTCAGCCCCCGCTTTGGGTGAGCCGAATTCCTTGATATCCGCGCCACCCGAGAACGACTTGCCGGCACCGGTGATGACAATCGATTTCACCGAAGGGTCGGCGTTCGCCTTTTCCAGACCGCTGGTCAGGGCCACGCGAGTCGCATAACCGAGCCCGTTCACGGGCGGGTTGTTCATCGTTATCACTGCCACGTCGCCGTGAACCTGGTACTCAGCGGTCATGCTGTTTTCCTTGAAGAAGTAAAAAGAACGATCGTTCGGTCAAACCTCGAGCCACTCCTTGCGAATATAGGCGTCCGCGCGCAGGCTGTCAGGCGTGCCTTGAAACACGATGCTGCCGTGGCCCATGACGAGCGCCCGATCCGATATGGCCATGGCGATCGTCAGCTTCTGCTCGATCAACAGAACCGAGATGCCGCGCTCCTTGAGCTTTTTCAGGTACTCGGCTACCTGCTGGACGATCTTGGGGGCCAGACCCTCGGTCGGTTCGTCGATGATGATCAGCTGGGGATCGCCCATCAAAGTGCGGCACAGGGTCAGCATCTGCTGTTCGCCGCCGGACAGCACACCTGCCTCGGTGTGCTGACGGTCCTTCAGGCGCGGGAACATGTCATACATATCGTCGAACGACCAGCGCCCAACCTGCTGGGCACTCTTCTGGCCAAGCATCAGGTTCTGGTGCACGGTGAGCTTTGGGAAAATATCGCGATTCTCGGGTACATAGCCCAGGCCCAGGTGCGCGATCTCATAGGGCTTCATGCCGAGTGTCTGGCGGTCCTTCCATTCGACTGACCCCGAACACTGCACCATGCCCATGATCGCCTTGGCCGTGGTGGAGCGGCCCGACCCATTGCGGCCGAGCAAGGCGACGATCTCGCCCTCGCCCACCTCGAAGCCGACCCCATGCAACACATGGCTCTTGCCGTAGAAGGCGTGAAGGTTGTCGATCTTGAGCATCAGTGGGCTGCCACTTGCGCATCGGCCACTTGCGACCCCAGGTACGCTTCCTGCACCCGCCGGCTGGCGCGGACAGCCTCGGGCTGGTCGAAGGCGATGATCTCGCCATAAACCAGCACCGCGATCTTGTCGGCCAGTCCGAACACCACCCCCATGTCGTGCTCTACCGTCAGCAGTGTTTTGCCGACGGTGACTTCCTTGATCAATTCGATGAAGCGCGTGGTTTCGCTCTTGCTCATGCCCGCGGTGGGCTCGTCCAGCAAAATCACATTCGCGCCTCCGGCGATGGTGATTCCGATCTCAAGGGCGCGCTGCTCGGCATAAGTCAGGTTGACCGCCGGCACATCGCGCTTGCGGTCGAGCTTGATCATGTGCATCAGTTCCTCGGCGCGCTGGTTGGCATCGTCCAGGTCGGCCAGGAACTTCAGGAACGTGTACTTGTACCCCAAGCTCCACAGCACTCCGCAGCGCAGGTTCTCGAAGACGCTCAGCTTCGGAAAGATGTTGGTAATCTGGAAACTGCGCGACAGGCCGAGCCGGTTGATCTCGAAAGGCCGCTTGCCGTCGATCCGATTGCCGTTGAGCAGCACCTGGCCGCTGGTTGGCGCGAAGCGGCCGCTGATCAGGTTGAACAAGGTCGACTTGCCCGCGCCGTTTGGCCCGATCATGGCGACCCGTTCACCGCTGTTCACCGCCAGGCTGGCGCCGCGGATGATCTCAGTTTCTCCAAATCGCTTGCGCAGATCTATGAGCTCCAGCGCGAAGGCGACCCCAGCGTTGGCCGTCTGTGTGGAACCCGTGCTCACCGTGCTTCCTTCTGCTTCATCTTCTTCTCGATGAACTCCTGGATTGCGCCCCACTGCCGCACGAAACGGCGCCGCGTTGCTTCGAAGAGGCCCAGCCCCGTGAGCATGATGGCGGCCGAGCCGAACCAGCTGGTCAAGCCTCCGGCGTCCAGCGTGATGCCGAGGAACCGCAGTTCGGGCCCAAGGGCTGCATTGAGCTTCAGGTGATAGACCATCTCGATCATGGCTGCCGCTCCAAGGAGCACGACTAACGCAGTGATGGCCAGCGCCACATAGCTCATCCACAGTTCCTTGAGGCGGCCAAACGCTGCGACCCGCAGGTTCATCATGATCAGGCTGGCGATGCCGCCGGGCGCATACATCACCATGAACAGGAACACCAGGCCCAGGTACAGCAGCCAAGCTTTGGTCAGCTCCGACAGCAGCACGAAAGCCAGCACCATCAGGATGGCGCCGATGATGGGCCCGAAAAAGAAGGTCGCGCCGCCGAGGAACGTGAACAACAGGTAGGCTCCGGAGCGCGGACCGCTGACCACTTCCGAGGTGACGATTTCGAAATTCAGTGCCGCCAGGCCACCCGAAATGCCGGCAAAAAAGGCGGCGATCACGAACGCGATGTAGCGCACCTTGCGCGTGTCGTAGCCAACGAACTCGACCCGTTCCGGGTTGTCGCGAACAGCATTGAGCATCCGTCCCAGCGGCGTGCGCGTGAAGGCGAACATGAGCGCCGTACAGATGAAGGTATAGACCGCGATCAGGTAATAGAGCTGTATCTGCGGGCCGAAGGTGATGCCCAGGGGCTTGGGCCCAGTCACGCGATTGCTCGAGATGCCGCCTTCCCCGCCGAAGAACTCCGGGAACATGAGCGACATCGCCCAGACCAGTTCACCGATGCCCAGCGTGATCATGGCAAACGGCGTGGCCGCTTTCTTGGTGGTCACCCAGCCCAGGGCGACAGCGAATACAACGCCGGCCAAGCCGCCGACGATCGGGATCAGGCTGACCGGCAGCGGCAGCCCCTTGCCGATCATGTTCAGCGTATGGATCGCCAGAAACGAGCCCAGCCCCGAGTACACCGCATGGCCGAAACTGAGCATGCCGCCCTGCCCCAGCAGCATGTTGTACGACAGGCAGACGATGATCGCGATGCCCATCTGGGTCAGAATGGTCTGCGCCAGGCTGCTGGTGAACACCAGGGGCGCCACCAGCAGGACCAGCGCAAACAGGCCCCACACGATCCAGCGGCCGACGTTGAATTTCCGGCCCCGGCGATTGCGCATGAACGCGAAGAACCGGCCCAGCGCTCCACGCGAAGGCAGTACCGCATCGGTATCGTCCAGCGCGCCCGGGGCCTGCTCCGGCTGATTGGGAACAGCGGTCATCTCGTCAGCCCTCCCGCTTGCCCAGGAGGCCCTTGGGCCGGAAGATCAGCATCAGCACCAGGAACAGGTAAGGCAGGATCGGTGCGATCTGGCTGATCTTGAGTTTCCACAATGCATAGCCGAAGGTTTTGTCGGTGATGTCCAAGCCAACCGAGGACGCCGCCCCCATCAGGGAACTGTCCACGCCTACCGCGAATGTCTGGATCACCCCGATCAGGAGGGACGCAACGAACGCGCCCGAGAGCGATCCCATGCCGCCGACCACCACCACCACGAAGATGACGGAACCGACCGTCGCCGCCATGCCGGGTTCGGTGACGAACGCGTTGCCGCCGATCACGCCGGCCAGCCCGGCCAGTGCCGCCCCGCCACCGAAGACCAGCATGAACACCCGCGGAACGTTGTGGCCCAACGCCTCCACCGTCTCGGCATGGGTGAGGGCCGCCTGAATCACAAGGCCGATGCGGGTTCGGGTGAGCAGCAGCCAGATGGCAATCAGCATCAGAACTGCAACCAGCATCATGAACCCCCGGTAGACGGGGAACTGCGTGCCGTACAGCGTGAACAGCGGCCCTTCAAGCGCGCGGGGAATGCGATAGTCCACGGAGCTTGTGCCCCACACCAGTTGCACCATTTCCAGGATGATGAAGGACAACCCAAACGTGATGAGCAGTTCGGGCACATGGCCGAACTTGTGCACGCGGCGCAGGCAGTACTTCTCGAAGCCGGCTCCCAGCAAGCCCACCAGCAGGGGCGCCACAAACAGCGCCGGCCAGAAGCCCACCAGCTGGGTGATCGTGTAGGCGAAGTAGGCGCCGAGCATATAAAAACTGGCATGCGCGAAATTCAGCACGCCCATCATGCTGAAAATCAGTGTCAGGCCGGAGCTCAGCATGAACAGCAGGAGCCCGTAGCTGATCCCGTTCAGAAGCGAGATGGTGAAAAACTCCATGGCTTACGCGTGGTCCCGATGGCAGTGAGGCGCGACCCCTGTGGCAGAAAAGCCGAAACGAGAACGCCGGGCTTGCCGTGACGCAGTACCCGGCGTTGCGTGAGCCGAAGCTTACGATGCGGTGGCCGGCCGCTTCATCTGGCAGCTGGTGGGCGTGCTGGACACGTAGGGGTCCATTTGCTTGATCGGCACGAACGTATACCCGGTGTTCTCCACGCTGTACGGATTCTTCGCGTCGGCCTTTTGCCACCTGGTGATGTACATGCTTTGCTGCAGCTGATGATCCGATGCACGCATCGTCACGTCGCCCGCGAAGCTCTTGACCTGCAGGTTCTCCAGCGCCCGGGCCACCGCCACCGGATTGGTGGACTTGGCTTTGGCCATGGCGGCGGACAGCAGCTGAATGCCGTTGTAGGTCGCAAAAGTGTAGTAATCGTCGTTGAACTTCTTCTTGAAGTCGGCGCCGATCTGTCCCAGCTCACCCGGATGGTTGGAGTGGCCATAAGCGACCACGTAGACCTCGCTGTCGCCGCCTGCGGCCAACGCGGTGGGTGTCCCTGTCACCCCGGCGTAATAGGTGTACATCGGGACCTTCAGGCCGGCATCGTTGAGCGCTTTCACCAGCAGCGTCAGGTCCGCGCCCCAGTTGCCGGTGACGATCGTGTCGGCGCCGGACTGCTTGATCTTGGCGACGTAAGGTGAAAAGTCCTTCACCTGGCCGATCGGATGCAGGTCTTCGCCGACCACCTTCACGTCGGGCCGCTTGCGCGCGATCGCGTCCTTGAAATACTTGGCGACCTGCTGGCCGTGCGAATAGTTCTGGTTGAGCAGGTATACCTTGCTCACCTTGGGCTGGTCCTTCATGAACGAGGTCAGCGCCTCCATCTTCATGCTGGTGTCCGCGTCGAGGCGGAAGTGCCAGAAGTCGCACTTCTCGTTGGTGAGAGCGGGATCCACCGCGGCGTAGTTCAGATACACCAGTTCCTTGCCGGGATTGCGCTCGTTGTGCTTGGAGACAGCGTCCAAAATGGCGGTGGCCGCACCCGAGCCATTGCCCTGCGTCACGTACCGGAAGCCCTGATCGATGGCCGCCTTGAGCGTGTTCAGGCTTTCCTGCGGCGAGCCCTTGTTGTCAAAGCCCACCACCTCGAACTTGACGCCGGCGAGGTTCTTGCCGGAATAACGTTCGGCGATGAACTGCCAGCTCTTGAGCTGATTCTGCCCCACGTTGGCAAAAGGCCCGGACAACGGGTCCATGAAGGCAATCCGGACGGTTTCGCCCTTTTGGGCAATCGCCAAGCCCGAAACCGCCATCATGGCGGACACGGCAATCAATTTGAACGCGAATTTCACGGACGTCTCCTTGTTGTATCAACAGGGGCGAGCGTACAAGTTATGGGCCGTGCGACGCTCAGGGAATGCCCCTAACCCCGGGATCAATCTATCGCCGATGTGACAAAAGCAGCCCTGCCGTGGCGGGGCTGCTTTCCGATCAAGCACTCGGCAGCCGGTAGTTCTTGAGCATTTCCCGCAGCCGGGTCTTGAGCATCTTGCCGGTGGCACCCAGCGGGATGGTCTCGACGAAGACAATGTCGTCAGGAATCTGCCACTTGGCGATCTTGCCCTCGTAGAACTGAAGCAGTTCCTCCCGCGTGACTTCGACGCCCGGCTTCTTGACCACCGCCAGAATCGGCCGCTCGTCCCACTTGGGGTGTCTCATGCCGATGCAGGCCGCCATTGCCACCGCGGGATGCGCCACGGCGATGTTCTCGACGTCGATCGAGCTGATCCATTCGCCCCCCGACTTGATGACGTCCTTGCTGCGGTCGGTGATCTGCATGTAGCCGTCGGGGTCGATGCTGGCAACGTCCCCGGTCGGGAACCAGCCGTCGACCAATGGATCGCCGCCTTCCCCCTTGTAGTACTCGCGCACCACCCAGGGTCCCTTGACGTAGAGATTGCCGGGCGTATGGCCGTCCCAGGGCACCTCCTGGCCATCCTCGCTGACGATCTTCATGTCCACCCCGTAGATCGCCCGGCCCTGCTTCAACCGGATCTTCAACTGCTCCTCTGGCGCCATGGTGAGGTGCTTGTTCTTCAAGGTACAGAGCGTTCCCAGCGGGCTCATCTCGGTCATGCCCCAGGCATGCAGCACCTCCACCCCGTAGTCCTCCCGGAAGGCGTCGATCATGGCGGGAGGACAGGCTGAGCCACCGATCACCGTACGCGTGAGCGTGGAAAACCGCAGGTTATTCGGCTTCATGTGGCCGAGCAGCATTTGCCACACCGTCGGGACGCCGGCCGCGTAGTTCACCTTTTCGGCCTCGATCAGTTCGTATACCGACTTGCCGTCCATCGCCGGGCCGGGAAACACCAGCTTGGCGCCCACCAGGGCCGCCGAATACGGGATGCCCCAGGCGTTGACGTGGAACATGGGGACGACCGGCAGCACCGAGTCGCGCGCCGAGAGGCACATCACGTCCGGCAACGCCGCCGCGTACGCATGCAAGATGGTGGAGCGGTGACTATAGAGCGCGGCCTTTGGGTTGCCCGTGGTGCCGCTGGTGTAGCACATGCTGGAGGCCGAGTTTTCGTCGAAGCTGGGCCACTCGTATTGGGTCGGCTGGCCGCCGATCCAAGCCTCGTAGCTGACCAGATTGGGGATGCCCGTGTCGGCCGGCAATTTGTCGGGCGCGCACAGGGCCACAAACTGGCGGATGCCCGGACAACGGGCATGCACCGCCTGCACCAGCGGCAGGAAGGTCATGTCGAAGCACAGCACCTGGTCTTCGGCGTGATTGGCGATCCACGCGATCTGGTCGGGGTGCAGGCGCGGATTGATGGTGTGAAGCACGCGGCCCGACCCGCTGACGCCAAAGTAGATCTCCAGGTGCCGATATCCGTTCCAGGCCAGCGTAGCCACCCGGTCGGATAACTGCAGTTTCATGCCGTCCAGCGCATGCGCGACCTGGCGCGCTCGGACCGCAACGTCGCGCCACGTGTAGCGATGGATGTCCCCCTCGACGCGCCGCGACACAATTTCGGCATCGCCGTGGTGGCGTTCGGCGAAATCGATCAAGGACGAGATCAGCAACGGTTGGTTCTGCATCAAACCCAGCATTCGGGACTCCTTCTGGTAACGGATGCGCTATCGTACTTGCCCGCCCGGATCAAGGGTACCCCGGCGCGGGCGCGGCGAATATCCTTTCGCCTGCCACCAAGCGCCGGAGCGGGGACAATCTCCGTATGGACCAAGCTGTCGATGCACCGCCGCGCCAGCTCGATCTGGGGCTGGCCTGGAACAATACCTTTGACGGGCTGGGGCCTGCGTTCTATACCGAATTGCAGCCCACACCCCTGCCGTCACCCTATCTGGTTGGGCTGAATGGCCGGCTGGCCGCTGAACTCGGCATTCCCGCCGCGCTGCTGGCGGGACCGGATGGCCTCGAAGCCTTGACCGGTAATCTGGCAATTGCCGGGACGCGGCCGCTCGCCAGTGTCTACAGCGGGCATCAGTTCGGGGTGTGGGCCGGTCAACTGGGTGACGGACGGGCGATCCTGCTGGGGGATGCGGCTACCCGCGCCGGAAACCAGGAATTTCAGTTGAAGGGCAGCGGTCTCACGCCCTACTCCCGCATGGGAGACGGCCGGGCGGTGCTGCGTTCCAGCATCCGCGAATTCCTCGGTTCGGAAGCCATCCATGGCCTGGGGATTCCCACGACCCGGGCCTTGATGGTCACGGGTTCTGACGCGCCCGTGCGGCGCGAAGAGATCGAAACGGCCGCCGTCGTGACTCGTGTCGCGCCCAGTTTCATTCGCTTCGGCCATTTCGAGCACTTCTCGGCGCGCCAGCAGCATGGCGAACTCCGCCAGTTGGCGGACTACACCATTGACGCCTTCTATGCCGAGTGCCGCGGACAGGAAAAATTTGCAGGCAATGCCTATGCGGCTTTGCTGGAGCAGGTCAGCGAGCGGACCGCCGCCATGGTGGCGCAATGGCAGGCTGTTGGGTTCTGCCATGGCGTCATGAATACCGACAACATGAGCATCCTGGGCCTGACCATCGACTACGGTCCGTTCCAGTTCCTGGATGCGTTCGATCCCGGCCATATCTGCAATCACAGCGACGAGCAGGGCCGCTATGCCTACAACAAGCAGCCCCATGTGGCGTACTGGAATTTGTTTTGCCTCGGCCAGGCGCTGCTTCCCCTGATCGGCGACCAGGAGCTGGCCCTGGCTGCCCTGGAGTCGTACAAGACCGTGTTCCCGAGAGAGCTCGAGGCGCGGATGCGGGCCAAGCTGGGGCTTCTGGACACGCAGGATCGGGACCGCGAACTGGTCGAGAGCACGCTCAAGCTGCTGGCCCAGGACAAGGTCGACTACACCATCTTCTGGCGCCGCCTGTCGCAGCATGTGGCAGGAGGTCCGAGCGAACCGGTGCGGGACTTGTTCCTCGACCGGGAGGCGTTCGACGGCTGGTTGCCGCAGTATTCTGGGCGCCTTGGCCAGACGCAACGGGGTGAGTCGGCGGCCCTGATGCTCAAGACCAATCCCAAGTACGTGCTTCGCAACCATTTGGGCGAACTGGCCATCCGGCAGGCGAAACTCAACGACTATTCCGGGGTTCAAGACTTGCTGACCTTGGTCCAGGCCCCATATGACGAACATCCCGGCCATGAGGAAAAGGCCGGCTTCCCGCCCGATTGGGCCACCCACATCGAGATCAGCTGTTCCTCATGACTTACAAGATCCAGAAGAGCGAGAACGAGTGGAAGGAGCTGCTGGCGCAAAAAGGCGCTGAACGCGGCGCGTTCGAGGTCACACGGCATGCGGCCACTGAGCGGCCCTTCACCGGCAAGTACGAGGCGGTGTGGGACGACGGCAGCTATCACTGCATCTGTTGCGGCGCCAGGCTGTTCGACTCAGCGACGAAGTTCGATGCCGGCTGCGGCTGGCCGAGTTTCTCGCAGGCCGTTCCGGGCGCGATCAAGGACATCACCGATTCGAGTCACGGCATGGTGCGCACCGAAACCGTTTGCGCACAGTGCGGAGCTCATCTGGGCCACGTTTTTCCGGACGGACCTACCGACACCGGACTGCGTTATTGCATGAACTCAGCCTCGCTCGACTTCGAGCCTGAAGAACAAGGGAAATGACGCGTGAAACTGCTGATCGACTTTTTCCCAATCATCCTGTTCTTCGTCGCGTTCAAGTTCGCGGGTATCTACATCGCCACGGGAGTGGCCATCGTGGCGACCATCGCGCAGATCGCATGGTTGCGCCACAGCACCGGCAAGATCGAACCCATCCAATGGGTCAGCCTGGGCGTCATCGTGCTGTTCGGTGGCGCGACCATCGTGGCGCAGAACGAAACTTTCATCAAATGGAAGCCCACGGTGCTTTACTGGCTGATGGCCGGCACGCTCATGGCCGGCCAGCTCATCTTCAGGAAAAACCTGTTGAAGTCGCTGATGGGTTCTCAGCTGGTCCTGCCGGAGGCGGCCTGGCGCGTTACCAACTGGAGCTGGATCGGTTTTTTCGCGGCAATGGGTGTCATTAACCTGTGGGTGGCCTACAACTTCGACACGGACACCTGGGTCAATTTCAAGCTGTTCGGCGGGCTCGGTCTGATGCTGCTGTTCGTGCTGGCACAGGCGTTGTACCTGGCGCGGTACATGAAAACCGAAGAGACCAGCGAACCATGAACAGCACCAACGCGGGAACGGGGATCACGGCGCAGGCGCTGCATGATCGCCTGACGGAACTGCTGGCGCCTAGCCGGCTCGAGGTGCTCGATGAGAGCTCGGCCCACGCGGGTCATGCGGGCGCGGATGGCACCGGTTTTGGCACGCACTTCCGAGTGCGAATCGCCTCTCCGATGTTTGAAAACCGGTCGCGCGTCGCGCGTCATCGCCTTGTGTATGATGCGCTGCAAGAATTTGTGGACAGGGGCCTGCATGCCCTCGCCATCGAAACTCTCTGACCCTCCAGTCCAGATCCCCAAGGGAAGCCCAATGAAGCCATTTTTCCTGTCCGTTGTCGCGGCAGCCCTCGTCGCCACGGCTATGCCGGGCATCGCCCAGAACGTCGCCATCGTCAACGGCAAGCCCGTGCCCAAGACTCGCGTGGAAGCGCTGGCCTCGCAGTTGGCCAAGTCGGGCCGGCCGGTCGGTGCGGAGATGCAGACCCAGCTGAGGGACGAAGTCATTGCGCGGGAGATATTCATGCAGGAGGCGCAAAAACGCGGCCTCGACAGCAGCGACGATTTCAAGGGCCAGATGGAACTGGCGCGCCAGACTCTGCTGATCCGCGAGTTGTTCGCCGACTACCAGAAGACCGACCCGGTCACTGACGCCGACATCAAGGCCGAGTACGACAAGTTCGTCGCTTCCAACGGCGGCAAGGAATATCGCGCGCGCCATATCCTGGTTGAGAAAGAAGACGAGGCCAAGACCATCCTCGCTTCGCTCAAGAAGGGGGGAAAGTTTGAGGACATCGCCAAGAAGCAGTCCAAGGATCCGGGCTCCGGCGCCAATGGAGGCGACCTCGATTGGGCGAATGCCGGCAGCTACGTGCCCGAGTTCTCAGGCGCTCTTGTCAAGCTGAAGAAGGGCCAGACCACCGAGGCGCCGGTGAAGAGCCAGTTTGGCTGGCACGTCATTCGGCTGGAGGACGTGCGCGATGCGCAACTGCCCAAACTCGAGGAAGTGAAGCCGCAGATCGCCCAGCAGTTGCAGCAGCAAAAGCTCGCCAAGTTCCAGGAAGACCTGCGCGGCAAGGCGAAGATCGAGTAGTCGGCGACGCCTTCACCACCGACGC
>JBKJHN010000100.1:0-4538 GCA_046599015.1 Ramlibacter sp.
GCGCGGCATACTCGGCAGGTGCGCAAGCTCGAACTCTCCTACACCTGGACCGGGCGCAGCGGCGAACGCCGCATTCGCAATGCCTTGATGGACCTGCTGCACGCGGTAAAGGACCACGGCTCGATCTCGGCAGCGGCCAAGGCGGTGGGCCTGTCGTACCGGCATGTGTGGGGCGAGCTCAAGCGCTGGGAGACCGAGCTGGGTCAGCCGCTGATCGTCTGGGACAAAGGCCAGCCGGCACGCCTGTCGGAGTTCGGCGACAAGCTGCTGTGGGCCGAACGCCAGGCGCAGGCACGGCTGGCGCCGCAGATCGAATCGCTGCATGCGGACCTGGAACGCGCCTTTGCAGTGGCCTTCGATGAAACCGCCCATGTGCTCACTCTGTTCGCCAGTCACGACGACGCGCTTGCGGCGCTGCGCGAGCATGCGGCCGCCAGTGCCAGGCTGCACCTGGATGTGCGCTTTTGCGGCAGCGTCGACGCGATCAGCGCCTTGAACGAGGGCCGTTGTGCGATGGCGGGATTTCACGCACCGCAGACGCCCGGCATCGGCACACTGGCACAACGCACGTATCAGCCGCTGCTGCAACCCGGCCGCCACAAGCTCATCGGCTTCGCCCAACGCAGCCAGGGCTTGATGGTGGCCGCCGGCAATCCACTGGGCATTGCATCGCTGCACGACCTGTCACTCTCCCGGGTTCGGTTTGTCAATCGAGCGATCGGCACGGGCACCCGCGTGCTGTTCGATCAATTGCTGGAGCAGTCCGGCCTGAACGCGGGCGCCATCGCAGGCTATGAGCGGACAGAGCCGTCGCACACCGCCGTGGCGCAGGCAGTGGCCAGCGGCTCGGCCGATGCGGCACTGGGCATCGAGAGCGCAGCGCGAGCGCGCGGGCTGGATTTCGTGCCGCTGGTACGCGAAGACTATTACCTGGTCTGCTTGAAGACCGCACTGGAACAACCGCCGGTGGAGGCGCTTTTGCAGGTGCTGCGCAGCCCCGAGTGGCAAGCGCGGCTGGCGCAGTTCGCCGGGTACCACCTTTCGAACTGCGGTGAAGTGCTCAGCCTGCGGCGGCAGTTGCCCTGGTGGCAGTTCCCGCCACGAAAGTGAAATTCAAAGTGTGCAGGTGCGAAAGCCGACGACGAACAGAAAAAGATCGACGAGCTCTTCAAGAAGTGAACACGGCTGGGCGCGCCGGGAACAAGACCGCGCCTCCCGGCGCGGCTTTTTTCGGTACGGCGCCGGGCCGGTTGGCCAGCGTCATGGAAAAGTATGCCCCTCGCTCCGCCGGACCAGGGCCCGTTCACCCTGTTTGTGCGCGTTGTAACGTCGACCCTAGTGGTTTGACCTGATGGCGGGCGCTCAAGGCGACCGCGAAACTGCACCGGCATATCGACTTCGGGCGGGCTGTGCGCATGACACATCATCGCCCGCGCACGATAAGAAAACGAGCCCGATGGCCAGCGTCACGATCCACTCAGTCAAGAAGAATTTCGGCGAAGTCCCCATCCTTCACGGTGTGGACATCGACATCCAGGATGGCTCCTTCACCGTGCTGGTGGGTCCGTCCGGTTGCGGCAAATCGACCTTGCTGCGCATGATCGCGGGTCTCGAGCAGGTCACGGATGGCGAGATTCGCATCGGCGACAAGGTGGTCAACGACATCCCGCCCAAGGCGCGCGACATTGCGATGGTGTTCCAGAACTACGCGCTGTATCCGCACATGTCCGTGCGCGACAACATGTCTTTCGCGCTGCGGATGGCCAAACAGGACCAGGCGACGATCGACGCCAAGGTGGCTCGCGCCGCGGAGATCCTGGGCCTGGGCGAGCTGCTGGAACGCTACCCGCGCCAGTTGTCCGGCGGTCAGCGCCAACGCGTCGCCATGGGACGGGCGATCGTCCGCGATCCGCAGGTGTTCCTGTTCGACGAGCCGCTGTCCAACCTCGACGCCAAGCTGCGCGTGGCCATGCGCAGCGAGATCAAGGAACTGCACCTGCGCCTGAAGACCACTTCGATCTACGTGACCCACGACCAGATCGAGGCCATGACTATGGGCGACCAGATCGTGGTCATGCGCGACGGGCGCATCGAGCAGACCGGCAGCCCGCTGGAGCTGTACGACCGGCCTGCCAACCAGTTCGTCGCCGGCTTCATCGGTTCGCCCGCCATGAACTTCCTGCCCGGCACCTTGCGCCGTGCGGGTTCGTCCTCTTTTGTCGAATTGAACGACGGCACCCGGCTGGATGCGCCGGGGGGCTCCGACGGCGCCGACGGGCAACCGATCGTCTTCGGTACCCGGCCCGAGCACCTCGTGCTGGCGGACACCGGCGGCATCCCGGCCCGTGTCGTGGTGATGGAGCCGACCGGCATGGACACCTTTATTGCGTGCCGCCACGAGGGCATCGATTTGTCGGCTGTGTTCCGGGAACGCTACGACTTCGAGCCCGGCAGCACCATCCACCTCGTACCGGATATGCAGCGCGCGCACCTGTTCGACGCCGGCAGCGGCCAGCGGCTCGCCGCCTGAACGTCACACTTTTTTTCACAAGCGCCATCCCAGCCCGAACCACAAGGAGACACCATGACTGATTTCAACCGCCGCAAATTCCTCGAGGGCACCGCCGGCGTGGCGGCTGCCGCAACGCTAGGCACGGGGGCCACCGTGTTCGCACCCGCGGTGCACGCGCAGAACATCGCCTTCAAGCCCGAAAAAGGCGCCAAGCTGCGGGTGCTGCGGTGGAGCCGTTTCGTGCAGGGCGATATCGACGCCTACATGGTCAACGTCAAGAAGTTCACGGAGAAGACCGGCATCGAAGTGCGCGTGGACAATGAAGGCTGGGAGGACGTCCGTCCCAAGGCTGCCGTGGCTGCGAATACCGGCGCCGGCCCGGACATCATCCTTTCCACCAACGACGACGCCAACCTGTATCCCGATAAGCTGCTCGACGTCACGGACCTGGCCGAATACCTGGGCAAGAAATACGGCGGCTGGTATCCGGCCGGACAGGCCTTCCTGAAGCCCGACGGCAAGAAGTGGGTCGGCCTGCCGCTCGGCGCGGCCGGCGCGATGATGGTGTACCGCGAAAGCCAGGTCAAAGCCGTCGGCTTCGACAGTTTTCCAAAGGACACCGAAAACTTCCTGAAGATGATGAAGGCGCTGCACGCCAAGGGCACGCCGGGCGGCATGGCACTCGGCAACGCGACCGGCGACGGCCTGTGGTGCAATTGGCTGATGTGGGCGTTCGGCGGCAAGCTGGTCAACGAAAACAACAAGGTAGTGATCGACAGCCCCGAGACACTGAAGGCGCTCGAGTACGGCAAGGAGCTCTACGCGACCTTCATCCCGGGCACGCTCTCTTGGCTCGACCCAAACAACAACAAGGTCTTCCTCGACGGTCAGATCTCGGTCACGAACAACGGCATCTCGATCTACGTCGCGGCAAAGAACTCGGCCGATCCGAAGGTCAAGGAGATGGCATCCGACATCCAGCATGCCGTCTACCCGATCGGGCCGGTCGGCGTTCCGACCGAGTCGACCATCTTCTTCAACCAGATGATCATGAAGTACACGAAGTACCCGAACGCCGCGAAGGAGTTCCTGCGCTTCATGATGGAAGCGGAGCAGTTCGGGCCATGGCTGACTGGGGCGCAGGCCTACGTCGCAACGCCACTGGACGGCTACGCGAAGCTTCCGATCTGGACCGTCGACCCCAAGAACACCCCGTACCGCGACGCGGTGAAGAACATGCGGCCCGCGGGTTTTCCCGGCAAGCTCGGCTACGCGTCGGCCGGCGCCGCAGCGGACTTCATCGTCATCAACATGGTGGCCGAGGGCATCAGCGGCTCGAAGACGCCGAAGGAAGCGATGGAACGGGCCCAGAAACGCGCCGAGCGCTACTACAAGGTCTGATCCATCATGGCCGGTCCCCTGCTGGAGAGGTTCCAGAACAGCCGCAACGCGCTCGGGTTTGTCTTCCTGCTGCCCGCGGCGGTGCTGCTGCTGCTGTTCCTGACCTATCCGCTGGGACTCGGCGTCTGGCTGGGTTTCACCGACGCCAAGATCGGTCGACCCGGCGAGTGGGTCGGCCTGGAGAACTACATCTTCCTGTGGGGCGACAGCGTGACCCGGCTGGCGCTGTTCAATACCCTGTTCTATACGACGGTGGCCAGCGTCATCAAGTTCTACCTGGGCCTGTGGCTGGCGCTGCTGCTCAATCGCAACCTGCGCTTCAAGAGCTTCTTTCGCGCCGTCATCCTGCTGCCCTACATCGTGCCGACCGCGCTTTCGGCGCTGGCTTTCTGGTGGCTGTATGACGCCCAGTTCTCGATCATCAGCTTCATTCTGATGAAGATGGGCCTGATCGACCGCTACATCGACTTCCTTGGCGATCCCTGGAACGCCCGCTTTTCGGTGATCGCAGCCAACATCTGGCGCGGCGTGCCTTTCGTCGCCATCACGCTGCTGGCCGGGTTGCAGACGATTTCGCCGTCGTATTACGAGGCCTCAGCGATTGACGGTGCCACGCCCTGGCAGC
>JBKJHN010000103.1:0-12367 GCA_046599015.1 Ramlibacter sp.
GCCGAGGAACCAGTTGTCTCGAAGCGGGAAGGCTTGCAGGCCGCCCATCGCTCGCGCCAGGTCCACGTCCAGGCCGGACAAGTCCCATAACACGACCAGAACAAGCGCCGTGACGGAGGCCGTCCAGAGTGAGCGATGGGTGGAGGCCTGCATGCCTGCACGTTGAGCGGCCGGGCTTAAGGCAAACTTAAGGAGCTTCCAGAAAATGCTTGACCATGCGAATCTTGGTGATCGAGGACGACGCGGGCATCGCCCAGGGACTGGCAATGGCGCTGCGCCAGTGCGGCTGGGCCGTCGAACGGGTCGACAGAGTTTGGCCAGCCTTGGCTGCCCTGCGCAGCGAGCCCTTCGATATGGTGCTGCTCGATCTCGGTTTGGACGATGGCGACGGCATCGAAGTGTTGCGGTACATCCGCAGTGCGAAGGCTGGCAAGCTTCCTGCGCCAGACACGCCAGTCGTGATCATGACGGCGCGCGACGAGGTGGCCTCGCGGATCGGTGGACTGGACATGGGCGCGGACGACTACATCACCAAACCCTTTGATGCAGGCGAGGTCGCGGCGCGAATTCGCGCGTTGCGGCGCAGGTCGGCCGGCCGGGCCGACGCGAATCTCCGATGGGGTGACGTTCAAATCGACCCGGCCGCGCGAACCGTGCACCGGGGCGGCGTCCAGATCGACTTGTCGCCCCGCGAGTTCTCGGTTCTGCTCGCCCTGCTCGAGGCGAGCCCGCGGGTCCTCTCGAAGGCCCAGTTGGAGGCCAGCTTGTATGAATGGCGCGAAGCGTTGGAGAGCAATGCGATCGAGGTCCATGTGCACCATGTTCGCAAGAAGCTCGGCGTGGCGATGATAGAGACCATGCGCGGCGTGGGCTATTTCGTCCCATCGGAACCGAAGCCGTGATGCTGTCGCCATCGCTCTTTCGTCACCTGCTGGCGTGGACCCTGGGGTCTTTGCTGCTCGTGTGGGCGACCTTCGTCTACTTCGCCTATCGCACCGGGATGCATGAGGCCGATGAATTGACCGATGGTCACTTGGCGAGCGTCGCTTCCTTGTTGCTGACACAGCGCTTGACAAGCTTTGCGCCCGCCCCGAACCCGGCGGCGCTCAGCGGTACCGCCAAACTGCGGGCACACGATTACCAGCAGTCGTTGAGCGTCTTTGTCTGGGATCGGGATGGCACGCTGGTGGCTCGAACCGGCGAGGCGCCGACGCCGACGTTTTCGGAAAGGGAGGGATTTGAAACCATCACGATCGGTTCGCCCCCTGTGCATTGGCGTTCTTTCTCCCGGTGGGACGGGCCGGTGCGCGGGCTACGTGTCAGCGTGATGCTCAGCCTGGTCGAGCGCGAGGGCTTGGCCGAGGACATTGCGGAACAGGTCGCCACCCCGGGTCTGTGGCTGCTTCCCGTCATCTCGCTCATCCTCATCTTCGCCATCCGGCGCGGTCTCCAGCCTCTGCACAATCTCAGCCGGCAAGTGCATCTTCTCGACATCCACAGGGACACCGCCTTGCGCGGACCGCAGCACCAGGAGTTCAGGGGCATCGTCCAGTCGATCTCCAACTTGATCCAGCGTTACAACCTCGCGTTGGAGCGTGAGCGCCACTTGGCCAGCGAAGTCGCGCACGAATTGCGCACACCTCTGGCGTCCATAGCGCTGAACATAGACGCTCTGGACAAGAGCTTGACCGAGCCGGAGCGGTCAGCCGCGACGCTCCGGGTCAAGCAAGACGCGGTACGCGCGGGCGCGGTGATCACCGACCTGCTTGCCCTGGCGCGGGCGAGTCGTGCAGAACTGGCGGAGGTCGCCCAGCCCGTGGATTTGGTGGAACTGGCAAGGTCAGTGCTCGCCGAGTATGCGCAGCGGTCATACCAGGCGGGCCAGGAAATCTCGCTGGAAGCCTCTGGTCGTTGCGAGATCAAGGGTCACCCGACGCTCCTGCAGATCGCGCTGCGCAACCTGATCGAGAACGCGATCCAGCACACGCCAGCCGGCACGCTGATCGAGGTGATGGTGGGCGGCAATCCGCCGGTCCTGGAGGTGCGTGACAACGGCCAGTCCATGTCGGCTAAGGTTTCGCCGCGTGGCGGCGGGCTCGGATTGGGCCTTGGTCACCAAGTCGTTGCCAAGATCGCGGCGATACACCACGGCAGATTCGAGGTCGTAGCAGGAGGCTCACACCGGCCGCAACGTTATCGCATCTTACTGGGCGATGTTGTCGATCAGCCTCTGGACAGCCCGCCGACTTGAACAGCCAGAAACGGCTCCGGACCGTGCGCGCGCGCGTCAGGCCAACGCTGCTTGGACGCCGCCTGGCAGGGAGCTTCCGCGCACGCGCGTTACTTTGTCGCGCTTGAACCCGGCTGGCCTGCGGCCTCGTCATCAATGGCCTTCTGAACGGCCAGGTAGAACTCCTCCCTCGCGCCGTTGGCGGCAGGGTCTCTGGCCCCATTGGCCCAATTGGCGTTGGAGGCGATCACGATCTTGCGCCGGGGGTCGATGAAGATGCCCTGGCCGAAGATGCCGCGCCCGGCGAAGCTGCCGTCAGCATAGGTCCACCACTGGTAGCCATAGCCGCGGTTCGGCCGGCCGATCTCGGTGCGCGTGGTCGTCGCCTCGGCCAGCCAGCCTTCCGGCACGATGCTTTGGCCATTGACGCGCGCGCCGCCCACGATGAACTGGCCGAAGCGCGCATAGTCCCGCGCGGCGGCCTGGATGCAGCAGCCGCTGATCTCCTCCCCGGTCTTGTTCAGGAGCCACGTCGCTTGCTGCTCCATGCCGGCCGGCCCCCAGATCTTTTCGGAAAGGTAGAGCGCCAAGGGCTTCTTCACAGCCTGGCTCACCAGGATGCCGACCAGGTTGGTTTCCCCCGTGCTGTAGTTCCAGCGCGTGCCGGGCGGCGCCTCGCGCGGCAGCCGCCGCATGTAGCTCACCAGCGCATCCACGCCGTCTTCGGGCTGGTGCTTGTTGAACAGCGCCACGTCCGAATTGCGGTCGGCGTAGTCCTCGTTCCACCTTACGCCGGAGGTCATTGTCAACAGCTGGCGGATGCTCACGTCGTCGTACGCGGAGCCCTTCAACTGCGGGATGTACGCGCTGACCTTGTCGTCCATGCTCTTGATGTGCCCGTCGCGCACGGCGGCGCCGAGCAATGTGGAAGTGATGGACTTGGCCACGGAAAAGCTGGTCCAGCGCCCGTTGGCGTCGAAGTCCAGGCCGTATCGCTCCAGCCGCACCTTGCCGTCGTGCAAGACGATGAGCGCCGCGCTGCGCTGGCCGGCCATGTAGGCGTCGACGTCCAGCGGCAGCTTGAGCGCCGGGCCGGGCGCAAGCGGCATGGGCCTGCCGGAGGCGGGGATCACGCGCGACTTGGCGAGCAGAGAAATACGATCGAGCGCGCGGAAGGCGGCGTCGCGCTGGGATGGGCTCCAGAACAGGATGTCGCGGTTGGTGGGGAGCGTGGCCACGAAGCCGCGGGTTTCCTTGTCGAGGGAGAACCAGGAAACCGTGGCGGCGATTGCCAGGGCTGCGAGCACTCCGACGATGAGCTTCTTGAGGGTCAAGGCAAACTCCTGTG
This sequence comes from Ramlibacter sp., assembly GCA_046599015.1. GTDB lineage: Bacteria > Pseudomonadota > Gammaproteobacteria > Burkholderiales > Burkholderiaceae_C > Ramlibacter. The sequence goes on from JBKJHN010000103.1 coordinate 3,579, forward strand.
AACGGGAGTTGCCTATCTTACGCAGCCGACTACGGCGCCCCTGGAACCGCTAGAACCCGAACACCTTCGCCGCATTGCCCGCCCTCACAGCCTTCATCTGCCCTTCCGGCAACTGCGCCGTATTGGCGAACGCCCCCTTCGTGTCATGCACCCAATGCGGCCAATCGGTGCCGAACATCACGCGCTCAGCGCCGACGATCTCAATCAAATACTTCAGGCTTCGCAGGTCATAGGTGATGCTGTCGTAATAGATATGCCGCAGGTAGTCGGTCGGCTTGCGCTTCATCTGGCGGCGTAAGGCCAGTTCGACCTCGTCGCCTTTCTCGAATCGTCCCACCAGGTAGGGCAGCGTGCCGCCGCCGTGCGAGGCGATCACTTTCATGTTGGGGTACTGGTCGAAGAAGCCCTCGAAGATCATCCGCGTGATGGCCAGCGTGGTGTCGAACATGAAGCCGACCGACCAGCTCAGGTCGAACTTGGTCATGTCCATGGCATCCACGCCCGGCGGGTCGGTCGGGTGTACCAGGACGGGCAGCGCGCGCTTGTCGATGGCGGCCCAGATGGGTGCAAACATCGGATCGGTCAGGCTCTTGCCGGCAATGTTGGCCAGCACCATCACGCCCACCGCACCCTTGGCGCAGCTGCGTTCCAGCTCTTCGACGGCGCGTTGCGGATACTCCCAGGGCAGCGATGCAAACCAGCGGATGCGGTCCGGGTACCGGACTTGCGCCTCGGCCACGTTGTCGTTGGCCTCGCGCGCTGCCTGCACGCTGACTTCCTCGCCGCCCCAATACACGTTGGGGCAGGTGAGCGAGACCACCGACACGTCGATGCCGGCCTGGTCCATGTGCTCGATGCGCAGCTCCCAATTGAAGTGGCCGTTCTGCGGCAGCACCACCGGGGTGTTGCCTCTAAAGATTTCCTGCTGCCCGTCGGGCCGGGTCTGGATGTTGTACATGCCGCCCTCCTTCTTGAGCAGCTCCAGCCATTTGGTCGTGAACATGTGGGTGTGGACGTCGATGACGGTCATGGGTACTGCTCCAATTTTGGGTATTCTGTCTCTCTGTGCGGGTGCGCCCTGATGGCGGCGCGTTCTCCGAACCGCTAAATTTAACTCGTTTGTCAGATCAAGGAACATCCATGAAACGCCGCCAATTCGCCGCCCTCGCGGCCGCTTCCGTCGCGCTGCCCGCCGTGCTTGCGCAGGAGCGCACAACCAAGATCTGGGTTGGCTTTCCGCCGGGCGGCTCGGCCGATGTGATTGCGCGCCTGCTGGCGGACAGGCTGAAGGCCTCGCTCGGCCAGAACGTGCTCGTCGACAACAAGCCGGGCGCGGCGGGCCGGCTCATCCTCGGCGAACTCAAGCGCATGCCGCCCGATGGCCAGAATCTGGTGTTGTCGCCCAGCGGCGCGATGGTGATCGCACCGCACCTCTACCCGACCCTGCCGTACGACCCGATCAAGGACTTCACGCCGGTGTCGCGCATCGTCACATTCGACTTCGCCGTCACGGCCGGGCCGGGCGCGCCCGCCGGCGATCTGAAGACAGTGCTGGCCTGGATGAAGGCGAACCCGGCCAAGGCCAACTACGCAACTTCCGGTGCCGGTACTGTGCCGCATTTCGCGGGGATGCTGCTGAGCCAGGCGGCGGGCGTGCCGCTCACTCACATCGCCTACAAGGGCGGCGCACCCGCAGCGCAGGACCTGATCGGCGGTCAGGTTCCGCTGATGGTCGACACCGCGTCCGAGACCCTCGAGCACCACAAGGCCGGCAGGGTACGCATCCTCGCCGTGACGGGCGAGCAGCGCTCGCGCGCGCTGCCCGACGTGCCGACCTTGAGAGAGCAGGGCATCAACAGCACCGCCGATGCCTTCTTCGGCCTCTATGGCCCGCCCGGCATGCCGGCCGACCTGGTGGCGCGCATCGACCGCGCCGTGGCCGACGCCTTGAAGGCGCCGGATATCCAGGAGAGGATCTACGGTTTCGGTCTGGTGCCCAACCACGCTCCAGGTCCCCAGCTCGCCGCCACCCAGGCCGAGCACCTGAAGAAATGGGAGTCCCCGATCAAGGCGTCGGGGTTCAAGGCGGAGTAAGTTGGGTGCGCAAGTAGAGTTGTGATTGCGGGCCTGCCCCGCAATCCATGTCGGCGTGGCAAATACCTGGATCCCAGGTCAAGCCCGGGACGACCCTGTCTGCCGAACGTCAGTGGGCGAGGCGCCCATCGGCGGGGTCGCACAGCTCGTCGAGCACCAGCGCGTCGGGCTCCTGCCCGAAGCTCCAGTAGACCATCAAGACGATGATTTTCAGGTCGTCCAGCGGTACCGGATCGCCCGGTGCCGCCATCGCCCGATCGATGACGATCTCGCGCATGGCTGCGGGCAGCACACCCGATGAATCGAGGAACGAGACGAAGCCGAGGCATTCGGCACCCAGGTGATCCTGCTCGGCTACCGAATAGACGCGCATGCTCGATGGGGACTGCAATGTGGGCGCCGAAGGCGGGTTGGCCGACTCCGGGTCGGCGACGGCAGCACTTTGCGCCGCCAGATTAAGGCCATCGAGCCAAACCAGGGCCTCGTGGATTTCATCAGGCTCGAACCCGTGGGCGCTGAGCTTGCGCCCAAGCTGTTGCGGCTCGGGGCAGGCATCGCCGCGCCAGTAGTGTTCGTAGACAAAAACGAGCACTTCAAACATGGACTCAATATAGCCCAGAATGGCCGGCGCGAGGCCGCCATCCGAGCGGCTGTTGCCCCGGCGCCTCACTCGCGTCGCTCAGGCGGCGCCAACTCGCTGGAACAGGCCGCCCGGCAGCCGCGCCACCGCGCCTTGCAGCTCGAGTTCGAGCAACTTCGCCTGCAGGTGCGAAGCGGCTATCCCCGTGCGTGCGACCAGAGAATCGATCGTGACCGGATCGAACCCCAACGCGGCCATCATGCTGTCTTGCGCTGACTCCGTGCTCTCGTACGCCGTCGGCGCGGCGCCGACCGAAGAACTCCTGGCCGGGCCCAGTGTCAATTCCTCCAGCACATCCTGCGCCGTTTCGACCAGTTTGGCGCCCTGTTTGAGCAAGGCATGACAGCCTCGGGACTGCGGTGAGTGAATGGAGCCGGGAATCGCGAACACGTCCTTGCCCTGCTCGGCGGCCTGGCGCGCGGTGATCAAGGAACCGGATTGCAGTGCCGCCTCCACCACCACCGTGCCTTCGCTCAGCGCCGCGATGATCCGGTTGCGCTTCGGAAAATTCGGTGCCAAGGGCGGCGTGCCGATCGGGTATTCACTGAGCAGCAGCCCGGCTTTGGCAATCCGGTGCGCCAGGTTGAGATGCTGGCGTGGATAGACGCGGTCCAGCCCGGTGCCGACCACAGCCACGGTGGCTAGCTGGTCCGGGGCGGCTGCTTCCAGCGCGCCCTCGTGTGCGGCGCCGTCGACCCCCAGGGCCAGCCCCGACACGACCGTGAGCCCGCCCTGCGCAAAACACTCGGAGAACTTGCGGGAATTCACCAAGCCCTGCGGGGTCGGGTTGCGGCTGCCGACCACCGCAATCGCCCGCGGCCAGGCCTGGGGCGCCTCGCCGACGACGTAAAGCATCAACGGCGGATCTTCGATGTTGAGCAGCGGGGCCGGATAGCGCGGATCGGCCAGTGTGAGGATGCTGCGGGTGCCGCCGCCGGCCTGTTCCAACCAGCGAAGCGTGACTTCGACCAGAGCCGCCAATGGCGCGGGCTCGCTGCGCAAGGCCGACGCTTGAGCCGCCGGAACGACTTGCCGCAATGCCGCGTCGGACTGGACGAACACATTGGCCGGCAGTCCGAAGGCAGCCAGCAGACGGCGAGCCGCGCCGTTTCCGACCCCCGGCGTCAGGGCTAGGCGCAGCCACGCTGCCAGCTCCGAGCGCTCCATCACTGGTTCGCGGCTAACGGGGGTTGACGACCCGGTCGCCCACCTGCACGGTATCGTTGATTTCCAGGATCAGCGCATAGGAAAGCTTCTCGAACGGGCGAAACACCATCATCAGGCCATTGCGTTCATTCGGCAGTTTGATGGCTGTGCGCTCACCGGCCTGCGAGCGGTCGACTCGCCTTTCGCCAGCTTTCAGGATGGCCAGCACATGGCCGCTTTCAACGCCGTCGGCTGTGCCCATGTTGATCACCACGACCTGATTCTGTCCCGCGAAGGACACCGCGTCCCCATACACGGAGACGATGGTGCCATCCATCCGCCCGGCCGGGGCGTGCGGCACATAACTCAGAAATTGGCGCGGCGGCTCCGGCAGCAGGCGGTCTCCAATCCGCATCTCCTCCTTGGCCGAAACGATGTCGATGGTCGCGGGCACCGGCAGGGTATCGACGCCGCCGCTGGCATTCTTCACCGCCTCGGTGCTTTCTCCGCGCACCAGGGACACTTTGCCCAGATATTGCGCTTCGTAGCCCAGGATCGCCCGGGTCATCGGGTCTTTCAGGGGTCGCGCATTACGGAACACCCGGTACTCGTTGTTTTGGCCGCCGACAGGCTGCAACAGCGGCGTGGTCGCCGCGCCGCGGGCGTAGGCGCGGTCGCCGCGCGTGAGCAGCACGCGGCTATCCGGGGCAGCCACGATGCGCGGGGCCCGCAGCAGCGTCCCCTCGTCGACGATCGCGGGCTCGGCCAGGAAAGCCTCGATCAGATGAGTTTTCAGGGTGGGAATCGCAGGATCTGCCAGCGCTTCGACGCGGATGCGCGGCGAGACGCGAACAGTCTCCATCGGCCGATCGCTTTCACCTGCGGCCAGCCCGCGCACGCGCAAGCGGGCACGGCCGTCGCTTTTCTCCAGCACCAGTTGCTGGCCCGGATAGATGCGGTGCGGATTGCGCACCTCTTCCATGTTCATGCCCCACAGCTCAGGCCAGCGCCATGCGCTCGTCAGGAACAGGCCCGAGATGGCCCAAAGGGTGTCGCCGCGCTTGACGGTGTATTCTTCGGGCGCGTTCGGCGCCAGTTCCGACAGTGGCACCCCGCTTTGGGCCACCTGTTCGGCCGTGGACCGCTGGCCGGAAGTGATTGGGAAGTTCTGCGCGAGAACCGGGGCCGCCAACAGGCCGGCGGCCAGCGCTACCAGCGCGGTCCCGGCCTTCAGCGCGCTGCCGCGCGGTCCATGAGCCTTGGGGTCCATCGTCGGGTTCTCGCTGTGTTTTTGCATCCGCGGGCTTCGACTGCCGGGTTGGCCCGGCGTTCGAAAGTCTTGACAAAGTACTGGCAATTCTGCGCTCAAGCCCTTGATTGGGCAACGTTTATGGGGTGCGGGCCATGCCGGAAAAGCCAAAAGTAGCGAAAATAGCGACACCTTCTTCCTTGAATCCATGGCACTTCTTCCGATTCTTTGTTATCCCGATACCAGGCTGCACACGGTGGCCAGGCCCGTTCGCGCGGTCGATGCGCGCATCAAGAAGCTGATTGGCGACATGCTGGAAACGATGTACGCCGCCAGCGGCATCGGTTTGGCCGCGACCCAGGTCGACGTCCATGAACGGCTGGTCGTGATCGACATCTCCGAGCAGCGCAACGAGCCGCTGGTGCTGATCAATCCGGAGATCGTCTGGGCCAGTGACAAACGGCAGATCAGCGACGAGGGCTGCCTGTCGGTGCCCGGAATCTACGATGGTGTGGAGCGTGCGGCAGCCGTCAAGGTCACCGCGCTCGACGCCGACGGCAAGGCGCGGACCCTGGAAGCCGAAGGGACGCTCGCCGTCTGCATTCAGCACGAGATGGACCATCTGCTGGGGAAGGTGTTCGTCGAGTACCTGTCGCCGCTCAAGCGCAATCGCATCAAGACCAAGATGCTCAAGGCCCGGCGCGAAACCGTGCGCGCCTGACCCGTACGCCGGAGTGCCTCACCGTGTGCAGATCGTTGTTCATCTTGATCACCGTGCTGCTGATGGGTTGCGCCGGCATCTCTTTCAGTGGCTATGACTTCGCGCCGGGCACCCCGCGCGAGGCTGTGATCGCCCGGATGGGACCGCCTCAGCGGATGTTCAGGCTGCCTGGCGGCGAAAGGCTGCAGTATTCCATGCAGCCGGTGGGCCAGTTCGCCTGGATGGTGGACCTCGACGCCAGCGGCCGGGTCGTGCAGTCGCGCCAGGTGCTCACCGAAAACAACTTCCACCGCATCGAACCTGGTAAGTGGACGCGCGACGATGTGGAACGTGAGTTCGGCTGGCCGGCCATGATCGATCGGGTTGCCAGCTGGCGCGGGCCGGTGCTGACGTACCGGTGGCGCGATCAGGGCGGCGGCGACATGTTCTACTGGGTTTACCTGGACGAGCGTAACGTGGTGCAGCGCGCCCATCCCGGCATGGAATTCATCAACGCGCCCAACGACCAGCGCAACTGACTTCAACAATTACAACGTGCGTGCCATCTTCGCGGGGACTCCCGATTTCGCCCGCGTAGCGCTCGAGCGCCTGCACGCCGCGGGCTTTCGCATCCCGCTGGTCCTGACCCAGCCGGACCGGCCGGCCGGTCGCGGCATGAAGCTACACGCTTCGCCCGTCAAACAATTTGCCTTGCAACAGGGGATCGCGCTGGCGCAGCCACGCAGCTTGCGCCTGGACGGCAAGTACCCGGCGGATGCCGCTGCGGCGCGAATAGAAATCGAAGCCGCCCGGCCCGACGTCATGGTCATCGCGGCCTACGGGCTGATCCTGCCGCAGTGGGTGCTCGATGTTCCGCGGCTGGGGTGCCTGAACATCCATGCGTCGCTGCTGCCGCGCTGGCGCGGCGCTGCGCCGATCCACCGTGCGATCGAAGCCGGAGACAGCGAGACGGGGGTCACGATCATGCAGATGGATGCGGGGCTGGACACCGGCGACATGCTGCTGGCCGAGCGCGTGCTGATCGCCCCCAATGACACCACGGGCACGCTGCACGACAAGCTCGCGGTCCTGGGTGGCCGCCTTATTGTCGAGGCCCTGGAACTGGCGGCCTGCGGCGCACTGCAAAGGACGGCGCAGCCCGAAGCGAGCGTCAGCTACGCCCACAAGATCGAAAAGGCCGAGGCAAAAGTTGACTGGTCGCAACCGGCGGATGTGATTGCACGGCGCATTCGCGCTTTCGATCCATTTCCGGGCGCCCACACTCAGCTGGACGGCGAAGTGGTGAAGCTGTGGAGCGCCTTGCCGGTGCCCTGCGCGGAGCCGGACGCGCGGCCCGGTCAGGTGGTCTGCGTTGCCGCCGCGGGGATCGACGTAAGCTGCGGGGATGAGTGCGTGCGCCTGACGCAGTTGCAACGCGCCGGCGGCAAACGCCTGGCCGCAGCGGATTTCCAGCGCGGCTTCCCGATCGAGCCCGGCATGACGTTCGAGTAGCGCGCAGAGCTTGCCTACAATCAGCCGTTTTTGTTCAGAGAGCCTCGCCATGAATGTTTTGCGCTTCACCGACCTGTGTGCCGAAGGCAAAGCCGCCGGCCAACGCGTCTTCATCCGCGCCGACCTCAACGTGCCGCAAGACGCCGCCGGCGGCATCACCGAAGACACCCGGGTGCGGGCGTCGGTCCCCTGTATCCGCATGGCGCTGGAGGCCGGCGCCGCGGTCATGGTCACCTCCCACCTGGGGCGGCCAACCGAGGGAGAGTTCAAGCCCGAGGATTCGCTGGCGCCGGTGGCACGGAGGCTGGGAGAATTGCTGGGCCGTCCGGTGCCGCTGGTGCGCGATTGGGTCAACGGTGTCGAGGTTCAGCCGGGGCAGCTGGTCATGCTGGAAAACTGCCGCGTGAACAAGGGCGAAAAGAAGAACAACCCTGAGCTGGCGCAGAAAATGGCGGCACTCTGCGACATCTTCGTGCACGACGCATTCGGCACCGCGCATCGCGCCGAAGCGTCGACCTATGGCATCGCGCAGTACGCGAAGATCGCCTGTGCCGGTCCGCTGCTCGCCGCCGAGCTCGACGCCATCAGCAAGGCGCTGGCCAATCCCAAGCGGCCGCTGGTGGCGATCGTCGCCGGCTCCAAAGTGTCTACGAAGCTCACGATCCTGAAGTCGCTGGCCCGCAATGTCGACCAGCTGATCGTCGGCGGAGGCATCGCCAACACATTCATGTTGGCAGCGGGCCTGAAGATCGGCAAGTCGCTGGCCGAGGCAGATCTGGTGGCTGAGGCTCGCGCGGTGATCGAGGCGATGAAGGCGCGCGGGGCCGACGTGCCGATTCCGACCGACGTGGTGACGGCCAAGACCTTTGCCGCTGACGCGCCGGCGACCGTCAAGGCGGCCAGCGCAGTGCAGGACGATGACCTGATCCTGGATATCGGTCCCGACACCGCACGCAAGCTGGCCGAGCAACTCATGACCGCCGGAACCATCGTCTGGAACGGCCCGGTCGGGGTGTTCGAGTTCGACGCGTTCGCCCACGGCACCGAGACGATTGCCCGCGCGATCGCTCAGTCCCCGGCCTTCAGCATTGCCGGCGGCGGCGATACGCTGGCGGCCATTGCAAAGTACGGCATCGAAAAGGACATGAGCTACATCTCCACCGGCGGCGGCGCTTTCCTGGAAGTGCTGGAAGGCAAGACGCTGCCGGCGTTTGAAATCTTGCAAAAGCGCGCCAACGGCTGAGGTCACACCTGCATCCAGGCATCGGTAACTGCGCATTGCGTCGTTCGCCGTGTGAAAATCCGGTTCAGTTACAGGAGACCCCATGGCCCGTCGCGCCACCAAGATCGTTGCCACCCTCGGACCTGCTTCCAGCGATCCGGCACTGCTCGAACAGATGATTCGTGCAGGCGTGAACGTGGTGCGGCTGAATTTCAGCCACGGCACG
>JBKJHN010000144.1:0-2704 GCA_046599015.1 Ramlibacter sp.
CTGGACTATCTGATCGTCGACCTGCCCCCGGGCACGGGCGACATCCAGCTCACGTTGTCGCAGCGTGTGCCGATGACCGGCGCGGTGATCGTCACCACACCGCAGGACATCGCGCTGCTCGATGCCAAGAAGGGCATCAAGATGTTCGAGAAGGTCGGCGTGCCGATCCTGGGCATCGTCGAGAACATGGCGGTGCACGTGTGCAGCCAATGCGGCCATGCCGAGCACATCTTCGGCGAAGGCGGCGGAAAGCGCATGGCCGAGCAATATGGAATGGACTACCTCGGGGCACTGCCGCTGGACATCCACATCCGCCTGCAGGCGGACAGCGGCAAGCCCACGGTGGTGTCCGACCCGGATGGCGAAGTTGCGGCCATCTACAAGGCTGTCGCGCGGCAAGTCGCGATCAAGATCGCCGCCAAGGCCAAGGACTTTTCGTCCAAGTTTCCGACGATCACGATCTCTAAAGACACCTGAATGTAGCCAGGCATATGGAGGCGCGCCCCAGCATCGATGTCGCGGTGATCATGCGCCGCGAAAGGATCGACAACCGATGGCAGCCCTGGCGTTGGGTGCTCGCAGATGTGGTGGCGCACCACGCGGCATTCGGCAACGAGGCACGCCTGCTGTTCAAAAGCGATGACGAGGAGCGGTGGCTGCATCCCGGCTTCAAGGTGGAATTGTTCCGTGACGACGCGGAAGGCTATTACCTCAACGTCACCACGCCGGCGCCGTGCTGGTTCGTGCTGTGGCGCATGGATGAGGAGTCCGGCGTGACCGATCACCCGCTGGCTCGTCCGGCCATGGTTTCACTGAGCTATCACGATGCGGGCCGATGGCTCGACGCGCAGGAAACCGTTGAGCAGGTGCCCGCGCCCGTCCACGTCGTGGAGTGGCTGCGCGCATTTGCCGATGAGCATTACGCGATCGAGCCCAAGCGTCGCAAACGGCCCGAAAGTTTCAAGACCTTGCAGGACCGGTTTGGCAATCCAGCTTCGGTTTCGACGGAAAAGAAATCTGGCGGGGGCGGCAATGAGTGATGGCTTCATCGGCCGCTGGTCGAAGCGTAAGTTGGATGTGAAGGAGGGGAAGGTTCAGGCGGTGCCCGTTGCGGTCGTGCCCCCACCCCAGCCCTCCCCCGAAGGGGGAGGGAGCAATACAAGCGAACCGTCCTCGCCGGTCTCTCCCCCTCCCCCTCCGGGGGAGGGCAGGGGTGGGGGCACTGAGACCCAGCCACCGACCGCAAAAAGCGACAAGGGCGGGGGCACCGCCGATCAACTGCCCCCCCTCACCCTCGACGACGTCAAAGCCCTCACCGCCGACTCGGACTTCACGCGGTTCGCCGCGCGCGATGTCGCACCGGAAGTAAAGAACGCTGCGATGAAAAAGCTCTTTGCCGACCCACGCTACAACGTGATGGATGGCATGGACGTCTATATCGACGACTATTCCCAACCCGACCCGATCCCGCAGGCGATGTTGCGGCAACTGGTCAGTGCCAAATTTCTCGGGCTGTTCGACCGGGAGGAGAAAGAAGAAGCGGAAGCCGCCGCTGCGCAGGCCGCCGCCCAGGCGAGGGATGTTGCGGATAACCCCACTGCTGAAACCGTGGCACAGTCCGAACCGCCGCCGCCCGCAGTACCCGAACCGACCGACCATGCCGACCCTGATTTGCGATTGCAACAAGACGATGCCGCTGCAGGAGAAGATCCTGGGCGCGGTGTTGAATGAGGACCTGACCCGGCATTCCAGTCTGTGCCGCCGCGAGGCCGCCGCTTTCCAGCTTGCAATCAAGGGCGCCGATCCGGTGGTCGTCGCCTGTACCCAGGAAAAGCGGCTGTTCGCCGAGATCGCAGGGAACACCGAAGGCGCGCTGGAAGCGCCTCGCGGCGAGTCGTACTCACCGATCAAGTTCGTCAACATCCGTGAGACGGGCGGCTGGAGCCGCGATGCTGCGCGGTCCATGCCAAAAATAGCTGCCCTTTTGGCAGCGGCCCATCTGCCTGAACCGGAGCCGGTTGCCACCGTCACCTACAAGAGCACGGGCCGGCTGCTCATCATCGGTTCGATGGAGCACGCCGAGCAGGCCGCTGGGCTGGTGAGCGACGTGCTCGACGTGACCTTGTTCACCCAGGGTGGCGCCGGCGCGCAGGAGCACCGCTACCCGGTGCTTGGCGGACGCATCGACAGCCTGACAGGCTGGCTGGGCGCTTTCGAGTTCAAGTGGACGCGCGACAATCCGATCGACTTGGACCTGTGCACTCGCTGCAACGCCTGCGTCGCTGCCTGCCCGGAAAACGCCATCGGGCTGGATTACCAGATCGATCTGGCCAAGTGCGCGTCGCACCGGGCCTGTGTCAAGGCCTGCGAGATCGCCGGCGCCATCGACTTCGGCCGCGACAGCGCGGCTTTCAGCGAACAATTCGATCTGGTGCTGGACCTGCGTGCCGCCCCGGCCTTCCTGCAGCACGCGCCACCGCAAGGCTACTTTCATGTGGGACGGCCCGCCGACCTGTTCGTCGTGCTGTTCAAGCTGCGCGAGCTGGTCGGCGAATTCGAGAAGCCGAAATTTTTCAGCTACAAGCAGAAGCTCTGCGCCCACAGCCGCAATGAAACGGTGGGCTGCAACGCCTGCATCGACGTCTGTTCGGCCGAAGCGATCAGCAGCGAGAAGTCACGCCAGCAGATCAAGGTCAATCCGAAC
>JBKJHN010000008.1:0-7042 GCA_046599015.1 Ramlibacter sp.
CTTCGTTGACGACGATCGCATCGGGGCGCGCCTTCACCGCATTGCGGATGACGTTGAGCGCGCTGTGGAAATTCATCGGCGAGGGGTTCTGCGCCAGCGTCTCCGCCATCTTGGAGACGTTCTTGTCCTTGCGTTCGGCGATCGACTGCGTCCAGTCGGCCGGCGCTTTGGGAACGTTGGATCCCATGCCCGCCAGCAGCGCGGAGACGCAGGAGCCGATGTCGCCGACCAGCGGCGCGGCGATCGGCACGTTGCTGTCCATTTCGGTGGGCGAGATGTCGATCTGGATGAACTGGCGGGTTTCGGCGTTGGCGCCGCCCCAGGTCTTGCCCTTGCCGTGCGACAGCAGCCAGTTCAGGCGCGCGCCCACCAGCATCACCACATCGGCTTCGGCCAGCACGTACGAGCGGGTGGCGGAGGCCGACTGCGGATGGGTGTCGGGCAGCAGGCCCTTGGCCATCGACATCGGCAGGTAGGGGATGCCGGTCTTCTCGACCAGCGCGCGGATCTCGGCGTCGGCCTGCGCATAGGCGGCGCCCTTGCCCAGCACGATTAGCGGGCGCTTGGCGCCTTTGAGCAGATCCACGGCGCGCTGCACCGCGTCGGCGGCGGGGATCTGGCGCGGCGCCGGGTCGACGACCTTGATCAGCGACTTCTTGCCGGCCGCCGCATCCATCGTTTGCGCGAACAGCTTGGCCGGCAGGTCCAGATAGACGCCGCCGGGACGCCCGGACAGCGCAGAGCGGATTGCCCTCGCAACGCCTACACCGATATCCTGCGCGTGCAGAACGCGGAAGGCGGCCTTGCACAAAGGCTTGGCAATCGCGAGCTGGTCCATCTCCTCGTAATCGCCTTGCTGCAAGTCGACGATCTCGCGCTCGCTGGATCCGCTGACGAGAATCATGGGGAAGCAGTTGGTCGTCGCATTCGCGAGGGCAGTGAGGCCGTTGAGGAAGCCGGGGGCCGACACGGTCAGGCAGATTCCGGGCTTCTGGGTCAGGAAACCGGCGGCCGCCGCGGCGTTGCCGGCATGTTGCTCGTGCCGGAAGGAGATAACGCGCAACCCCTCGGCCTGCGCCATGCGGGTGAGGTCGGTGATCGGAATACCCGGGAGCCCGTAAATCGTATCGATGCCGTTGAGCTTGAGCGCATCGATGAAAAGATGAAAGCCGTCAGTCGTGTCTTGCGTGGGGGATGCGTTGGTCATGTTGCGAGCCCTTTGGTGTTCGCTGGATGCGGCCGCTGTATCCGGGCGGACGGTTATTCACAGCGTCGGGGTATCATAGGAATCCAACCCGTTTTCACTCTTGACCACGGTCAATTTTCGAGGATTCGGCCCCGCCGCTTCGCGGACGTGCCTTGCGTTCACCCGGTGCCTCGATGTCATCCGTAGATAGCCACCCCGAAAGAAATGTCATTCGAGTCCAGCTCGCGCACAACATTGCGTTGAAGGGCATGACCGCGGGCCAAATGGTCGAGCTCGAGCCGCACCTCGAAATCATCGAGTGTCAGAAGGGCGATGCGCTGCTCGACCAGGGGGTGCACGAGATGGAGCAGTACTTCATACTCGACGGCATCCTCAAGCGCGTCGTCACCAACCAGGAAGCGCACGAGATGATCCTGCGCTTCACCGACGAAGGCGACATGGAGACCAGTTATGCCGCCTGGCGGCTGGGAACGCCCACCCCGTACAGCATCGTCTGCGTCACCAAGGCCCGCGTGGCCAAGCTGCCGCTGCGCGAATGGGTGGCTTTCCTGGAGCGCCATCCGGGGATCAAGCAGTCATTCGAGTACCACGTGATGCAACTGATGAGCGAGATCATGGCGCATACCATCACGCTGCATTTGCTGGATGCGCCCGGCCGCTTCAAGCGCTTCTTGCGCAAACACCCGGAACTGTTCGACCGCATTCCCAAGAAGGAACTCGCGTCGTACCTGAATTTGTCGGCAGAAACGCTGAGCCGGCTCAAGCAGCGCGGCAAGATTTAGGAAGACATGGGTTGCGGGTCCGGCCCGCAATGACAACGTTCACGGCTTCGCCTGCGTAAAACGGTGATACACGGACATCACGCGCAGCTGGTTGTCGACGTCGCCGACTCCTGGCACCGTAGCTGCAACGCGGCCCGCTTCGTCGCGTTCCTGGTCATTCAGCACGATTCCGCGCAGGGTCACGTTGCCTTGCGCCGCGTCGATCTGCACATTCACGTCATGCGTGATCTGGTTCTCCTTCATGGCGCTGCGCACCGCGGCGCTCAGCGCCAGATTGTGGAGCATTGCGCGAGACGCCTCGGTCTCCTGGAACTCCGGGCGGGAGGCCAGCTGAAGGATTTGCGCCGCACAGCTTTCCACGGACACGCGCTCGGTATTCAGGACCAGGTCGTACAGCAGCGGGTCGCCCCAAGTGACGCCGAACAGCGCGTGCATGCGAGAGGCGTGCGCAGCATCGCTGCGCCGCACTTCGTCGCGGGCGAATCCTTCGTCGCTGATCTGGAGGTGATCCATGAGCCAGGCCACCCGCTGTTCGAAGGGCCGCGTGACGCGCACCCTGATCACATGCGCCACCGGACGCAGCAGGCAGGTGGCGCCCCAGCCTCGAAGCACGATGTTGCCCTGGTCGGCCAGCGCGAACACTTCCTTGGCCGTATAGACCGCCACCTGGTCCCGGTCGATCCGCATGCGCTCTGCCAGTCCGGCCTTGCCTTCCCGCAAGCGGCTGATGACGCTGGTGGACACATGCATCTTGCCGGCCACGCCTTCGAGCACTTCATGGCGCATGACGGCGAGCTTTCCCTGCTGCTCCAGCAGCAAGGAGACTTCCTTGGCGAGGGAACCCATCTCCTGGGTCAGGGCGATCACGGGCATGACGACTTCCTTTATCTCAATCGACCGGCTGCTCTTCAGAGATGACGCTGGGCTTGGGTGGCCGGACCTTCGCCACCAGCCGCGACAACAGCGGCCAGAACAGGAGCAACAAGGCCAGCGTCGAGATCGAGCCGACCAGCGGGTTGGCCCAAAGGATCGACATTTCGCCCTGCGACAGCAGCATGGCCTGGCGGAACGAATCCTCGGCCTTGTCGCCGAGCACCAGGGCCAGCACCAGAGGCGCCAACGGGTAATCCAGCTTCTTGAAGAAGTAGCCCACCACGCCGAACAACATCATCATCCAGATGTCGAGCATGGCGTTGTGCACGGTGTAGGCTCCGATGGCGCAGATCACGACGATCACCGGCGCGATGATCGAAAACGGAATACGCAGGATCGAGGCGAACAGCGGCACGGTTGTGAGCACCACGATCAAGCCGACGAGGTTGCCCAGGTACATGCTGGCGATCAGGCCCCAGACGAAGTCCTTTTGCTCCACGAACAGCAGCGGCCCGGGTTGCAGGCCCCAGATCAGCAGGCCGCCCAGCAGCACGGCGGCGGTCGGCGAGCCCGGAATGCCGAGTGCCAGCATCGGGAGCAGGGCGCTTGTGCCGGCCGCATGCGCAGCGGTTTCCGGGGCAATCACGCCTTCCATCTCGCCAGTGCCGAACTTGGCCCCGTTCTTCGACATCTTCTTGGCCAGGCCATAGCTCATGAATGAGGCGGGCGTGGCACCGCCGGGCGTGATGCCCATCCAGATGCCCACAAGCGCGCTGCGCAAGGAAGTCACCCAGTACTGCGGCAGCTTCTTCCAGGTTTCGAACACGACGCGCGGATTGATCTTGGCGCTCTTGCCGGAGAATGCCAGTCCTTCTTCCATCGAAAGCAGGATCTCGCCGATTCCGAACAGCCCGATCACGGCGATCAGGAAGTCGAATCCACGCATCAGTTCGAGGATGCCGAAAGTCAGCCGCAGCTGGCCTGTGACCGTGTCCATACCCACAGCCGCCAGCGAAAAGCCTATCGCCATCGAAGCCAGGATCTTGAACGGCGAGCCTTTGCCCATGCCGACAAAGCTGCAGAATGTCAGCAGGTAGACCGCGAAGTATTCCGGCGGGCCGAACTTGAGCGCGAACCGCGCCACCATCGGCGCCAGAAAGGTGATCATCACCACCGCCAGCAGGGCGCCGATGAACGAGGAGGTGAACGCCGTGGTGAGGGCGGCGCCGGCACGTCCGTCCTGCGCCATCGGGTAGCCGTCGAAGGTGGTCGCCACCGACCAGGGCTCGCCCGGAATATTGAACAGGATGGAGGTGATCGCGCCGCCGAACAGCGCCCCCCAATAGATGCACGACAGCATGATGATCGCCGACGTCGGAGACATCGTGAAGGTCAGCGGCAGCAGGATCGCCACGCCGTTCGCGCCGCCCAACCCCGGCAGCACGCCGATCAGCACACCAAGGATGATGCCCACGAACATCAGGACCAGGTTGACCGGCGTCAGCACGACGCTGAAACCTTGAAAGAGCGCGTTGATTTCTTCCATGACAGTCGATTTCTTCTACCTAAGGAAGGCTCTAGTAGCCGAGGAACCGCAGTGGATCGAAGATGCCCTTGTAGAGCGGAACCTTGAACCAGACTTCGAACATCAGGAAAAACAGGACGACCACTGCCAGCCCGGTGGCGATGCTCTTGAACCGTGAATACTTGCCGAGCACGATCATGAACAGCGCGATGTAAATGGCCGAGGCCACGTACAAGCCGACGAGCTGCACGGCCAGCACATAGACGAGCGCCGGTATCAGCACCGACAGTACCCGCCTGGTCTGCACACTGTCGACAAAAACCGCCTTGTTTTTCTTCTTGCCCAGCAATGCCTGGTACAGGATGCCCAGCGCGGAAATGCACAGGATGAGCCCGATGTAGAAGGGGAAATAACCGGCGCCTGGGCCGTCGCTCTCCCAGCGTGAACCGAGCGACCAGCTGCCCGCCAGTACGCCCAGGCCCATGATCAGCACGAGCAGGGCGACTACGGCATCGACTACGTTGGTCGCAATGCCGCTGCGCGATTCGGCGCTGGCGGTCTCGAGTGGCTCCATCTGGGATCTCCGGGGAATTGGGGCCGCTTCGCGCAAGGGCGGCCGGCAGCAACGGGTCAGCCGGCCAAGGGCCGGCCAACCCAGGGGGTCACGCCTGCGACTTTAGCTTCACTTCGCCATGAAGCCGGCTTCTTTCATCAGATCGCGGTGGTCGTTCTCGGCCTTGCCGAGCCACTTGACGTAGTCGTCGCCACTGATGCTGGTCTGATTGAAGGCGCCTTTTTCCATGTAGTCCTTCCACTCCGCTGTTTCACGCACCTTCTTGAGCATCGTGAGGTAGAAGTCGGTCTGTTCCTTGGTGACGCCCGGCGCCATGAAAATGCCGCGCAGCATGGTGTAGGAAGTCGCGACGCCCGATTCCTTGCAGGTCGGGATGTCTGCCCACGACATGGTGTCCGTCACCTTGGCCTTGTACGTCAGGCGCTTCTCGTCGAAGATGCACAAGGGGCGCAGCTTGCCGGCTCGCCATTGCGCCACCGCTTCGATCGGGTTGTTGACACTGGAGTCGACGTGCTTGCCGACCAACTGCACGGCCACTTCGCCGCCGCCCTTGAACGGAATGTAGATGAATTTGGTTCCGGTGGCCTTTTCGATGCCCGCCGTGAGAATCTGGTCTTCCTGCTTGGAGCCCATGCCGCCCATCTTCATCTTGCTGGGGCCGGCGGCCTTGACGGCGTCCAGATATTCCTTGCCGGTCTTGTAGGGCGCCTCCGCGTTGACCCACAGCACGAACTGGTCGAGGGCCATCATGGAGACCGGCGTCATGTCGCGCCAATTGAAGGGCACGCCGGTGGCAAGCGGCGTGGTAAACAGGTTCGAGAGCGTGACGATGATCTTGTGCGGGTCGCCCTTGGCCCCTTTCACTTCGAGGAAGCCCTCGGCGCCGGCGCCGCCGGACTTGTTGACGACGATAAGCGGCTCTTTCATCAGTTTGTATTTGATGACGATGCCCTGGATCAACCGCGCCATCTGATCGGCACCGCCGCCGGTGCCCGCGGGCACGACGAATTCAACCGGCTTGGTCGGCTCCCAGGCCGCGTGCGCGGTGGTGCCTGCGAAACCAAGTACCGCCGCGGCCAACACGGCTGCGGTGAACTTGAATTGGGTGACTAGTTTGGGTCGCGTGTCCATCGCGTGTCTCCTTTTGTCTGATCTGCCAATTTGAACCTGATCTGCCCAGGCCCTCTATAGCGAAACTACCAGCGCCGGATGGTCCCGCGAAGCAGCATCAAAGTCTCTTGACTGGGATCAAGATTCCGAAATTTGGTTCGCCATCTAGGGTTTGCCCGAGCCGTCGGCTTCAATCGGTCGGCTGCATCCGCACGCGCCCGCGCTGCTCATCCATCGTGCGGGCGAGCAGCTTCACCAGCGCGTACACCGTGTCGATGCGTGGCGTGGGTGTGTGCGTGAGTCGCCCCAGCTCGACCACGGAGCCCACCAGCGCATCGATCTCGGGGGCACGGCCGGCTTCGATGTCTTGCAACATCGAGGTCTTGTGCTTGCCGACCTTGGCCGCGCCCGCGATTCGCTTGTCGAGCGAAACGCGAAATGAGATGCCCAGTTTGCCCGCGACATCCTGGGCTTCGCCCATCATTGCAGCGGCCAGTTCACGCGAGAGCGGGTACTCGCAGATGTCGATCAGGGTGGAATGGGCGAGGCTGCTGATCGGATTGAATGTGAGGTTGCCCCACAACTTGAGCCATATTTCCGAGCGGATGTTGTCGAGCACCGGCGCTTTCAGACCTGCGCCTGCGAAGCATCCCGAGATGCGGGTCACGCGCTCGCTCGTGCCGCCATCGAGCTCGCCCACCGGAAAGCGATCGCCCTCGACGTGCACGACCACCCCGGGGGACGCCAGTTCGCAAGCCGGGTAGACGACACAGCCGATCACGCGCGACGGGGAGATCATTTCGGCCACGATCCCACCCGGGTCCACGCTCTCCACCCGGCTGCCCGCGAGCGCGCCGCCGTGTTCGTGGAAGTACCAGTAGGGGATGCCGTTCTGCATGGTGACGACGGCCGTGTCGGGGCCGAACAGCTTGGGTACGTCCCTGGCCACCGGAGCCACCTGATGCGCCTTC
>JBKJHN010000059.1:0-6874 GCA_046599015.1 Ramlibacter sp.
GAAATCAAACCTGTCGGTGGGTCCGCCGCTGGACCTGGTGGTGTACGAAGCCAATCGTTTCGAGACCGACAAGATCGTTTGCATCGACATGCAGAACCCGTACTACCGGATGCTGCACAGCAGCTGGGGGCAGAAGCTGCGCGAAGTGTTCGACAGCCTGGAAGACCCGGTGTGGGACGATGCGCACACCGACATTCCGCTGAAAGTAACCGACGACCACAGCAAGCCATTGAAGAAGATTACGCGGCCGGATGAACGACTGATTTGAGGAATATGTCATCCCGGGATGACGACGCCAAATACATCCCACATGTCCCTCATCATCTTCTCCCACGCCAACAGCTTCCCGGCAAGCACCTATGGCCTGTTGTTCAAGAACCTGCGCTCGCGCGGCTTCATCGTCAAAGCGGTGGACAAGTTCGGCCACGTCCCCGAATACCCGGTTACCAACAACTGGCGGCACCTGGTGCAACAACTGCACGACTTCACGGCGAGCGAGGTGGACAAGCACGGCGAGCGGGCATTCATGGTGGGGCACTCTCTGGGTGGCTTTCTCAGCCTGATGTGCGCGGCGCGCTACCCGCAACTGAGCAAGGGCGTGCTGCTGCTGGACTCGCCACTGTTAGGCGGCTGGAAAGCCACTGCACTCGGCGCAATGAAACGGACCCAATTGGTGGGATCAATCTCGCCCGGACGGGTCAGCCGCAGGCGCAAGAACCGCTGGCCGACGCGCGAAGCGGTGTTCGAGCATTTCCGCCACAAGAAGGCATTCGCCAAGTGGGACGAGCAGGTTTTGCAAGACTACGTGACGCTTGCCACCCATGACGATGACGGCGAGCGGGTGCTAAGTTTCGACCGCGACATCGAAACCGCCATCTACAACACCTTGCCCGATAACCTGGACCGGCTGATGCGCAGTCATCCGCTGAAATGCCCGGCTGCATTCATCGGCGGGCTTCAATCGGAAGAAGTGAAGCGGATCGGCATGGGCGCCACGCACCAGATCACCCGGGGCCGCATCATGATGCTCGATGGCAGCCATCTGTTTCCCATGGAGAAGCCGCTGGTCACGGCTGCGGCGATCGAAGCCGCACTGCGCGGACTCGAAGATGCGCACTGACGCAACAGCAGGCGCGGCACCGTTGCAGTGCGGCATTGATGGCGCCGTCCTACAGCCCGGAACCGTGGCTTCTCACAACGCGCGGATGGATGGGTCGTCACATTGCAGGGGATGCCTTCCACACAAACCCTTTCTCCCGGACTCAGTGCGCCGTCGCTTGCGCTGTTGGCGACAGAGCCGCTGCGCGCATTGTTCGATTACCTCGGCACCCAGGTCGCGCCGAAACCGCACCTCGTCGGAGATGGCCATCCGGTGGTGGTCTACCCAGGTCTCGGAACTGCTGCGTTCATGACCTCGCCCCTGCGCGGTTTTCTCGAGGCGTCGGGCTTCACGGTTCATGATTGGGAAGGTGGCGTCAACACCGGACCCGACGGCGTGCTGGACGAATGGCTCGGCAGTTTGGACGAGCACGTGCAGGAACTTAACGTCGCGCACGGCCGCAAAGTGAGCCTGGTTGGATGGAGCCTTGGGGGCCTATACGCCCGTGAGATCGCGAAACGGTGCCCGCATGCCGTACGCCAGGTCGTCACCCTCGGGACACCCTTCGGAGCACTGGGCACAGGCAATCACGCGGGCAGCGTCTTCAAGCTGCTGAACAGGGAACGTGCCCACTTGCCACCCGACATGGAAGCGCGCCTGCGCCAGCGCCCGCCGGTGCCCACGACCTCCGTCTTCAGCAAGTCCGACGGCATCGTCTCCTGGCAAGGCTGCATCGAGAAGAAAACCGGAAGTTCTGAAAGTGTGGAAGTCACGGCAAGCCACCTGGGCATGGTGTCCCATCCGGAGGTGCTGCGAGTTGTGGCCAGCCGGCTGGCCCAGCCCGAAGGCAAATGGCGCGCCCATGGGGCGACGCCGGCTATCCGGCGCCGGCGTTCGCAATCGACACGGTGACATTTTTCGGTGGATTGCTGCCCTGAGAAATTCAGCGAGCAATGACCGATCAGCCTGACCAATTGACCAGCCCGCTCCACGAGGTGGCCAGCACCACGATCCCGAAGGCGATGCGATACCACGCGAACGGCACGAAGCTGTGAGTGGAGATGTAGCGCAGTAGCCAGCGTATGCACAACCAGGCGCTGAAAAATGAAAACACCAGCCCCACCGTGAACATCGGCAGATCGGCGGCGCTGAGCAGCGCGCGCTCCTTGTACAAGCTGTAGGCGCCCGCGCCGATCAGCGTTGGTATCGCAAGGTAGAAGGAGAAGTCGGTTGCCGCCTTACGCGACAAGCCGAGCAACATCCCGCCGATGATCGTGGCGCCGCTGCGGCTGGTGCCGGGAATCATCGCCAGACATTGCACCAGTCCCACCTTGAGCGCATCCTTCCAGTTCATGGCATCCACGTCGTGCACGCGAACCGTCTCGCGCGGCCGCTTCTCGGCCCACAGGATGATGAAGCCGCCCAGGATGAAAGTGCTGGCCACGACGGCGGGCGTGAAGAGGTGTTCCTTGATGGCTTTGCCGAACAACAGCCCGAGCACCACCGCCGGCACGAAAGCGATCAGCACGTTGAGCGCGAACTGCTGGGCCTGTCGCTGGTTGGGCAACGCGACCAGCGTCTCGCGGATCTTCTGCCAATACACGATGATGACCGCGAGGATCGCGCCGGTTTGAATGGCGATATCGAAGACTTTGGCCTTTTCGTCGTCGAAGCCCAGAAGCGCGCCTGCCAATATGAGGTGGCCGGTGCTGGAGATCGGCAGGAACTCGGTCAACCCCTCGACGATGCCCATGATCGCGGCCTTGGCCAACAGAACAAAATCCAAGCACCCTCCGGGCAAAGGGCGGATTATCGCCGCGCGAAGGACGGACACCCCCATCCCCTCCTTCCCCCAGAGGGGGAAGGAGTAATTCAACTCACTCCGGCTCTTAGGCTCCCTCCCCCTCCGGGGGAGGGTTGGGGTGGGGGCACCCGCGCCGTCCTATCCCAGAACCACCATCCCCACCTTCCCCCAGAGGGGGAAGGTGCAATTCAGGATTCATTCGTACCGCAAAGCTTGAATCGGCAGCAGCTTGGACGCACGCCGCGCCGGATAAAAGCCGAAGAACACGCCGACGAAGGCCGAGAAGCCTCCCGCCAGCAGGATCGATGCGGGCGTCATGCTCACCTGCCAGCCCGCGAACGCGCCGACCGCCCACGTCGCGACCGCGCCGAGCAGCACGCCGATCGCGCCGCCGATCAGCGACAGCGTGACAGCTTCGATTAGGAACTGCATCAGGATGTCCCTGCCGCGCGCACCCACCGCCATCCGCAGCCCGATCTCCCGGGTGCGTTCTGTCACGCTCACCAGCATGATGTTCATGATCCCGATGCCACCGATCACCAGGCTGATGCCGGCCACGGCGGCCAGCAGCAGGGTCATCACACGGCTCGATGCTTCCTGCGCCTGCAGGATCTCGGTCAGGTTGCGGATCGAGAAGGGGTCATCGCCCGCGGGCTGGACCTTGAAGCGCTGCCGCAGCAGTTCCTTGATGTTCTCCTCCGCGTCTTTCATGCTCTGGCCCTCGTGCACCTTCACGCTGATGGAACCGATGCGTTTGATGCGTCCCGCCGTGCCGCCCTGGATCCGGTTGCGATAAGTGCCGATGGGCACGACGACCAGGTCGTCCTGGTCCTGACCCATCGAGTTCTGGCCCTTTTTTTCCAGGATGCCGATGATGGTGACCGGCACTTTCTTCACGCGGATCTGCTGGTCCATCGGGTCCTCGTCGCCGAAGAGCTGCTGCGCGACTGTCTGGCCGATGATGGCGACCTTGGCCGACCCCTGCATTTCCGCCGCCTCGAACAGACGGCCCTGCGCCAGCGGCCACTCGCGCGCCTCGAAGTAGTCATTGGTGGTGCCGAAGATCGACGTACTCCAGTTGGTATTGCCGACCACCACCTGCGCGCCGGTACGCATGCTCGGGGCGGCGACCTGCACCTGAGGCACTTCGCGGGCGATGGCCACCGCGTCGTCCTCGCTCAGCGCCTGCCCGGTCTGCGCGCCCAGCCGCACGCCGCCTTGGGTGATGCCGCCCGGCAGCACCAGCATGATGTTGGAGCCCAGGCCTTTCATTTGCTCCTGCACGCGTTCGGTGGCGCCCCGGCCCACCGCAATCATCGTGATCACGGCGCCCACGCCGATGATGATGCCCAGCATGGTGAGCACGCTACGCAGCTTGTTGGCCGCCAGCGCGCGCAAGGCGGATCGGAGCGCGGCGACGGCGTTCATGGCACGCCCACGCTCGCGGATGGAGTGCGGGTCGAGCCCGCAATCACAGTGGCTTTCGCTTCCTGCGCCACGTCCTCGACAATGTGCCCGTCCCGGAAAACGATCTTGCGGCGGGCCCAGGCGGCGATGTCAGCTTCGTGCGTCACCAGCACTACCGTCATGCCCAGCCTGTTGAGATCGGCGAGCAGCCGCATGATGTCTTCCGAGGTCTGCGAGTCGAGCGCGCCGGTCGGCTCGTCAGCGAGGATCAGCTGAGGGTCGTTGACGAGCGCGCGCGCTATCGCCACCCGTTGCTGCTGACCCCCCGACAGTTCCGCGGGCGTGTGGCTGAAGCGCTCGCCCAAGCCCACCTTTCGCAAAGCCGCCATCGCCCGGTCGCGCCGCACCGCAGCCTTCTCGCCGGAATACACCATCGGCAGCTCCACGTTCTCCAGTGCGCTGGTACGGGGCAGCAGATTGAATTGCTGGAACACGAATCCAATGCGCCGATTGCGGACCGACGCAAGCTGGTCTGGTTCCATGCCCTGTACTGCCTCATCCGCCAGCCGGTATTCGCCGCTGGTCGGCAGGTCGAGGCAGCCCAGGATGTTCATCAGCGTCGACTTGCCGGAGCCGGACGCGCCCATGATCGCAACGAATTCGCCCTCCTCGATGTCGAGCGAAACGCCGCGCAAGGCGTGCACCGTCTGGTCGCCCATGACGTAGACCTTGGTGATTTCGCGTGCCTCGATCAGGGCCATAGGACGATGACAGACATCTCAGAAGGGCATCCTCGGCCCGGCCGGCCGTGCACCGGCGGGCGGCGCGCCGGGCATCGTCACGCCGACGATTACCAGCGCGCCCTCTTTCAACTCCGCCGCTTCCGGTGGATTTGCGCCGACGATCAGTTCAGTGCTGGTGCCGTCGGTGATGCCCAGTCGAACGTTGATTGCCTTCGGCTTGCCGTCTTCGGTCATCAGATAGATCCGGCCGCGCGAGGTGGTTCGGCCGCCGGCTTCGGCCAGGATCGCCGCGTATTTGGGTTTTTGCTCCGGGGTGAGCAGGTCGCCGATGCGCGCCCGCACGTCCGCGGAAATTCGCTCGCGTGCCCTGGTTCGTTCCTCGGCCGCCAGCTCACGCAGCTGCATGAATTTGGGCCTGGCATCGGCATAGATCGCATCGACTTTCTCGATTTGCGAAGGCGTCAACTGCAACTCCGCCAAGAGACGCGCCCGGAATTCCGCGACCGGATTGCCGCCCGTGGGCCCGGCTGCGCTGGGGGCCGTCGCCGCAGGTGCGGGGGCCGAGGGAGGAGGCGCGGCAGGTACACCGGTGGCAGCATCCGCCGCTTTCTGGCGAGCCGGCGCAGGCGCTGGGATGTCAACCGGTGCCGCCTGGGTCACCGCCCTTGTTGCCTCCGCCGGCTGCGACTGCCCCGTGGTCGCCGCGCCCGAAGCAGGTTTGGCCGCCGGCTCCACGCCCGCAATACGCACCCGCAGCGCTGCGTTGGGAATCTTGAGCACGCTCTCGCGCGAGTCGGTCACGACCCGCACGTTGGCGGTCATGCCGGGCAGCAACTTGCCGGCGCTGTTGGAGAAGCCCACCACCGCGACATAGGTGACGACGTTGGCCACGTTCTGCGCCGCCTTGCGCACCTGGCGGATCTCGCCCTCGAAAGACTGGCCGGGGAAAGCATCAACGGTGAAAGTCGCGCGCTGGCCGGTGCGGATGCGCCCGACGTCGCTTTCGTCGATGCTGGCGTCCACCTGCATGTCCTGCAGGTTCTGGGCGATTACGAACAACTCCGGCGACTGCAGACTGGCCGCTACGGTCTGGCCTTTTTCGATGGCGCGCTTGATCACGATGCCGTTGACCGGCGAGGTGATCCTGGTGCGCGCGAGATCCACGCGCGCCTGCGCCAGCCCGGCCTGGCGTTGCGCCACATTGGCTTGCGCGCTCTTGATCTGGGCCTGGGTCACGCCGAGCTGGGCCTCGGCAGAGTTCAGCCCCTCGCGCATGCTGTCGACCAGCGCGCGCGCTTTGTCCGCCTCGCTCTGGGTAATGAACTGCCTTTCCACCAGCATCTTCTTGCGGTCGTAGTCGCGGTTGGCTTCCGTCAGGTCCACCTTGGCGCGCGACACCGCCGCCCGGCTGGCCGCCGCATTGGCCTGTGCCGTCAGCACCGAAGCCTGCGCGGAGTCCACGTCGGCCTGCGACTGACGCACCCGGTATTCGAAAGTCTCCGGGTCGATGGTCGCGATCAGCTGTCCCGCCTTGACTTCAGAGTTGAAGTCCACCAGCAGATCCTTGATCTGGCCCGATACCTGGGTGCCCACTGACACCTGCGTCACCGGGTTCACCGCGCCAGAGGCGGACACCGTCGCCTGCAACGGCCCCCTTTCGATCTTGCCGGTGCGGTAGACCACATCGGGCACGCGGCCCGTGGTCCACCACCAGGCGCCACCGCCGGCCGCCAGCGCCAGCATTCCCGCAACCGCGATCCACAGCTTCCATGAGAGCTTTTTCATTTACTGCATTGTAGGAAGAGTCATGGATGTGGCACA
>JBKJHN010000094.1:0-16388 GCA_046599015.1 Ramlibacter sp.
CCGACGGTCTGCCCTTCCATGCGGGCGAAGCCCACGATGATGTTCTTGGCGTACTCGGGCTGCAGCTCGAAGAAGTCGCCATCGTCAACGGTCTTGACGATCAGCTCCTTCATGTCATAGGCCTTGTTCGGGTTGTCGGGCACCAGTGTGTCCAGCGACTTGTCCATCCGGTCCGCCGGATCGTGGCTGGGGCGCACCGGCGCCTTTTCGCGGTTGTTCAAGGGCAGGTAGTTGTACAGGCGCCGCAGCATCAGCAGCGCCTCGATGTCGTTTTCGAAAGCCAGGTCTGCAACCCCGCTGCGGGTGGTGTGCGAGGTCGCACCGCCCAGTTCCTCGGCCGTCACATCTTCGTGCGTCACGGTCTTCACCACCTCCGGGCCGGTGACGAACATGTACGAACTGTCCTTGACCATGAAGATGAAATCCGTCATCGCCGGCGAATACACCGCACCGCCGGCGCAAGGGCCCATGATCAAGCTGATCTGCGGGACGACGCCGGAGGCCATGACATTGCGCTGGAACACATCGGCATAACCGCCGAGCGACGCCACGCCCTCCTGGATGCGCGCTCCGCCGGAGTCGTTCAGGCCGATCACCGGGGCACCGACTTTCATCGCCTGATCCATCACCTTGCAGATTTTCTCGGCATGGGCTTCCGACAGCGCCCCGCCGAACACCGTGAAGTCCTGGCTGAAGACGAACACCAGCCGGCCGTTGATCATGCCGTAGCCCGTGACCACCCCATCGCCGGGAATCTTGTTGTTCTCCATGCCGAAATCGATGCAGCGATGTTCGACGAACATGTCCCATTCCTCGAACGTGCCGTCATCCAGCAGCACCTCGATCCGCTCGCGCGCTGAGAGCTTGCCTTTGCTGTGTTGGGCGGCGATGCGCTTTTCGCCGCCGCCAAGGCGGGCCGCGCCGCGCTTTTCTTCGAGTTGTCTGAGGATGTTGTGCACAGTTTTCTCCGTTATCGTTTGTTGTCATGCCGGATTCAAGGAACCGGCCCCGGTATGACACGCATCAAGCAGCCGGCGAGCGGCCGTTGACGCAGGCAGCCGGCCTTGCGCCACATCCGCCGCCATTGCCGGCAACAGCCGTCGCACTTCCGGGTTGTCCCTGAATGCCTGCTTCAACCCCGCGTCGATGCGCTCCCACATCCACGAGAGCGCTTGATGACGCCTGCGCGCCACCAGCTGCCCATTTTCAGTCTGCAAAGTCCTGAACCGGCTAACCAGGTCCCAGAAGCGGTCGACCCCTTGCATCTTCAGCGCGCTGAGCTGCATCACCTGCGCGTGCCACACCGTTTCGTCATGGTGGGCATCGGCAGAGCCCCCACGCTCACTGCGTTCGCTGCCCCCCGAGGGGGCGCGGTCGTCCTTGGGGCGGCCCGGCGAACGCCCAGGATGTCCGTGTTGCCCGAACAAACGCAGGGCGCTGGTGATCTGGGCCTGCGCCCGGGTCGCGGCGTCGGCATCGAGGTCGGCCTTGTTGATGACGACCAGGTCGGCCAGTTCCATCACGCCTTTCTTGATCGCCTGCAGATCGTCGCCCGCATTGGGCAACTGCATCAGCACGAACATGTCCGTCATGCCGGCGACGGCGATTTCGCTCTGCCCAACGCCCACTGTTTCCACGATCACGATGTCGTAGCCCGCCGCCTCGCATACCAGCATGGATTCGCGGGTCTTTTCGGCCACGCCTCCGAGCGTGCCGCTCGAAGGACTGGGCCGGATATAGGCGTTCTCCTGCACCGAGAGTTGCTCCATCCGGGTCTTGTCGCCGAGAATCGAGCCGCCGGAGACGGTGCTGGACGGATCGATGGTCAGCACGGCGACGCGATGGTCCTTGCCGATCAAGTCCAGGCCAAGGGCCTCGATGAAGGTGCTCTTGCCAACGCCCGGGACTCCACTGATGCCAAGGCGAAAGGACTTTCCGGTGTGCGGCAGCAATGCGGTCAGCATCTCGTCGGCTTGCTGCCGGTGGTCGGCCCGCGTCGACTCCAGCAGCGTGATGGCTTTGGCGATAGCCCGTCGCTGGCCCGGTCCGGGGCTGGCAAGAATCTGCCGGTCCAGACTCATGGCCTGGCCCACAGGGAACGGTTCCCATCGATGATCCCGGCCAGGCGCCCGGCCCATTGCGGGTACAGCCCGGGGCCGGGATGAAATCCATCCGACGCCAGGTTGCCGGGATCGGCTGCCCAATGCAATGCGCAATAACCGAGTCCCTGCTGCTGTGTCCAGCGGAGCATTGCGGCGTCGAGCCATCCGGCATAACGGCCGAGGTACCAGCGAAGTGGTTGGGGCACCGCCGGCAGCAGATGCATGGGCGGCACTCCGCACGCAACCGCCCAGCGGGCTCCGGTGCGCTGCCGCAACCGCTCCCATAACAGCGACAGCTGCGCGGCAAACTGCGGCGCGCGCGTCTGCGATCCGACGTCATTCACGCCCAGAACGATGACGACGACATCGGCCGGTTGCAGCTGCGCCTGCGTCAGCATCTCGCTGGCCTGCGCCACATTCACTCCGCTTTGCGCCACCAGCTGCCAGGACACCGCGGCATCGAGCCTTTCGGACAAAACTTTGGCCAGCGGCAGGGCCAAAGCCTGCGCCTGATCAGCGACACCCACTCCGGCCGCCGACGAATCGCCGATGACAATCAACCGAAGAGCGATGGCTCCCTTGCCGACGATGCCCTCGCGCGCACCCGCGGCTTCCGGAAGCCGCAGTGCCGTGCGGCGCAGCCAGCGCGCCTGCGGCAACAGCAGCGGACCGAGGGCCAGCTTGGCGGCGAGGAGCGCTGCGCTCATCTGCCCTCACCCCAACCCTCTCCCAGAGGGAGAGGGGGTAAGAGACACAGACGTCCTACCATCACGCCGCCAGCGCCTTGCGAATCTGCTCGAGCACGTCCTTGGCGCTGGCCGGAATCGGCGTACCGGGACCGTAGATGCCTTTCACGCCGGCCTTGTAGAGAAATTCGTAGTCCTGTTGTGGAACGACACCGCCGACGAACACGATGATGTCGTCGGCGCCCTGCTTCTTGAGCTCCTGGATGATCGCCGGCACCAGCGTCTTGTGACCGGCGGCCAGCGTGGAAACGCCCACTGCATGAACATCGTTCTCGATGGCCTGGCGAGCGCATTCCTCCGGAGTCTGGAACAGCGGGCCGATATCGACATCGAACCCGAGATCGGCGAACGCGGTCGCCACCACTTTGGCGCCGCGGTCGTGCCCGTCCTGGCCCAGCTTGGAGATCATCACTCGCGGGCGGCGTCCTTGCTCCTGCGCGAAGGCGGCAATCTCGGACCTCAGTTTTTCCCAGCCCTCGGCCGAGTCATAGGCAGCTGCATACACACCGGTCACCTTTTGCGTATCGGCGCGATGGCGCCCAAACACCTTTTCCAGCGCGTCCGAAATCTCGCCCACCGTGGCGCGCTGCCGGACGGCGTGGATGCTCAGCTGCAGCAGGTTGCCGTCACCCTTCCTGGCTGCGGCCGTCAACGCATCCAGCGCAGCCTGGACTTTGACATGATCGCGCCGCTCGCGGATCTGTTTGAGCCGGGCGACCTGCTGTTCCCGCACCATGACATTGTCGACCTCGCGGATGTCCATCGCGTCTTCCTGGGCCAGCCGGTACTTGTTGACGCCGACGATCACGTCCCTGCCCGAATCGATCCGCGCCTGCTTTTCGGCGGCGGCGGCCTCGATCTTCAGCTTGGCCCAGCCGGAGTCGACGGCGCGCGTCATGCCGCCCATCGCTTCGACCTCCTCGATGATCTTCCACGCCGCATCGGCCATGTCCTGCGTCAGCTTCTCCATCATGTAGCTGCCGGCCCACGGGTCGATCACGTTCGGGATGTGCGTCTCTTCCTGAATGATCAGCTGGGTGTTGCGGGCGATGCGCGACGAGAACTCGGTGGGCAGCGCGATCGCCTCGTCGAAGGAATTGGTGTGCAGCGACTGGGTGCCGCCGAACACCGCCGCCATCGCTTCGATGGTGGTGCGAACGATGTTGTTGTACGGGTCCTGTTCCGTCAGCGACCAGCCTGAAGTCTGGCAGTGGGTGCGCAGCATCAGGCTCTTGGGGTTTTTGGCGTTGAAGCCCTTCATGATGCGCCACCACAGCATCCGCGCCGCGCGCATCTTGGCCACTTCCAGGTAGAAGTTCATGCCGATCGCCCAGAAGAACGAGAGCCGTCCGGCAAATTCGTCCACGTCCAGCCCCTTGGCCAGCGCCGTCTTCACGTATTCCTTGCCGTCGGCCAGCGTGAACGCCAACTCCAGCGCCTGGTTGGCTCCCGCCTCCTGCATGTGATAGCCGGAGATCGAGATCGAGTTGAATTTCGGCATGTTCTTTGCCGTGTACTCGATGATGTCGCCGACGATCCGCATGCTCGGCTCGGGCGGGTAGATGTAGGTGTTGCGGACCATGAACTCCTTGAGGATGTCGTTCTGGATGGTCCCCGACAACTTCTCCTGCGAGACGCCCTGCTCCTCCGCCGCCACCACATAACCGGCCAGCACCGGCAGCACCGCGCCGTTCATGGTCATGGAAACGCTGACCTTGTCCAGCGGGATCCCGTCGAACAGGATCTTCATGTCTTCGACCGAGTCGATCGCCACGCCCGCCTTGCCGACATCGCCGGTCACCCGCGGATGGTCGCTGTCGTAGCCGCGATGCGTTGCCAGATCGAAGGCCACTGATACGCCCTGCCCGCCACCGGCGAGGCCCTTGCGATAGAACGCATTCGACTCCTCGGCGGTGGAGAAGCCGGCGTATTGGCGGATGGTCCACGGCCTGGCCGCATACATCGTGGCTTGTGGACCGCGCACATAAGGCTCGAAGCCCGGCAAGGTATCGGAAAACGGCAAGTCTTTCACGTCCTTCGCCGTGTAGAGCGGCTTCACCTCGATGCCGTCAGGGGTGCGCCAATTGAGGCTGCCCAGGTCCCCACGAGGCGCTGACTTGGCCGCAGCGAGCGCCCAGGCTTGCAGGTCGGTGGGCGCGAATACGGGGTCGGGCTGGCTCATGGTCATTCCAGTGTGTGGCAGTGTTGCGGAGCGACTGTGCAGGTTTACTCCTCATCTTACATCATTTATAATTATTGATAAAGAATTTAATCAAAGGCTAGAATAGCCCCATGCCTGCAATCTCGCTCGCCCCCCGCGCCCTGTACCAGGAGGTGGCGGAACTGCTTCGTCAGCGAATCTTCAAGCGGGAATTGGAGCCAGGCAGCTGGATTGATGAGTTGAAGCTGGCCGAAGAATACGGCATCAGCCGCACGCCGCTGCGCGAAGCCCTGAAGGTGCTGGCCGCCGAGGGCCTGGTCACGATGAAGGTGCGCCGCGGCGCTTACGTGACCGAGGTTTCCGACAAGGATTTGAGCGATGTCTATCACCTGCTCTCCCTTCTGGAGAGCGACGCGGCCGGCGTGGTGGCGGAACGCGCCACCGATGCGCAGCTCAAGGAATTGCAGGTCCTGCACAAGGAGCTGGAAGCGACCTTGGGCAATCGCGACAGATTCTTCGCGCTGAACGAGCGCTTCCACATGAGGCTGCTCGAGATCGCCGGGAACCGCTGGCGCGACCAGATGGTGGGCGACTTGCGCAAGGTGATGAAGCTCAACCGGCACAATTCGCTGCTGAAGGCCGGGCGGGTTCGAGAGTCGATGCTCGAGCACCGTTCGCTCATGGACGCGCTGTCCCGCCGTGATGTGAAGGCCGCCGTGAAAAGAATGCAGGAGCACTTCAACAACGGACTCGAAGCCGCGGCTTAAGGCTTCCGGGCTGTTGGGGAGCCGGTAAGCAGCTCGGCCGCGCTGGCAGGAGTACCTGGGCTACAAGCGTTTTAGCGAATTGACAGTGCGCAGAGCGCTCGCCTAGCATCAGTGGGCACCATGCGCTGAGCGCAACCCCGTCCATAAACATCCACTGAGAATCGGAGACAACCCACATGACCAGATTTCTGATGCGCATTGCAGTCGCGCTCTCGGCGTTCGCTTTCGCGGTAGCGAACGCGCAGAACATCTCCATCGCCACCGGCGGCACGGGGGGTGTCTATTACCCCATGGGTGGCGGGCTGGCTGCGGTGCTATCCAAGTACGTTGCGGGAATGCAGGCGACAGCCGAGGTCACGGGCGGCTCCGTCGACAACCTGAAACTCATCGGGACGGACAAGCCGTATGTGGGATTCACAATGGCCGATGCCGGACTGGACGCTCTGAAGGGCGAAGACAAGTTCAAGGGCAACAAGGTTCCGGTGCGCACGCTGATGGTGCTGTATCCGAACCGCATGCACGTGGTGTCCACGGAAGGCCGCGGCATCAACAAGATGAGCGACTTGAAGGGCAAGCACATCTCCACCGGCTCGCCCGGCAGTGCCACCGAAGTGATGGCCTTCCGGATTCTGGAGGCGGCCGGCATCGACAAGGACAAGGATGTGAAGCGCGAACGACTGGGCGTCGCGGAATCCGTCAATGCTCTCAAGGACAACAAGATCGAGGCGTTTTTCTGGGTTGGCGGGTTGCCGACCGCAGCGGTGACCGACCTCGCGAACACGCCGGGCACCAAGATCAAGATGGTCGACCACTCGGAGGTGGTGTCGAAGATGAACCAGAAGTACGGTCAGCTGTATGTCGAGGACACGATTCCCAAATCCATCTACAAGGGAATGGACGCCGACAACAAACAGGCCACGGTGATGAACCTGCTGGTGGCCAATGCCAGCATGGACGAGAAGACGGCCTACAACATCGTGAAGACAGCGTTCGACCGGCGCGCCGATCTGATCGCGGTGCACAAGGAGGCCGAGAATATCAAGCTCGAAAATCAGAAGACGTCGGCCACTCCCATCCCGTTTCATCCGGGTGCGCTGAAGTATTTCGCGGAAAAAGGCATCAAGCTCGACTGAGCGGCTGCGATCCGGCGCCCGCAGCATGAGCAGCTCACCATGACTGAACCGGCCGCGGTGGTCAGCGACGAAGCACTCTCGAAAGCCCAGGAGTTCATCGAAGAGGAAGAAGGCGCGGCCAACCGCCTGGCCGGGTGGCAGGCGGTTTTTGTGACCGCTTTCGCCGTGGGCATGTCGGTCTTCCACCTGTATTCAGCCTACGGCATCGTGCCGACTCAGACCCTGCGGCCGGTGCACGTGGGCATGGTTCTGTTCCTCACGTTCCTGCTGTTTCCGGTCGCAAAGCGGTTTCGCCACCGCATCATGTGGTGGGATGCGATTGCCGCGCTGCTGTCGATCGCCGTCGTGCTGTACGTGGTGCAGGGGGGCGACGACTTCAGCGACCGCAACACAACGCCATTGCCATGGGACATGGTGTTCGGTGTAGCTCTGATCGTGCTGATCCTGGAAGCCATGCGCCGGACCACGGGCTGGATCATGCCAGCCGTGACCAGCGTGTTCATCCTGTATGCACTGTTCGGCGCCTGGCTTCCCAATCCCTGGACCCACAAAGGCTACGAGGTTGGCCGGCTGATCGGCCACCTCTACATGACGCTTGAAGGGATCTTCGGTGTCGCAGTCGACGTCTCCTCCTCCCTCATCATCCTGTTCACCATCTTCGGGGCATTCCTGCAGTATTCCGGAGCGGGCAAGTTCTATATCGATTTCTCGTTCTCGGCGATGGGCGGCAAGCCGACGGGTGCCGGGCGCACGGTGGTGCTCGCCTCTTTTCTGCTCGGCGGGCCGTCGGGCTCCGGCGTGGCCACCACGGTGACCCTGGGGTCGGTTGCCTGGCCGATGCTCGCCAAGGTGGGCTACGAAAGGAATGCCGCGGGCGGCTTGCTGGCGGCCGGCGGACTGGGCGCCATCATCTCGCCGCCGGTGCTCGGCGCGGCTGCCTTCCTGATCGCCGAGTTCCTCAAGATCTCGTATCTGGACGTGCTGCTGATGGCGGTGATTCCGACCCTGCTGTTCTATCTGGCGCTGTTCCTGATGGTGGAAATCGACGCGCGCAAGTACGGCATGGGCAACGTGGTGTTCGAGAAGGTGGACTCGGTATGGAATCTCACGCGCAAGTACTGGTTCCATTTCGTGTCGCTGATCTCGATCGTGGTGTTCATGATGCTCGGCTTTTCGCCGGTGCTGTCGGTTTTCTGGGCCACGGTGGTGGCCGGCCTCACCAGTTTTCTCAGGCCCGAGTGCGCGCTGATTCCCTATGAGGTATTCCGGGGCCGCGGCTCCATCCTCCGTCAGCTCTGGCAATCGAATCTCGTCAAGGCGCTAGAAGGCGGCTCGATCGGCGTGCTCAACGTCGCCGCGACCTGTGCCGGCGCCGGGATCATCGTCGGCGTGGTGACCTTGACCGGCCTGGGCCTGAAGTTCAGTTCCATCGTCATCGACCTGGCCGGTGGATCGCTGCTTCTCACCGCGGTCTACACATCGCTGGTGGTGTGGGTCGTCGGACTGGCGGTGCCGGTGACAGCGTCTTACATCATCTGCGCCGTGATCGCCGCGCCCGCGCTGATCAAGCTGGGCGTGCCCGACTTCGCGGCGCACATGTTCATCTTCTACTACGCGGTGCTGTCCGAGGTGTCGCCCCCTACTGCGCTGTCGCCTTTCGCAGCCGCCGCGATCACCGGCGGCGACCCGTACAAGACCACCATGCAATGCTGGAAGTACACCGTGCCCGCATTCCTGGTGCCGTTCATGTTCGTGCTGGACCCCAGCGGTCAGGGTTTGCTGTTGATGGGTTCGACGAAGGCCCTGGCCGCGGCCAACTGGTGGTCGATTGCTGAAGTGACATTCACTGCAGCGTTGGGCGTGGCCGCGCTGGCGGCGGGGTTTCAGGGTTGGGCCCTCAAGCGTGCCACTGCTCTGGAGCGGGTGATGCTGCTGGTCGCCGGTTTTGCGTTGGTCTATCCGACCATCACGGCGGATCTGCTGGGAATCGGCCTGGTCATCGCGGCGCTCGCGATTCAGTATTTCAGGACTGAGCCGGTGGCGGCATAGGTCACGTCCCTCAGAACGCCGCGATCCCCGTCTGCGCGCGCCCGAGAATCAACGCATGGACGTCATGCGTGCCCTCGTAGGTGTTCACCACTTCCAGGTTGACCAGATGCCGCGCCACGCCGAACTCGTCGCTGATGCCGTTGCCGCCCAGCATGTCACGCGCCAGCCGCGCGATGTCCAAAGCCTTGCCGCAGGAATTGCGCTTCATGATCGAGGTGATCTCCACCGAGGCCGTGCCTTCGTCCTTCATGCGGCCCAAGCGCAGGCAGCCTTGCAGGCCCAACGTAATCTCG
This sequence comes from Ramlibacter sp., assembly GCA_046599015.1. Classification (GTDB taxonomy): domain Bacteria; phylum Pseudomonadota; class Gammaproteobacteria; order Burkholderiales; family Burkholderiaceae_C; genus Ramlibacter. Next base: position 9,252 of record JBKJHN010000094.1, read on the forward strand.
GTCTGCATGTCGGCCAGCTTCTTCTGGATCAACTGGTTGGCCGCCAGCGGCTTGCCGAACTGCTTGCGATCCAGCACGTACTGGCGGGCCCGGAACCAGCAGTCCTCGGCCGCGCCCAGGGCGCCCCAGGCGATACCGTAGCGCGCTGAATTCAGGCAAGTGAAGGGGCCCTTCAGGCCGCGCACATCGGGGAAAGCGTTTTCTTCAGGGCAGAACACGCCGTCCATCACGATCTCGCCGGTGATGGAGGCGCGCAGGCCCACCTTGCCGTGGATCACCGGCGCACTTAGGCCCTTCCAGCCTTTTTCGAGAACGAAGCCGCGGATCGCGCCCTCGTCGTCCTTGGCCCAGACCACGAACACGTCGGCAATCGGGCTGTTGGTGATCCACATCTTGCTGCCGGAGAGCTGGTAGCCGCCGTCGACCTGCTTGGCGCGGGTGATCATGCTGCCAGGGTCCGAGCCGTGATTGGGTTCGGTGAGGCCGAAGCAGCCGATCAAGGCGCCGCTGGCCAGCGGGGGCAGGTACTTCTGCCTGGTTGCCTCGTTGCCGAATTCGTTGATCGGCACCATCACCAGCGAAGACTGCACGCTCATCATCGAGCGGTAGCCGGAGTCGACCCGCTCGACCTCACGCGCGACCAGCCCGTAGCAAACGTAGTTCAGGCCGGCGCCGCCATAGGCTTCCGGGATCGTCGGACCGAGGAGGCCGAGTTCGCCCATCTCGCGAAAGATCTCGATATCGGTCTTCTCGTTGCGAAAGGCTTCGAGCACGCGCGGGGCGAGCCGCTCCTGCGAGTAGGCGTGAGCGGCGTCGCGCACGGCCCGCTCGTCACCGGAGATCTGCTGGTCCAACAGCAAGGGATCGGCCCAATTGAATGATGCTTTGCCAGCCATGAAAACTCCGTGATGTGTGAATGAAATGGTCTACGGCAGGACCGCCGTGACTTCGATCTCGACTTTGGCACGATCTTCCATCAACGCCCGCACCTCCACTGCCGTCATCGCCGTGCTGTAGGCACCAATGATCTCGCGAAAAGCCGCGCCGATGTCCTTGGCTGCGGCCAGGTACTCGCGTTTGTCGGTCACGTACCAAGTCATCCGGACGATATTCTCGGGCACACCGCCGGCTTCGCGAAGCACGGCCGCGACATTGCGAAGCGCCTGCTTGACCTGGATCACAAAGTCGTCGCTGGCAAACTGGCCCTGCTCGTCCCAGCCGATCATGCCGGCAATGTACAGCGTCCTGCCGCTGGCCACCACGCCGTTGGCGTAGCCCTTGGGGCGCGGCCAGCCGGGGGGAAGAATCACTGTTGAACTCATGGTCTTTCCTATTGCTGTTCTTCGACCGGCACGGGCGAAGCGATCAGCGCCCGCTCGCGTTCGAGGTTGCGCTCGAGCTGCGACTTGCCCGACCGATACTGCTTGGGCCATTTCACATCGGTGTACCCGATCTTGGCGGCTTCCAACAGTGTCCACGATGCGGTTGCCAGATGCGGCCGCGCCACGGCACACAGGTCGGCGCGCCCGGCGGCGATGATGCTGTTCACATGGTCGGCTTCCGATATGGCGCCCACAGCGATGGTGGGTATGCCGGCTTCGTTGCGGATCCGGTCGGCGAATGGCGTCTGGTACATCCGGCCATAAACCGGCGCTTGCTGCTTGCTCACCTGGCCCGAGGAGCAGTCGATCATGTCCGCCCCCGCAGCCTTGAAGGCTTTGGCAATCTCGATCGCGTCATCGGGCGTGATGCCGCCTTCAACCCAGTCGTGCGCCGAAATGCGCACCGACATCGGAAGTTGCTCCGGCCACACCGCGCGCACCGCCCTGAAGACCTCCAGCGGATAACGCAGCCGGTTCTCCAATGAGCCTCCGTACTCATCGGTGCGCTGGTTGGTCAAAGGCGAAATGAAACTGGACAGCAGGTAGCCGTGGGCGCAGTGCAATTCGAGCCAGTCGAATCCAGCTTCCGCGGCCAGTTGGGTGCTGCGCACGAAGTCTTCACGGACACGGTCCATGTCGGCCCGAGTCATGGCCCGCGACCAGTCGCTCACGCCGTCGAGGTACTGCTGCGGCGACGCCGAAACCAGCGGCCAGTTGCCTTCCAGCAGCGGTTGGTCCTCGCCTTCCCACGGCACGCGCGTCGAACCCTTGGCGCCCGCGTGCCCCAACTGCAAGGCGATCCTGGCGTCGGTATGCTGGTGCACAAAATCGACGATGCGCTTGAAGCCATCGCGTTGTTCCCCGCTCCACAAACCCGGGCAGCCGGGGGTGATGCGGGCATCAGGCGTCGGACAGGTCATCTCGGCGACCACCATCCCCGCCCCACCCATCGCGCGGGCGCCCAGGTGCACCAGGTGGAAGTCGGCCGGCACGCCGTCGACACAGGAGTACTGAGCCATCGGCGAGACGACCACCCGGTTCATCAAGGTAACGCCCCGCGCCTTGAAGGGCGTGAACATCGGCGGCACGGGCTGCTGCGAAGGGGCGCGCCGGATGCCCGAGCGCTGCGCGATCCAGTCCTCGTACTCCTCCACGTAGCTCTTGTCGCGCAGGCGCAGGTTTTCGTGGCTGATGCGCTGGCTGCGCGTCAGCAGCGAATAGGCGAACTGCTCCGGCGGCAAATTGACGTAGCGCGCCACGTTCTCGAACCATTCGGTGGAATTGCGGGCGGCGTTCTGGATCTTCAGCACCTCCACGCTGCGCACCGCCTGGTAGTCGCTCAGCGCCTGCGTCAGGTCCGAAGGGCACTTGTCGATGCAACGCGCGAGCTCGATCGCGTCCTCGAGGGCCAGCTTGGTTCCGGACCCGATCGAGAAATGCGCGGTATGCGCGGCGTCCCCCATCAGCACCACGGGCGCCTGGCCGTTGTGGTGAACCCAGGTTTTGCAGACCACGCGCGGAAACCGGATCCATTGGGCCGAACCGCGCAAGTGCGACGCGTTGGACATCAGCTTGTGCCCATCCAGGTATTTGGCAAACAGCTTTTCGCAGAAGGCGATCGACTCTTCTTTCTCCATCTGGTCCAGGCCGGCCTTCTGCCAGACCGCTTCCGGCGCTTCGATGATGAAAGTCGCCGTCTCGCTGTCGAACTGGTAGGCGTGAGCCTGGAACCAGCCATGCTCGGTTTCTTCGAAGGCGAAGGTGAAAGCGTCCAACTGCTTGTGCGTGCCGAGCCAGACGAACCGGCATTTGCGCAGGTCGATGTCCGGCTGATAAGTGTCGGCGTACTTGGCGCGGATGCGGCTGTTCAAGCCGTCGCTCGCGATGATCAGGTCTGCTTCAGGGTACTGCTGGTCGTCCTGCACGTCGGTCTCGAAGACCAGTTCGACACCGGTTTCCTCGCATCTTTTCTGCAGGATGTTGAGCAGACGCTTGCGGCCGATGCCGCAAAACCCATGACCGCCAGAGCGGATCTGGTGGCCGCGGATATTCACCTCGATATCGTCCCAGTGGTTGAACGCATCCAGGATCTCGCCAGCGGTTTCCGGGTCAGCAGCCTGCAGGTTGCCGAGTGTCTGGTCCGAGAACACCACGCCCCAACCGAAAGTGTCGTACGGCTTGTTGCGCTCGACGACGGTGATCTTGTGGCCGGGGTTGCGCTTTTTCATCAGGATCGCGAAGTACAGCCCCGCCGGGCCGCCGCCGATGCATACGATGTTCATCACTTGCTCCAAGCCTATATATTTTAAGTCTAAAGCATTTTGACGCTGCCGCTGCGCGCCGTCAAGCCGCCGCTGCGATGCCCTCGTGAGCCAGGGCCATGACCTGGCGCGGATCCAGCGCCTTCAGCCGATGGTCGCTCCAGACCTGCCGCCAGCGACGCGCGCCCGGCAGGCCGTTGCGCAAGCCCAGCATGTGGCGGGCAATCGCGGTCCATGGGGTTCCGTGCTCGGCCGCTTCGCGAGCCATGTATTCCGTCATCAACTCTTCGACGCCTTCCCGCGTGAGCTCGCGCTCGGGGTCGCCAAAATAACGGGCATCCCACTGCGCCAGCCACCACGGGTTGTGATACGCCTGGCGGCCGATCATCACGCCATCGACCTGCTGCAGCTGCTGCGTCACCTGCTCGCCCGTGGTGATGCCACCGTTGACGGCAATCGTCAGATGCCCGAACTCGCGCTTGAGCCTGTGGACGAACGCGTAGCGCAGCGGTGGCACCTCCCGGTTTTCCTTGGGCGACAGGCCCTTGAGCCAGGCATTGCGCGCGTGAACAGAAAAACCCCGGCAACCGGCCTCGCTGACCGTTCCGACGAAGTCCCGCACGAACTCATAGCTTTCGCCGTGGTCGATGCCGATCCGGTGTTTCACCGTCACCGGCACCGCGACGGCGTCCACCATGGCCTTGACACAGTCGGCCACCAGCTGCGGCTCGGCCATCAGGCAAGCGCCGAAAGATCCACGCTGAACCCGCTCGCTCGGGCACCCGCAATTAAGGTTGATTTCGTCGTAGCCCCACTGCGCGCCCAGCTTCGCGCAATACGCGAGCTCGGCCGCGTCACTGCCGCCCAGCTGGAGCGCGACCGGGTGTTCCTCGGCATTGAAATCCAGATGGCGCGGAACGTTGCCGTGAATCAGGGCGCCGGTGGTCATCATCTCGGTGTAAAGAAGCGCACGCCGCGTGAGCAGCCGATGGAAGAACCGGCAGTGCCTGTCGGTCCAATCCATCATCGGGGCGACCGACATGCGCCATCGGCTAAGTTGCTGATTCACAGGAAAATTGTGGGAGCAAATCGAACCAGTTTTGACGCCGTGTGCAACAAGGCACACGGACGCAAAGGCTGCGAACGCCCGCCTTCATTCAGCCGCGTCGGGGCGGGAAGGATCGTTGGCCTTGACTTCGCTGGCCGCCTTGATGTGCGCAATGACGCTCTGCACGCCCTCACCTGAGCGGGTGCCGGGGCCGGCCTGATCGACGAACTCAAAGTTTTTCGCCTCTGCAACCCTCAGCAGTTCGGTGACAACTTCAAGTTCATTCACGGCGTCACTCAACTTGCCTTCCACCTCGACGCTTTGCTCCAACGCGGCTTCAACCGATTCGCGCGTGGGCTCCAGTTGTCCGTCGACCGACGTGGTCAAGGCCGCATTGGAGTCTTGCAAATCGGCGTACGCGGCAGAGAGCTGTTTTTGGACCTTCTTGGTCTTGACTCGGGCTGCCGTAATCAGTTTGACGCGCATGGGGAAATCCTACCTCATCATGGTGGACTCAGGGTCTCGCCGACTCTACCGCTCGGCAGCATCCCGAGCCAGGACATGCAGATTCTTTTGTGCTACTGCCGGGCGCCTATCGCCCGGGCCGCGCCGACGATCAGGTCGGCCGCCTGCACGGGCGTCAGCACATCGGTGGACACTGTGAGGTCGTAGTGCTCCGGCATTTCATTCTCAACGTCATAAAAGCGTTTGAGGTACCTGGCCCGCGCCTCGTCGCTTTCGCGGATGGTCTCGGCTGCCTCATCGGGACTTTTTCCGCCGCTGGTGGCAAGCCACCGGCAGGCGCGCACAAAGGGCGAGCCGGTGACCAGGACACGCAGCACGTCTTCGCGCCTGCCCAGCGCATACGAAGCGCCGTGCGCCACTATCACCACGTATCCTGCATTGGCGGTGTCGCGGATGGCGTCGCGAATCAGCGCTCCGATGTCGTCGTTGCCGTACGGCACGGCCAAGTGGCTGGGCAGGAAGCCGAGTACGTCGGACACTCGCCCGCCCCCGATGTCCTCGATCAGCTGGCTGAAGAAGGATTTCTCCCGTTCGGCATTGGCCACGACGGCGGGATCGAGATTCTTGCGCTCGGCCGCGCGCGCGATGATCTCTTCATCGACGTAGCGGAACCCCAGCTTCTCTGCGATGTCGGCCGCCATGTCTTCGGCGCCGACCCAGATCGCCCGGGAAATGCAAACCACGCGTGCGCTCATGTTGGGTCACCTCTTGGTTGTAAGTCATTGTAGTAGCCACGGGGGATGGCAGCCAGCAGCTGGCGTGTGTACGGGTGGCGTGCTTCGGAATAGATCTGCTCGAAGGTGCCACGCTCGACGATCTCCCCCTGGTTCATCACCAGAATGTCGTCGGCCATGTATTTCACGACCGCCAGGTCATGGCTGATGAACAGGTAGGTGAGACCGAATTCGTCCTGCAAGTCCAGCAGCAGGTTCAGCACCGTGGCCTGCACGCTCACGTCGAGCGCGCTGACGCTCTCGTCACAGATGATCACTTCCGGCTGCATCGTCAGGCAGCGCGCGATCGCGATGCGCTGGCGCTGGCCGCCGGAGAACTCGTGCGGGTATTGGCCGAAGGCTGTCGCCGGCAGGCCGACGCGGTCCAGCCAGCTCAATGCCAGGCGTGCCCGGTCATCGTCAGTGGCGCCGATGCCGTGAATGCGCATGGGCTCCATCAGGATCTGGCCCACCGTGAAGCGCGGGTTCAGGCTGGCATAGGGGTTCTGGAAAATGATCTGGATGCGACGGCGGTAAGGGCGCAACGCTGCCGGCCCCAGTGCGGCCAGGTCGGCGCCCTCGAACATGATCCGGCCTTCGCTGGCGTCCGTCAGCCGAGTGAGCATCATGCCGATGGTGGTCTTGCCAGAACCCGACTCACCCACCAGGCCGAGCGTGCGGCCCTTATGCATGGAGAAGTCCGCCAGCTTCACGGCGTGGAAGGCTTTGCGGCGCATCAGGCCTTCCTTGAGCTGGTAGGTCTTGCGCAAGCCCTTCACCTCGATCAGCGCCGGCCCGTCCTGCGGCCGCGACGTGCGCTGGACATCGCTCACGGGTCGGTTGTTCATGAAGTCCTCGATCACCGGGAGGCGGCGGGGACGCGCATCCAGGCGCGGGCGGCATGCCAGCAAGGCCTGGGTGTAGGCGTCCCGCGGGGCCGTGAACACCTGGGCCACGGTGCCCGCTTCGCGCACTTCGCCCTCTCGCATCACAACTACGCGGCTGGCGATTTCGCCGACGAGCGCCAGGTCATGGCTGATGAACAGGATGCTCATCTTCTTGCGCTGCTGCAGCCGGGCGAGCAGATCCACGATCTGCCGCTGGACCGTGACGTCCAGCGCGGTGGTGGGCTCGTCCGCAATCAACAGCTTGGGTTCGCAGGCGATCGCGATGGCGATCATCACCCGCTGCTGCTGGCCGCCTGACAA
>JBKJHN010000096.1:0-9330 GCA_046599015.1 Ramlibacter sp.
GCAGGCCGGAAGTGTCGAGGTGCGGCTGCCCGGCACGGCAAGCAAGCCGGGCAAGCGTATCGATGTGTTCACGGCCGGCATGACGTTTGGCGAAATGGCCTTCATCGACGGTTCGCCCCGCTCCGCGGATGTGATCGCCCTGGAGCCCGTCGTCTGCAAGGTGCTGGAGCACGACATCTTTGCGTCGATGGACACCCGCAATCCCGCCCTGAAGATCAGCCTCTTGCAGCAGATTACCCGCCAGTTGTCCGTCTACCTGCGGCGCATCAATGCGGAGGTGTCGGCGTTGAAGGGGTGACGCGGGCTGCTGCTTGCGGATTGCCTGACCAGCTGCATTGCGCGCACCCTGCCGCGCGATGTCCCTCCCTCTTATGGCATGAGAGGTATGCATGAGAGCGCGTTGACTGCTCCCCAAAACCCCACTACACTAATATTTTACTGACGAGTAAGTAAAGGGTCTTCGATTGAAAGCCTTCTTCAACTCACCCGACCACGACGCGATCCGGGCTGCTGCCCGCAAATTCGTCGAATCGGAGCTCCTGCCTAACGCTCAACGCTGGGACGAACAGGGCATACCGCGGTCGGCGTTCGAAGCAGTCGGCGCCATGGGCTTCATTGGCGCGCGGTATGCAGCTGCCATCGGCGGCGCAGGTGGGGATCTCCTGTCCGCGATCCCAGTTGTCGAGGAGATCAGCCGTTGCCGAAGCGGGGGCTTTGTGACCTCGTACCTCGTCCAGGCGCACATTTCAACGCCGATCATCGACCATCTCGGAACGCCGGAGCAACGGGAAGAGTTTCTGCGTCCAGCTCTGAGCGGCGCGCGAATTGGCTGCCTGGCAGTCACGGAGCCCGATGCCGGCTCCGACGTATCGGCCATTCGTACGACGGCGCGGCGCACCGCCGGCGGCGACTGGCTGTTGAACGGCTCCAAGATGTACATCACCAACGCAGGGGTCGCCGATTTCGGGATCGTTGCGGCAAAGACCGATAACGGTCCGGCGCATGCGTCGATCTCGTTGTTCCTGGTCGATACGCATCAGCCCGGGTTCAAACCTTCCAAGCCCTTGAACAAGCTCGGGCTGCGAGCTTCCAACACCGTGGGCATCGCGCTCGACGATGTGCGCGTCCCCGCGCGCAACCTGCTGGGCGAGGAAGGCCGGGGCTTCCGCTACATCATGACCGGCTTTCAGGAGGAGCGCCTGGTTTCATCGGTTTACGCCTATGCGTCGGCGCTGCAGGCGATCGAGGACACCGTCGCGCATCTCGGCGGACGTATCGCATTTGGGGCACCACTGATCGAGCAGCAGGCAATCAAGCACACGCTCGCGCAGCTGACCGCCGAGCTGGAAGCTGTGCGTCAACTCTGCTACGCCGCCGCCTGGAGCATCAACAAAGGCGAAGACGCCACCCGCGAAGTGTCCATGTGCAAGCTGCTCGCCGCCGAAGTGGCTAACCGTGTCGCGTACCAGGCGATGCAGTTCCATGGAGGCTATGGCTACATGGAAGAATGCCCTATGGCACGCTACTACCGCGACGTGCGCCTGTACTCGATCGCGGGAGGAGCCTCCGAAGTGATGCGCGAGATCATCTCCAAGCGCATGTTCGATCGTTAACACGGGGTTGCTCAATTCAGGATCATTACTCACGGCCATTACCACGAAGGAGACATCAGGTGAACGATAAACAGGACGCAAGTCGGCGGATCTTTCTTCAACAAGGCATGGGCCTGGCAGGTGGGCTTGCGGTGCCGGGGTTGGCATCGGCACAAGCCCGGCCGGCGGGGCGCGAGTTTGCAGGTCAGACGCTGACTGCGCTTGTTTATTCCGGCATCAACGAGAACACGTGGAGAAAGCATTTTGTGCCGCAGTTCGAAGCCGCCACCGGCGCCAAGGTGGTGATCGATGCTGCGTGGACCGAAGGAATCGCCAAGCTGAAAACAGCACCCACCAATCAAGCGCCTTTCGACATCTTGATGACCGATCCGATCCAAGGCTACCCTGCCATGGACGAGGGGCTGTTCAGAAAAGTTGAACTCAAGAACCTGCCCAACCTGCAGAAATTCCATAAACGGGTTCTCGGAGGACGCGTTTACGACGAGCAATATGGCGTGCCGTTCATCAGCTCGGCGATGACGCTTGCCTGGAATACGGAGGCGTTGCCGAACGGTCTGGAGTCCTGGCTGCAGCTTCTTGAGGCACCCGCCAGAGGCAACTCCATGCTGTACTCGCTGTACTACATGTCGCTCTACACATTTGCGGCAATGAAGGCCGCCAAGGATCGCGCCGTCGGCAAGGCCGGCGAAATGATGATGAATGACATCGACGGCGTGTTGCGTTTCGCGAAAGAAAACAAGGACGCGGTCAAGTACTGGTGGCCCAGCACGGCCGACGCCGTGAATGCGCTGGCGCGCAAGAACGTGGTTGCGGGCAATGTCCACGGCAACGGACTTCTCGCCCCGATGCGCGACGGCAAACCGATCGCCGGGCGGATACCTGCCGGAGACGTTGCCTATGTCCAGCTGTTTCTCGTGTCACCGAAAAACGTAAAGAATCCCGCTTTGGTGGATGCCGCCCTCAATCATTTCTGCAGCGAAGACTTCCAGCGCGCCTCCGCGGAAACAGGTGAATTGCCTTCGAACATTCCGGCGATTGCCCAAGCGCAGGGGCAGAAGGACAAAATCTGGGCTACTGCATATCCCGACACGATCGCCGAATTCGATCAGCTTCAGTACTACCCGTACGACGCCTACTTCAAGCATCTTGACAAGATCAAGACTGCCTGGGAGCGCGAAATCATTCGCAAATGACCGCGCGCGGCACGTCAGCAACGGCCGCTTGCGACCGGTCGGGTGTCGGACGTGAAGCGGCCAAGCCATGTTGAAGTTGCGTAACGTCAGCAAGCGGTTCGGTGCGTCAGTGGACGCCGTCTCGAACGTGAGCTTCAACGTCGAGCCGGGGGAGTTCGTATTCCTCTTGGGACCCTCCGGCTCCGGCAAGACCACTACGCTGCGCATGATTGCCGGCTTTGGCCGACCCACCAGCGGCGATATAGAGTTGGCGGGCCAGTCGATCGCCGATGTCCCGCCGTACCGCCGCGATATCGGGATGGTGTTCCAGCGGTACGCTTTGTTCCCTCATCTGACAGTTGCCGAGAACACGGCCTTCGGGCTGAAGATGCGGGGGATGCCGGATAAGGACATTCCGAATCGGGTGCAGGAAACCTTGGCCCTGGTTCGCCTCAACGGTCTGGAAAAGCGCTATCCGCACGAACTCTCCGGTGGGCAACAGCAGCGCGTCGCACTCGCCCGCGCGCTGGCTTATCGTCCGGCCCTGCTGCTGCTGGATGAGCCCTTGGCCAACCTGGACCGGCGGCTTCGCGACGAAATGCGGATCGAGTTGAAGCGCATCCAGAAGGAGGCGGGCACGACGATGTTGTTCGTCACCCACGACCAGGAAGAGGCGCTCACGCTCGGGGACCGAATCGCGGTGATGCACGACGGCCGCCTGGAACAGGTGGGTACTCCCGAGGAGGTCTACTACCAGCCGGCGAGCCGCTTCGTCGCGTCCTTCATCGGCGACATGAACTTTCTGCGCGCAACCGTGATGGGTTCGGACCCGGCGGCGAACTCGAGCGATGTGCGCCTGCAGATCGGCGGGCCGGTCCAGAGCGTCAAAGGGCGGCTGGATGCCGGGCTGAAGCTGGTTGCCTGCATCCGGCCCGAAAAGATCCGGCTCGAGGCGGCGAATGGCGGCGCGCGCCAGGGGATCGTCAAGTACTCAGGCTTTTCCGGCGACTCGGTTCGCTACATGGTGCAGATGGCAGACGGCTCCGAAGTGCTCAGTCGCGAGACCATGGACGGAACCACGCCCCGATTCGCCGTGGGCCAGCCGGTGACCGTGGCATGGGAGCAGGTCCCGCTTAACGCATTTCCGGAGCATTGATGGAAGCCACCTCAGCGCCAGTGACTTCGCTGCCGTGGCTTGCCCGAGTTGGCAGGTTGGTCATTGCCTTGGGCCGGAGCCCGGCCATGTGGCTGGCGGCGCCGAGCGCCCTGCTGTTCCTGGTTTTCTTCGTCGCCCCGCTCGGGTGGATGGTCAGGCTATCGACGTACGAGGCGGGAGGCAAGGGACAGTCGCGGTTTTACGAGACCGGCACTTTCACGCTGGCTCATTACCGGGAGATCTTGACCGACCCCTACTTCCTGGGGCTGGGATGGGTCACGCTGAAGGTCGGGCTGATCATCACAGTGGTGACGATGGCCATCGCGCTGCCCTTTGCCATGTATATCTACCGGTCGCGCGGCGTCTACAAGCGCATGCTGCTGATGGCGGTCATCCTACCTAAGCTGACCAACCTGCTCGTCCTGATGTATGGCGTGGTACTGCTCCTTGGGGACACCGGCTACATCAACCAGCTGCTCATGGGCTCCGGCATCATCGACAAGCCGCTGCCCTTGTTCGCCAATCTGGCGGCCTTGGTGTTTGGCGAGGTCCTGGTTGTTCTGCCTTATCCGGTGCTGATGTTGGTCGCAGCGATGGAGTCGATGGATCCTTCCCTGGAAGAGGCGGCGCAGTCGCTGGGAGCAAGCCCCCTGCGGGCTTTTTACGAAGCGGTCATCAAGCTGATGGTGCCGGCGTTGGTAACGAGCACATTGGTGACGCTCATCTGGGGTTTTGGCGCCTTCGTGGCGCCAACCATCCTGGGCTCGCCGGACTACTACACCATCGCGATCGAGGTCTACACGGAGACCCTTGAACACGTCAAATGGCCTCTGGGCGCCGCACTGGCTACCGTCTATGTCGGCGTCATCACGCTGATGGTGGCCGGCGGCTTGCTGGTTCAGCGCAAGGCCGAGCGGCGCTGGGGGGCTGCGACTTGAAATTCGCCCAATTCACCAGGCGCGCTGCGACTTGGGTGTTGCGCTTCGGCTGGCATCTGTTCGGGCTCACGGTCGTGGCGTACCTGCTGGTGCCGCTGGTGCTGGCCTTTCTGGTCTCGTTCTATCCGGGACGCAGCATCGGATTGCCGACCTTTTCCACCGGCCTGACCGCCCAGTGGTACGTCGAGTTCTTCAATGACGACCGCTGGGTCGCCGGGCTGCGCAACAGCTTGTATGTCGGCGTCATCAGCACCGTCATTTCGCTGGTCTGCGGTTTGTCGCTGGCCCTGGCGGTAACCCGTCATCGCCTGCGCGGAGATGTCCTGGTCGGTACCGTGCTGATGCTGCCCATTTTTGTACCCGCGGTCATCATTGGCATGCAGAGCCTGTCTTTTTCCTACCAGATCGGTCTTTGGGGAACGCATCTGTCGATTGCCATTGCACATGCGCTCTGGGCGACGCCGCTGGTGTACATGGTGCTCGTCTCCGGACTGCGCCGAGTGAGCATCGAGCTGGAGGAGGCAGCCGCTTCGCTCGGTGCGAATCCGTGGGCCACCTTCCGCCTGATCGTATGGCCGCTGATTGTGCCCAGCGTGATGGCGGCCGCCGTGATCGGTTACATCATCTCGCTCAACGAGTTCATCATGGCCTTGTTCCTGGGCACCCCGAATACGGAAACCCTGCCAAAGATGATCTGGCCGCAGATTCGCCACTCGGTGAGCCCTGTGGTGGCAGCCGCATCGAGCGTTCTGCTGGTGATCACCGTGATTGCCATTGCGATCGCCGCGCGCGCAGTGAATCTCGGCCGGGCGATCCAGGGTCGATAGGAGGCGGTAAGTTGAAGTTTTCGACGTTGCTCATGGAGGCGCTGCCGGCGGGGGGAGGGGTAGTTTTCGACAACGTCAGAACGCCAACCCCTGAGCTGGTCTCGCTCGCCCGCCGGGCTGCGGGAGCCCTGCAGGCGCATGGCGTTCGACCCGGGGACCGGGTCGCAAGCATGATCGACAATAGCCTGGCGTCGCTCCTGGTGTGGTTCGGTGCGGCGATCGCAGGAGCCGAATACGTTCCGATCAATACACGGCTACGTGGCAGCACCTTGCGCTACATCATCGGCGACGCCGCGCCACGCGTGGTCGTCGCCGATGCATGCTACAGGGAGGCGATCGGTGAAGGAGGCGTGCCCGCCTTTCACGTGGCCGACAGCCAGTCATGGCTGGCAGAAGCTCGCGGCCGCGAAGCGGACGGAAGTGCCGACGGCGGGGGCTGCATGATCTATACGTCAGGGACCACTGGCCGGCCCAAGGGCGTCCGGTGGCTGTCCGAGACCCAGGCGCTCCATGCAACATGCTACGCACGAGAGCTCGTTCCGCTTGCTGCCGGGGAGCACAGCTATAGCTGCTTGCCCTTGTTCCACGTCACCTGCATGGGAGTGACGATGGCCAGCCTGCTGCAGGGAGCCACGGTACACATAGACCCCCGGTTTTCGGTTTCGTCGTTCTGGCGCCGCTTGACCGAGACCCGCGCGGTTTTCTTTCCTTACGTCGGCACGATCCTCTCGCTGCTGCTCAAGGACGAGCGGCAAGTTCCCGCGCACCAAGTCCGCTTTGCCATGGGTGCCGCTGCGCCGGTGGATGTGTTCACCCGATTCGAGGAGCGGTTTGGCGTCAGGCTGCTGGAAACCTGGGGCCAGACCGAGACCGCGTCGATCTGGCTGGCGAATCACAACCATGTCCCAGGCGCCATCGGCAGGTCCTGTGCTCGGGCCGAGTTTCGTATCGTGCCTGTGGAAGGCGTTGAGCCGGCTGGCGAGCTGCAAGTGCGGCCACTCGATCCGGCTACCATGATGAGCGGTTACCATGGAGATGAAAGTGCAACTGCTGGGGCATGGGTGGACGGCTGGTACAGCACACGCGATCTCGTTACCACCGATACGCACGGCAATTTCTACTTCAGTGGGCGCTTGGCAGATTGCCTGCGGCGCCGGGGAGAGAATATATCGGCTTACGAAGTTGAGCAGATCTTGTTGAATCATCCCGACATCGTCGAAGCAGCCGTCGTCGGCGTGGCCGCCGAGTTGGGTGAGCAAGATATTGCGCTGTATTACGTGGTTCGAGACTCATGCCAGTCGAGCCCAGCCGCGCTGGAGGCCTGGTGCCGCGAGCACATGGGCGATTTCATGGTTCCGCGCTATTTTTGTGCGGTGGCCGAGTTTCCCAAGACTGAAACGCAGCGCATTCAGAAGGGGATTCTTCATGACCAGGTCAGACTCCGCGGCGCTTACGACGCGGAACCCAAAGAGGTGCAGATATGACAGAATCGATGATTGGACAGCCGGCTAACGGCTTGGTTTTAGAGAGGTTCGAGGGAACGCCCTCCTCGCTGTCGGCGTTCAAGGGCAAGCGGACGGCCGTCTTCTGCTTCTCGACGTGGGCTCTCGGCCGGGGGCAATTGGGCTTGTGGCAGCAACTCTCCACACGGCTGGGCGCCGACAGTGCGGTCGTCGCTGTCGCGGCCGAGGTGGAAGGGGAGCGCTGGTTGCGTGGCTACTTGCGTGACGCCAAAGTGAAGTTCCCTGTGCTTATGGATCGCAAGAACGTGATCGGCGGTGCCTATGGATTCAAGGCCGGCCCCAACGTACTCATGTTCAACGAGGCTGGCGACCTGGTGTACCGCCGCTTGTACGATGCCTCCTTGCGCAAACCCGAATGCCGTGCCGAGATCGAAGGCTTCCTGCTGGGCGGCAAGCTGCCGCCGTCTCGCGAAGTCGATGCTTCACTCGCGCCAAAACCCGGATCACAGGAAGCGTTTGCCGAGGCCGTCGATTTGTATCTGAAGGGCGATCTGAAGGGGTGCCGAGTCCCGTGGCTGCGCAGCATTGAGCTCGATCGTCAGCACTGGATCAGCCAGGAGCAGTTGTGGGTGCTCGATGCGCCTGAGCGATTTCATCCCTACATCGATGTGCCCTGGCAGAATGAGCAACTGGCGGCCGAGGGTCGGCCGGTGTGTGCCTGTGAGGTCCCGGCATGAACGGCTGCTTCGGATGCGACCACACGAACCCGGCTGGCCTGGGCATGCGTTTTTTTCGGGATCGCGAAGGTCGACTGGGTGCGGCGTGCACTCCGAACGGCAGTCACGGCGGCCTCGGCAATATCGTGAATGGCGGGCTGGTGGCCACCTTTGGAGAGGAACTCGCGGCAGCCGCCGCCGGTGGCAGGGGCGATGGCGGGCTGGTGGTGACTCATCTCGATGTGAAGTATGAGCGGCCTGCTTACATTGGGTCCGAGATGTCGGGACTCGTGACGTCCACCGCCCAGGATAAGAGGGCTGTCGATGTTTCGGTGGACGTCAGCAGCGGTGGTCAACGGGTCGCCGTGCTGACAGCCTCGTTTATCCTCATCTCCGAAGCACGCTTGCGGGACTTGTCGGGTATCGGCCTTGACGCGGCTCCTGTTTGCCTGGTGGCAGCCCGGCAGCCGCTACCCACTGAAGGGTGACCTTGGCCAGGGAAAAGGCACCGCCCATCAACCGGCGCGAGCAGATACTGGAAATTGCCACCCATGTTTTCCAGCAGGGTTTTCGCGCCACCAGCCTGGATCATGTCGCGGCGGCTATGGGTGTCACCAGGCCTGCGATCTACTATTACTTTCGCTCGAAGGAAGAACTGCTCGCGGCAATCTACGATCGGGGCGTCGCAGTCCTGATCGATCGTGCGGCAGCCCTGTTCGAGCAGGCCCTCGCCCCGGATGCGCTGCTTCGAAAGCTGATTGAAGTGCACGTGCGAACGATGCTGGAGGAGCAGCCGATCGTCCGGGTGTATTTCCAGGAGAAAGACTCGCTGGGCGAAGCCGCCTCCCGTTCCGTCAAGGAAAAGGAGGTGGTGTTCACGAAGATGATGGCGCGCGCGATAGAAGATGGACAGTCGAAAGGCTTGTTTCGGGCCGGAAACTCCGAGCTGATCGTGAACGCGATCCTTGGAATGCTTATTTGGGTGCATGCCTGGTACCGGGCCGAAAGGCATTCAGAAGAGGCCATCAGCGAGGTGTTCTGGCAATTGCTGGCCGGCGGTCTGTTGGTCGACCGACCAAGCAGCGTGCGGCCTGATCAGCCCTGCGCTTGAGCTGATAGAGGAGGCGCCCCCCGCTTACTGGGCGGGAAGCTCGATCGTCTCAGACTTCTTTTGCAGCTCGAACGCGACGTCATGACTCAGCTTGGGGACGGCCACGCCCGCGGCAACCGCATCAGCATTCGTTGTGCTGAAGATGGCGATAACCACGACCATGGCCAGCACCGAAACCACTACTGAGGCCCAGGCCACAAGGCGCCAAGCTTTGATAACCGGTCGTGCGTGCGCGCGACGTCCCGAACCGACAGCGGACGAAACGTTCATCATCGTTCCCCAGTTGAGTATGCAAGTCTGTCCCTTGCACGCCGTTTTTCAAGAAACGTTTCGG
>JBKJHN010000142.1:0-3962 GCA_046599015.1 Ramlibacter sp.
GGGCATCCATGTGATCCGGATGCCGGAAAATTACGGCGCGCTCAGCCCGCTGCTGCATGTAGTGCCATTGCAACTGCTCGCGTATCACACCGCCTGTGCCAGAGGCACGGATGTGGATAAGCCGAGAAACCTGGCGAAGTCGGTCACGGTGGAGTGAGCGACTTCGCGCGGGATGTCATGAACGCCTCTTGAAGTTGAACTTCTGCCCCGCGACCGCCGCTTCGTACATCAGGCCACCTCGGACTACCGTGAAGACGGCCATGCCGTTGTTGTAGGCGCCGACGACCTTCGCCTTGCTCTTGTCGACGCTGGCGCCGGCGGCGGCCCCGGTGGTGCCTGCCTTGGCGCTGGCGCCGGCCGTTATCGCCACCGCCGAGGCCTCGGCACCGAATTCGAATTCGCCTGCGGTGAATCGCTTGAGCGCCGCCTCGTTCTCGAAGAAGATGATCTGGCTGAAACCCTGCCCACCCAGCTGAAAACCGACAGACAGCTGGGTCATGGACGTATCGCCGATGTACTTGCCCTTCTGGTACACGCGTCCTTTCCCGTAGGCGCCTCCGATGCCGATGCCGCCCTTGCCGATCCTCGGAAAGACGGCGTACCCGTGCGCGCCGGCGAAGAACTTCCCGCTCTCTTCTGCCGCCCGAAAGACTTTCACCGTGTCGCTGTATTCGTCTGCCCGGGCCAATGTCGGGACTTGACCCAGGATCACCAGAAGGGCGGCAGAGAAGGTTCGGCGGGTCGGCATGTTCAGCGGCTCCAAGTTGACCAAGCTGAGAGTGTAAGCGCTGGCGCCCGTAAAGGCGATTGGCGGCTCGTGACGCTTGTTCTGCACACCAGGCGAGGCCAGTCACGGTGGAGTGCCCCTGCTAGGATCTTGGGCCGCAGAGTCAAACCTGCGCCAAGATCAGCGGTGACTACACCGTCATAATTTGACCCAATGGATTCGTTGTGGAGGTTGAAACCATGGATAAGGAAACGCATCCACCAAAACGTCCAGTGGTATGGAATCCACTCTCCATCCAAAGTCATTCCCAACAAGCGCCGTATTATAAATTTCGCGTGCCTTACAGCGCGAAATTGTTCGCCGATCTTTGCGGCCACTTGCAAATTGGCAGCAGTTCAGAGGTTATGGATGCGGGCTGCGGCACTGGGCACGTGACGGAGCATCTCGTGAATTACGCCAAGCGGGTTCACGCAGTCGATGGGTCCGCGGAGATGATCCAGCATGCGTCAAAGTTCGCAAACGCGAGTTACTACACCTCAGACCTGAACCAGGAAAAATTTGCAGTGCCCGGTGGCGTTGACCACATCTTTTTCGGGCGTTGCATTCATCATTTCCCCTCAAGCTCCGTTGACACGCTTGTTGCCAACAACCTCAGAGCCAACGGATCGCTTGTCACGTGCTCGTCAGAATGGCTTGCAGAGGGCGGTTGGGGAGATGCGTACGCCAGCCTCAGGAAGCGGTTTGAAGAAGGCGAAGGTGAGGGCGAAAAGCCTGACATCACAGGCCAATCCAATCTGCCTGAAATTGGATTCGCACCCAGTCGCAAGTTTGTCGATTCGTTCAGGGTTCTTGTCGATGCCCGGTATCTGTCACGGCTGACGTTGGCTCGGGCGTACAGAGGGACATTGAAAAACCTTCTTGATGACTTTGAAAACTTCGAAAAAGAAATGTCGAGGCTGCTGGAACCCTATTCGAAGGACGGGAAGCTAAAAATGATTGTCCGGTCATGGGCTTTTGCGTGGTACCGCAAGGCACCAGGTGACTGACCTGCCCTGAGTCCGGCTTGGCACCGCGGTTTGGCGGGCACACATGCCGCTTTTGCATCCTGGGGCGGCTATTGAAGAGCTGTATCTTGATGTCGATCAACAAATGCGCAACGCGTGGGGAAAGGGGTGGGCAAAGGAGGCAAACTCGTATCGCCTGCAGCCACACCTTCATCCGGAGGTATCGCCGTATTTTCGAAGGAATCCCCATGGACCGGCGATCCGCATCAACCCTTCTTTCTTCCTGCGCAGCTCTGAAACAATCGGGCGGTACGGAGCAGGCCGGTCTGAAGCAGTTTGCCGCACTCTCTTCCATCTTCGATGCAGCTGAAATGGTGCTCTATGTCGCCGACATGGACACCTACGAACTGCTCTTCCTGAATTCGCACGCAGAGCGGCTCTGGGGCGAGCAGAAGATCGGGCAGCCTTGCTACAAGGTGCTGCAAGCCGGGCAGAACGAACCTTGCGAATTCTGCACCAATGCCCAACTGGTGAAGGGCAGCCAGACTCACCCGGTGTCATGGGAGTTCCAGAACACGGTCAACAAGCGCTGGTACCTCTGCATCGACAAGGCCATTCCGTGGTCGGACGGCCGCCTGGTGCGCATGGAGGTGGCCATCGACATCACCGATCGCAAACTGCATGAGCAGTTCCGCGACCAGTACGTCGGCCTGATCTCGCATGACCTTCGGACACCGCTCTCCAACATCAGCGTTGCGGCTTCGATGCTGCAACTGCTGCTCGAACGGGCCGGCGTCAAGGAGGGCGCGCGCCCGGTCGATACGATCCTGCGCAACACCCGGCGGATGTCGGAAATGATCGAGGACTTATTGGAGACTACGCGGCTCGAATCCGGGCAGTTCAAGCTGCACAAGACGCCCTTCGATCTGGCGCTGCTGGCGCAGACGGTGGCCGGCCAGCTTGGCGACACCGCCTCGCGCCCGGTGCGGCTCAAAGCCGCGGGGCCGGCGCCGGTGCTGTCCGACGCAGGGCGAATCGAGCGGGTCCTCGAGAATCTGATTGGGAACGCAATTCGCTATTCCCCGTCGGACGCGTTGGTGAGTGTGCAGGTCGAAACCAACCAGATCGAGGCCCTGGTGACAGTCGCCGACACCGGCATCGGCATTGCAGCCGACGAATTACCGAAGCTCTTTCAGCCTTTTTATCGCGCCGCCGGCAACACCAACGTGCACGGCCTCGGGCTGGGCTTGTATAACAGCCGCCTGATCGTCGAGCATCACGGCGGGCGGATCTGGGTGCAGAGCTCACCCGGCGGCGGGAGCACCTTCGGCTTCGCGCTGCCGGTCGCTCCACTGCACTGAGGACTTGCGGGCCGGTCCGGCAGCCCCCGTCATCTCAGCACCAGCAGGCGCATCATGTCGTGCTCCTCGTGTTCGAGAATATGGCAGTGTCACACGGCCCGAGGGACGGATGTGGATAAGCCGAGAAACCTCGCCAAGAGTGTGACTGTCGAATGAGAGGCAACCCGAATTGTCGGAGCGGCTGGTAGCGCCCGTTGTACACTTGTTCCGCGCCCCTTGGGCGCAAGGAACTGCCTTGGGAGCCCCCCCCCCCGCCAATCGACCGCTCCCCGGCGCCCGCCGCGCCTGGCGTGTCGCTGATGATCCCTGATCCCGCTGAAACCGGCGGCTTTCCGATCGTCGGGGTGGGCGCGTCGGCCGGCGGTCTGGAAGCCTTCACCCAACTCCTCACGGCCCTGCCCGAGCACACCGGCATGGCCTTCGTGTTGATTCAGCATCTCGGTCCCGCGTACGAGAGCCGGCTCGTCGATCTGCTCGGCAAGACTACGCGCATGCCGGTGCTCGAAGCAGCGCAGGGGATCGTCGTGCAGCGCGATCATGTCTACGTGATCACTCCCAACACGACGCTGACCCTGGCCGCCGAGGGCCTGCTGCACATCGAGCCGCGCGGTGAAGGGCGTGGGCCGCACCTGCCGGTCGATCACTTCTTCAAGTCGCTCGCCGAGCACCGGCAAGGCGGCGCCATCGGCGTGGTGTTGTCGGGCACCGGCAGCGACGGCACGCTGGGTGTCGAACAAATCAAGGCCTGCGGCGGGTTCACCTTCGCGCAGGACGAAGCCTCGGCCAAGCAAGGTGGCATGCCGCAGAGTGCGCTGCACTCGGGCTGCATCGACCTGGTCTTGCCGCCCGATCGCATTGCCCACGAGCTGG
>JBKJHN010000187.1:0-11738 GCA_046599015.1 Ramlibacter sp.
CCCAGCGCTTCGTCCAGCATCAGGTCGCGCGTCCCAACGTCCATGCGCGATGAGTGAATGCCCAGCAGCATCCACGGCAGCTCGCCCAGGTTTGCATCCTGGGATCGGGCACGCATCACCACCGGCGCGCCGCTGGTGCCGCGATGCGTGCGCGCGTCGGTCAGAAAGTAGCCCTTGCCCTGAAAGCGCAGGCCGAACGAGGACGCATTGACCGCATGCCGCACCACTGGCAAGTGATGCAGCGCGTCGTGAAACCCGAGCGGAAAGCCGACGACCAACAGCGAAGCGGCGAGTTCCACCGGCTCCCTGGAGTCCTGCAAATGCTCCGGCGTGAAGGCCCGGTACACAGCGGTTCTGGGCAGGGCATTCCGCTCGATCTCCAGAACGGCGACGTCGATTTCACCGCCGGTGTCGCTGCCCTGGCGCCACACGCTTTTGCGAGCCTGGTAAAGCGGCATCGAAAACCCCGTGGACTTTGCCATGTTGCCCGCATCGTTGTGCATCTCGATCTCGATGCGATCGGGAAAGTGCTTGCTGGGCTCGTCCACCATGACGTGGCGGCTGGTCACCAGAAATAGCCGCTCCCCGCGCTCGAAGTAGAAGCCGCTGGCGTTGGTCAGCAAACGCTGCCCGTCATAAGTGTTGACGCGCGCGGCCGCCAGCAGCAACGGTTCGATCGCCAGGCGAGTGGGGGGCAGCACGTTCTCTTTCGGGTCCATGCCCCATTGTGCGTCAGCGTGTGCTGTCGAGGAGGAGCCGTGCCTCGTCGCCCGTATGCAACATCGCCCGCGCAAACACTGCACTGTCTGGCGGCCGGGCGCGTAACGAGTGTGACAATACGCCGAGGTGGACATCCCAAACGACAACGCTGGCTCCCCCTTCGGGCGGGACCCCCAGGAAACGCCTGCGGCATTGGCCGGCGCGTTGGCGGCGCCCGCTGCCAGCGGCCACTTCGACGAATTGCGCGGGAAGACCGGGTTGCCCGGCAATGACATCATTCCAGCAGCTTCGGCCCTGCCCCCGCCAGCGGACCACTGGGCCCGTTTCTTCGACAAGCTCGGCCAGGACGGTTTCTCCGACCTGAACCGCCGCACCGTCAACCTGGAACGGCAGGTGCGCGACAACGGCATCACGTACAACGTCTACGCGGATGCCGACGGCCCGCAGCGCCCCTGGTCGCTCGACCTGTTTCCATTGATCGTCTCGCCGCAAAGCTGGCAGCAGATCGAAAGCGGGGTGCTGCAGCGGGTCCAGCTGCTCGACTGCATCATGACCGACGTGTACGGCCCGCAGACCTTGCTGGCGCGCAACCTGCTGCCGCCGGCGCTGGTCCAGGGCCACCCCGGCTATTTGCGGCCGATGCACGGCGTGACGCCGGCCGGCGGTACGCACCTGCACATTGCGGCGTTCGACCTGGCGCGCGCTCCCAGTGGCAAGTGGTGGGTGGTGTCCCAGCGCACGCAGGCCCCATCGGGTCTGGGCTACGTGCTGGAAAACCGGCTGATCATCTCGCGGCTGTTCCCGGAGGCTTTCCATGAACTGAAGGTGCAGCGGCTGGCCGGGGCCTACCGCGCGCTGATCGAGTCATTGCGCGGCATGTGCCCGGGGGACGGCGATCCGCGCATCGTGCTGCTGACGCCCGGCCCTTACAACGAAACCTATTTCGAACATGCGTACCTCGCGCGCTACCTCGGCCTGCCGCTGGTCGAGGGCAGCGACCTGACCGTGCGCGACCAGCGCCTGTACCTCAAGACCCTCAAAGGGCTGGAGCCGGTGCACGGAATGCTCAAGCGGCTGGACGACGAGTTTCTCGATCCGCTGGAGCTGCGATCCGATTCGCGCCTGGGTGTGCCGGGATTGCTGCAGGCAGTTCGCGCGGGCAACGTGCTGGTGGCCAACGCACCCGGGTCGGCTTTTCTCGAGTCCACCGCCCTGCTGGGTTTCCTGCCGGCGCTTTCGCGCCATCTGCTTGGTGAGGAACTCGAGCTGCCGTCTGCGGCGACGTGGTGGTGCGGCGAACGAGCCGCCCTGGAATCGGTGCTGCCCGAACTCGCCGGCGGCGTGATCAAGCCCACATACGGGGGCCCGGCCGCTGAAGCGGTCCAGGGAAAATCCTTGTCACGGCGCGAACTCGATGAATGGGCCGGACGCATCGCGCGCGAAGCCGATGAACATACTGTGCAGGCTTGGTTGCCGCTGTCGCAGATGCCCACCTGGAAGGAGGGGCTCGACGGCGACCGGATCCGGCCCCGCTCGCTGATGCTGCGCGTCTTCGCCGTCTCGGACGGGTGCCGGTCGTGGCGCGTGGTGCCAGGCGGCCTGACGCGGATCGCCAGCGCCGAGCTGGAGATCGCCTCCATGCAGCGCGGCGGCAGCAGCGCCGACACCTGGGTGTTGACCGAAGGTGAAGTCGATACCACGAGCCTGCTGCGTCACGAGCAGCCCGCGGCGGATATCGCCCACCGCAGCCGCAGCGCGACCAGCCGCGCCGCCGAGAACCTGTTCTGGCTGGGGCGCTATACCGAACGCACTGAAAACTCCACCCGGCTGGCACGCGTGATCCTGCAGAGCCTGAACGGCGAGGATCAGTCATCGCAGCCGCTGCTGGCCTGGCTGAGCGAAATGGCTGTGGACAACGCTTTGGTGCTGCGGGCGGTGCCGCCCGCACAACAGGGCCGCCGGGTGTTCGAGCGATCGCTGATCGCGGCGCTCGGCGACACCGAAGATGCAACCAGTGTGGGCTACAACCTGCGCGCGCTGCGCAGCGCGGCCTCCGCGGTGCGAGAGCGCCTGTCGCAGGAGCAATGGAACGTGATCGTGCGCGCCGAGCACGACTTCTTTCGCGGCTGGATGATCCTCACCGAGGACGGCGACTACTCTTCGGTGGAAGCCACGCGGGTGCTGGAAACGCTGTCCGGGCACACCGCGGCCATGACGGGCGCGCAGACGGACCGGATGACGCGCGACGACGGCTGGCGCCTGCTGTCCAGCGGCCGGCATCTGGAGCGCCTGGGCTTTCTGTCCGCCGCGCTGGGCTGGGCTTTCGAGACTGGCGCTCTGTTCGACGAGGGCGGCTTCGAAGCCGTGGTGGCGCTGTTCGACAGCACCATCACCTTCCACGCTCAGTACCAGCAGCGCCATGACATACCGGCGCTGGTCGACCTGCTGGTGCTCGATCGTGACAACCCACGGTCGCTGGGCTGGGTGGCGCAAACGCTTCGCGGGCGGCTTGCCAAGTTGGCCGGCAGCGCCCCCGGCCAGGTGCCCGACATTGCGCTGACCGTTCCAGACCCCGCGCTTTGGTCGCTGGAAGCCATGTGCGAGCGCGACGCGGATGGACGATACGCGATGCTCATGGACCTGCTGCAGCAATGCACCGACGCCGCGCATCGGCTGTCCGACGATCTCGGCGCCCGTTACTTCACGCATTCCGGCGACTCGCGCTACAGCGTGGGCGTTTAACTCATGCTGCTCCACGTCACCCACGAAACCCGTTACGACTATGCGCCCGTCGTGAAGACGGCGCAGCACATGGTGCGGCTGAAGCCGGCCGACAATGCGCTGCAGCGTCTGCTGAGCCATCAGCTCAAGATCAGCCCCGCGCCCGCGCAGCAAAGCGAGGCCATCGATGTGTACGGCAACACCCGCGCGTTCTTCGGCCT
This sequence comes from Ramlibacter sp., assembly GCA_046599015.1. GTDB lineage: Bacteria > Pseudomonadota > Gammaproteobacteria > Burkholderiales > Burkholderiaceae_C > Ramlibacter. The sequence goes on from JBKJHN010000187.1 coordinate 3,663, forward strand.
GCAGACCCGGCACGAAAAGCTCCAGGTGGTTGCGCAGAGCTTGGTGGAGACCTCGGCGCCCGCTGTTCCTGTCAGTGACATGTCATGGGAGGAGGCCCGCGAGCGGCTGCGCTACCACCGCGCCGCGGCCTACGATCCGGCGGCCGAATTCGCCTTCGCCTCGCCCCACGTGCCGCGGCATGCCGAGTTCCTGACCTATGCGCGGCCGAGTTTCACTCCAGGCCGGCCCTTGCTCGAAGCCACCGGCGAACTGATGAAGCGCATCCACGCCGATTTCGAATACGAAACCGAAGCCACCGATGTCAGCACGCCGGTGCTGGAGGCGCTGCAGATGCGCAAGGGCGTGTGCCAGGACTTCGCCCACATCATGCTGGCCTGCCTGCGCAGCCTGGCATTGCCCGCGCGATACGTCAGCGGCTACCTGTTGACCGAGCCACCGCCGGGCAAGCCCCGCCTGGTCGGCAGCGACGCGTCGCATGCCTGGGTGTCGGTCTATGTGCCGGGTGACGGAGGGCCCGGCGCGTGGGCCGATCTGGACCCGACCAACAATCGTGCGCCCGGTGAAGACTACGTGACGTTGGCAACGGGCCGCGATTACTCGGACGTCTCGCCGGTGCGCGGCGTGATTCATGGCGGCGCCAATCACACGCTGCACGTCGCGGTGACGGTGCGCCCAGTCGACCCGGCCCACCGCGACGCAACCGCCGCTCCTACAATCGCCTGATTCAAAGGAGCGTGCGATGAACGTTTACGACAAGCTGAAAGAACTCGGCATCACCCTGCCCCCGGTCGCCACCCCCGCGGCCGCCTATGTGCCCTTCGTGCAGACCGGCAATCTGGTGTTCCTCTCGGGCCACATCGCGAAGAAGGAAGGCAAGGCCTGGGTCGGCCAACTCGGCAAGAACATGACCACGGCGGAAGGCAAGGTGGCGGCTCGCGCGATTGCCGTCGACCTGATGGGCACCTTGCATGCGGCCGTAGGCGACCTCAACCGGGTCAAGCGGATCGTCAAGCTGCTGGGTCTGGTGAACTCGACGTCTGAATTCACCGAGCATCACCTGGTGGTCAACGGTGCAAGTGAGCTCTTAGGCCAGGTGTTCGGCGAGAAGGGGGCGCATGCGCGGAGCGCTTTTGGCGTGGCGCAGATACCGACGGGTGCGTGTGTGGAGATTGAGTTGATTGCGGAGGTTTGAATTCGCGGGCGTTGAGCGCCGCCGTTTGTGCCTGCGGTCGGCGGTGTGCCGTCTGCGAGCGGCCAAGAACGCGCGCATGTGCTGGGCCGTGTTGGCCCGGGGAGAGAGTTTCAAGCTGCCGGCCTGAGGGTCGTCAGCCAAAGTTCACCGCGTGATGTGCAAGCGTTGATGAGTTGTAAAGGTTGGACCTGCGCGGGGTGTGCCTGTTCATCTCCAGGAAGCCCTGTGGTCTTCGGCTAACGATTGAGGCCCCCGCGCGCGTCTTTCATCAGGGTCCGCAGCCACTCGAACCGGCTGCACCAATGACCGTTTGTAGTTTCGCTGTCCGCAACCTTTCGCTCCCAGTCACCGCCGGCCTGCTTCGCTGTGGAACAGCCAACCAATGTTCCGGGATCAATCGCTGCGCGATTCAATCCCGGCGAATGAGTGTTTGACTTTGATGGGGAAGCCCTTGTAGGAAGCCCTTGTAGTAAAGATGACCGGCGCACCAGTGGCGAGTGCGCGCAAACGCACGCATGCACTTGTGCGTCCGTGTCGCGGATCGACATGTTATGCATCGGTCTCACAGGTCTTCCGGCGTCAAGCCAGTGTGCTTCGCCAGTCGCGCCAGCATGCGAGGACCGATCTCCTCACCATCGTGAAAGGCGAACACAAAGTCTGGCCAGCCCGCGCGTGAAAGAGTCTTGTGTGACCCGGTTTGCCGTTTGAGTTGCCAGCCCAACTTGTACAAGGCTGAAAGTACTGCCCTAGCCTTCGCCGAGGGCCACTGACTCATGCTCCAGCCGGTACGGAAATGCTGATATCCATCGGGCGAACTTCGCCGTGCTCGAGCTGCTCAGCCAGTACTCGGAGCGCGAGCGCCTCCGCCTTCACCATTGCTTCTCCGGCCGAAACGCCGTACGCCAGTGCACCGGGCAAGTCGACGACTTCGGCCAACCAACGTCCGTCATTTTCGAGCTCGCATTCGAGAGTGAACTGCATGTGCGCCTCCAGGGAACAACAGTTTACCCCGGCCGCCTCGCCGATGCCTAACGTCGGAGATGACCGGCGGCCCATGGGGAGTGCAGCCGCGCAGCGGCGGAACGCCCTTGGACGTCCGTGTCGATCGACCTGTTGGACGAAGCCGCTACGCGGAGGAGTCCATCCCAACGCTGGCACGATCCCTTCTGCATGACACGCCCTTCAATCCCGATGGGGGTGATTTTGCAGCAACTCGCGAGGATCAACCAGCATGGCCGCCACCGACACAGACGCCTTCGATCGACGCTACCAGTCCCACCTCAAGCACCTGAAGCTGCAGGGCCTGCGCCCAAGACCATTGATGCCTACGCGCGCGGCATCCGCCGCATGGGCGAGTACTTTGATCGCCAGATCGACGTCCTCACCGAGACGCAGCTCACCGACTACTTCAGCGATCTGATCGCCTCGCACTCCTGGAGCGCCGTGAAGCTCGATCTGTACGGCTACAAGTTCTACACCACCCACGTGCTGCGCAAGCCGTGGACCATGCCACGGTTGATCAAGCCGCCCAAGGCCCAGCGATTGCCCGACATCGTCAGCGTCGATCAAGCACAGCGGCTGTTTGCCGCCACCAGCATCCTGAGCTACCGCGTCTTCTTCTTCACCCTCTACAGCCTGGGCCTGCGCCTGGGGGAAGGCCTGGCGCCGAGCGTGGCCGACATCGACGCGGCGCACCGCCGGGTCCACCTGCGCGACGCCAAGGGCAACAAGGACCGCTTCGTGCCGCTGCCCGAAGCGACGCTGGAGGTGCTGCGGCGCTTCTGGCTGACCCATCGCAACCCCCGGATTCTGTTCCCCAGCCGGCGTGGCGGCCTGCAGGGCGCTGCTGCGGCCACCGCCACGCTCGACCGCGGCAGCATCCAGGCCGCCTTGCGCCGCGTCGCCGGCGACCTCTCCCTCAAAAAAACATCACCCCCCACAGCCTTCGCCATAGCTACGCAACTCACCTGATCGAAGCCGGAGTCGATCTGCTGCAGGTGCAGAAGATCCCGGGCCACTACTCGATCCGCACGACCGCGCGCTACACCCACCTGACGACGCAAACCCACGAGCAGGCTGACGCCCGCATTGACGCGCTGATGGCCCGCTTTCGCATCAGCTGGGGGGTGGTCAAGTGACCACGCTGGCTTGCCTCATCGAGCGCTTCGGGGCAGATTGCCTGGCCCAGTACCGCCACGCCCTCTTGCCCAGTCACCGGCAGGCCCTGCAGGCGATGCTCCAGTGCCGCACCAGCATGGCGGCGCAGATGCTGGCGCAGTGTTCGGGCTGCGGCGAGCAGCGCACGGTGCCGCACTCCTGCGGCCACAGAAGCTGCCCGCATTGCCAGCACTTCGAGAGCCAGCGCTGGCTGGAGCGCCAGACCCAGCGGCTGGTGGCGGGCAGCTACTTCCTGGTCACCGCTGGCGCGACGGCAGGAGCGGCAAGACGATGGTGCGCGCGCTCGCCGGTGCCGCCTTCCTGTGGCTGGTGCTGCAGCACGTGTTGCCCAAAGGATTCCGGCGAGCACGCAACCACGGCTTCCTGCACCCCAACAGCAAGCGGCTGATCGCGCTGCTGCAGTTGCTGGTGTTCAGGCCGCCGTCGGCGCTCGTGCCTGAGACGCCGCGTCCCACCTTCGCGTGCCGCTGCTGCGGCGCGCCAATGATCATCCTCAGGCGGCGCATGCCGCCCGAATCGGACGAGCCGCCGGGCTCTGTAACGGGGGCCAAGACCTGAGCACGTAACACTGCACATCATCCTCGTCGTGCCGGCACCTGGCGGTGGCGTGGACGCACTCGGCCGAAAGAAGGCTACGATCGCCCAAACGGCCCCCGCGCCGCCTGAGAGTCGCTGCAACGGCAGCTCCAACAATCATGATCGACCTCCAATGATCGATCGCGCGCTCACCATGCACCGTGAGTCCCGCGCAGATATTTTCAGGGCACACCAACAGCTTCAGCTTCGGTCCGGGCTTGTCCAACAGCCGGTTCAGATCGTGGCAAGCACGATCTAACCTTACTCGTTAGCCATCACTCCACGCTCACTTCGATGAAGCTGCCCGGGCGCGCCGACTCCACCGCTTCAAGTACCCTTGGGGCGCCCGCACGGATTCGTGGCCAGCTTGTAGTGGACAAGACGACAATAGCCAAGCGGCGTCCGGTGAGATTTTGTTGGTACTTGAGGTTCTTGTCCGTAGTGAGGAAAACCTCAAACCCTTCGGCTTCCGCTGCAGCGATAAGCGCACCGTTCTGCAACGTTCCCCAGCCCAACTCAAATGCTGTTTCGACGGAGTGCCCGACCAGCGCGTGGCGCAGCGGCGCCGGCGTACCTTGGTCGAAGAGGACGCGCACTACACGACCGCCGCGGAACTCCGGGCAGCGTGCTCAAGAACAGCGCGGACTTGGTCCAGGGACGCGCCCGGAAACCACTGCACGAAGTCTTGGATCGACGCGCCGTCCTCCAGGTTTTCGAAGAGGGCAGCGACCGGCACGCGCGTGCCACGGAAGACCCAGGCGCCGCTGACCCGGCTGGGGTCTCGCTCCACGGCAGAACAGCTTGACCAGTCAATCATGGCGCTCATGCTAACACTGACGGTCAGTGAGGGCTAACGAATGAAAGGGACTTCCCCGTCCCGAGCAAGCCGCAGTGTTGCGGCGACCGGCAACGAAGTGCCACGATGGGAAGTGCTGTATCTCATCAACTCGCTCGAAAGGGGAAATCCATGGCTATTGTCACTGTCGGAATCGATCTTGCCAAGAACGTGTTTGCCGTCCACGGCGTGGACGGCACAGGCCGGCCCGCGCTGGTGCGCCCCAGTGTGGCGCGCGCCAAGCTGCTGGATCTGGTCGCCTCGCTGCCGCCCTGCCTGATCGGCATGGAGGCGTGTTCGGGCGCCCATCACTGGGCCCGCCTGTTCGCAGCCCATGGCCATACCGTACGGCTGATCGCGCCCAAGTTCGTCGTGCCCTATCGCCTGTCGGGCAAGCGCGGCAAGAACGATGCGGCCGACGCCGCTGCGATCTGCGAGGCGGTGGCGCGCCCCAACATGCGCTTCGTTGCGCCCAAGAGCCTGGAGCAGCAGTCGCAGCTGATGGTGCATCGGGCCCGCCAGGGGTTCGTTGTGCAGCGCACGGCCACCATCAACCGCATCCGCGGACTGCTTTCGGAGTTTGGCATCGTGCTGCCACTGAAGGCGGCGACCGTGCGGCGCGAGGCGATGGCGCAGCTGGAGGATTTGCCAGGTTGGGCTAATACGGTGATCGGCGATCTCTTGAGCGAGGTGCACCGGCTGGATGAACGCATCGCGCAGTACGACCGTCACATCGAATCGATCGCCAAGGCCAGCACGCCGGCAAGGCAGCTGATGCAGCTGGCCGGTGTGGGGCCCACGATCGCCACCGCGGTGGTTGCAATGATCGGGCGCGGCCAAGAGTTCAGGTGCGGCCGCCAGCTTGCTGCCTGGTTGGGCCTGGTGCCCGGGCAGTACAGCTCGGGCGGCAAGCAACGCCTGGGCCGCATCACCAAGGCCGGAGACCCGTACCTGCGCATGTTGTTGATCTTGGGCGCGCGGGCGGTACTGGCCTCGGCCAAGGACAAGAACGATGCCACCAGCCGATGGGCGGTGCAGTTGGCCGCGCGCGTGGGCTACTGGAAGGCCGTGGTGGCCATCGCCGCCAAGAACGCGCGCATGTGCTGGGCCGTTTTGGCCCGAGGCGAGAGTTTCAAGCTGCCCGGCTGAGCCGCGCCGTTCAATGATGTTGATTTCCACCGCGTGATGCGCAAGCGTTGATGAGTAAAGGTTTGGACCTGCGCGGGGTGTGCCTGTTCATCTCCAGGAGGCGCCCTGCGGCGACCTCGGCTAACGATTGAGGCCCCCGCGCGCGTCTTTCATCAGGGTCCGCAGCACTGAATCGCTGCATCAATGACCGTTTGTAGTTTCGCTGTCCGCAACCTTTGCTTGAAATTCGCCGCCGACCGCCAACGCAGTGGAGTTGGAAGTCCGATATTCCGGGATCAATCGCTGCGCGATTCAATCCCGGTGAGATAGTGTTTGACTTCGATGGGGAAGCCCTTGTAGTCGGAGATGACCGGCGGACAGGAGGCCGGCGAAGCCGGCCGATAGGCCGTCCGTGTCGATCGACCTGTTCGACCGCTGGCGACTATGGCTCACGAGCGCCCCCGCCAGAAGCCGGGTCTGCGCCGCTGGTGAGCGACCGCGAGAATGCGGACCTCTGATTCACGCAAATAGTAGACGATGCTGTAGGGGAAGCGACGCAGCGGCAAGCGACGAATGCGACCCCGCCATGTGCTACCCAGCTTCGGGAACTCACCGAGCAGCTTGGAAGAGCGGGCAAATTCGGAGATGAATGCGTTCGCGATTTCGGCATTCGCTTCGCGTGCGTAGTAGGCAGCACCCTCAACCAGCTCAAGCTCCGCTTGGGCGTTGAGGGAGATCTTCACGGAATTGCCCGACGAGCGCGAGTAACGGCATCCTCCAGAGGTATGAGAGGGGCGCCGGCCTCAACTTCTGCCAAGCGCCGCTCAATCTCTTCGGCCCACGCCTCTTCGACCTGGGGATCGCCGGAAACACTTGCGAGGAGGTGGTCCGCCAAGCGCACCCGGTCCTCGGCGGGCAATTGCAGCGCTTCGGCTTCGATCTTGGCGAGAGAGGATGGCATGCCGTACTCCGGATGTGATGAAGAAATCTTACTCCTCTGCGGTCGAACGTGCCGGTAACCCGCGGGCCTCTTGCGGCCCGTCGGCGTTGAACGGATGGTTCGGCGGCAGCCCATCATCGGCCGGAACAGCGCCTTCGGCGACAGCACTTCGTTTCATTTCACCGCTATAGCCCCGTTAGCGGTGATCACAGTGTGGCCCATAGAGCCCTGCGTGAATTCCAAGAATCGCGCGACCGCCGGCGAAGCAGGCGTTTTGATCACAAAAAAGGACTCGCGAACCAGCGGGTAGGCTTTGCGCTCCACGTTCTGCGCGCTTGGGGCAACGCCGTCAAGGGATAAGACTTTGATCTTCCCCTGGCTCTGCTCCACGACCGTCATCGTCGTCATTCCGATCGCGCCGGCGGTAGCGGCAAGTTCTTTAGCCATATCCCCGGACTTCGGCATTACCTTTACTCCCTCTGGCATCTTGAGATCCTTCAAGCATGCGATATTGGCTCGCACGACCTCAGTGTCCACCTCGCTGTCAGGCCTGGTGCGCGCCGCTATCTCCATCTCGGGCCCGCCGAGGACTTTCCAGTTCGACGTTTTCCCGGCGTACACGTCGCAAATCTGCTGAGCTGTCAGGTTGAGTACTGGTACTGTCGCGTTGACACCGAACACTACGGCTACGCTTGCGATTTCGTGTACGGCCATCCCTTGGCGGGTGATCTCGCCAATGTTCAGACCGTGACTGGCCAGCGCAATGTCGATCTTTCCCTCCGCCAGCGCCTGTACGCGGGCCTTGGTCCCGAGCCCTTTCCCCATCTCAACCGTCACGCCCGGATTTCGTTCTTGAAATGCCTTCACCAGCGCCGCGGCCAGCGGCATCCCGCCAGTCGAGCCGTCGATGACAAGCCTCTCGGTCGTTTGTCCATGGGCGCCGAGAGCAAGAAGCGCACCGATAGAAAACGTGCCGATTTGGACAACCCAGTGTTTGTGCATAACTCACCTCGCTAGAAAGCGTACTCGATAAATGCTCGCGCCTACTGCAATGGCTCCGGCGATGATTCTTGTCGCAGAGCCGCCGAACGTTTGAGCTAAGCTGCCCGCGGAGGCAGGCGCGGTATAAGCTTGGTTGGCGATGATGCACCATGTGCCGCGGACCAGGCATGCACTCTCGCGCCAGACCTTGCCCTGAGAACCCTGGATCAGTGAATGTAAAGGCT
>JBKJHN010000249.1:0-65198 GCA_046599015.1 Ramlibacter sp.
TGGTCGCAGCTGATCGAAGCAGTTTTTCAGCGCCCCTGGTGGGGCTGGGGCATCCTGGAAGTCGGCAAGGCCCACAACGCCGTCGCTCATGCACATGCCGTCAACAATCCGTTCACCTACAGCCACAATCTCCTGCTTGATTGGGCAGTGTGGATGGGTATCCCGGTCGCATTGGGCCTTGCAGGGGCCACAGCTGTCTGGATATGGCGCCGGCTAAGAATGGTCAAAGAGCTGACTCCCTGGTACTGCCTGGCGGTCGCGATCCCGCTCGCAGTGCATTCCATGCTGGAGTTTCCGTTTGCCTACGCGTATTTTCTGGCGCCCGTGCTGTTTTTGTTGGGATACCTGGAACGTGGGCTGCGCACCCGGCCACTGGCGCGCGTTGGCTATGGCCCAACTGCAATCGTCCTGGTATTGCTCAGTGGCACGATGATCTGGTCCATGGTCGAGTATCTGTCCATAGAGGAAGATTTCCGCGTCGTGCGTTTTGAAACGTTGCGAATTGGGCGCACTCCGCTTGACCACCGTGTCCCCGACGTTGTTCTGTTGACTCAGCTTGGAACTCTGCTTACCGGTTCGCGGATCGAACTGCGGCTTAACATGCCTGCTGAAGAACTCGAACAGCTCAGGAAACTTGCATTGCGCTATCCGTGGGTCGCGACGCAGTACCGTTACGCAGTTGCCTTGGCACTCAATGGCAATCAGGGTGAAGCCGCCCGGCAGCTGCAGGTGCTTCGCTGGCAGCGTGACGAGAAAACCTATGCGCTGATCAAAGGTGAACTGAGAGCGCTGGCGCAAGAACGCTACCCACAGTTGCGCACGTTGAACCTGCCCTGAGTCAGGCGTGTATGGGCCAAATCGTGCGTGGGGCTGCGAATGGTGTCGGACAGGGGGCAGCGGCGCCTGCAGCGCTGTTGCTGGCAAGTGTTGCGCTCCCCTGGATCAACCCATTCGCGGGCGGGCCCTCTTCATCCGTCAATCCCTGGCTGGTGAGCGCGGTGTGCATGGCCGCCGCGAACGCACTTCTCCGTCCGGTCTGGCCCAATCTCAATGTGACCCTGCTACTGGCGGGCGTCAGCGGCTGGACCCTCTTGAGCTCTGGCCTGTCGCCTGACGGCATCGCGCTTGCAGCTGCCTGCTTGCTGATCTGGATGGCGGTCGGGACTGGAGGGGTAGCATCGCAACGGCCGGCCCTTACGCAGTCCATCGCCGTCGCCTGGCTGCTGGCCGCCACCGTCAGCACCGCGATGGCCCTGCTGCAGTACTTCGGGGCCGCCGAACACCTCGCGCCCTGGGTCACCGGGTCCGAAGTGGGCGAAGCTTTTGCCAACCTGCGCCAACGCAATCAGTTTGCTTCGCTGACGGTGATCGGAATGGCATCGCTGTTCTGGCTGTTTCGTGACAACCTCCAGCGCTGGCCAGCCGCCGCGGCGATGGTATGGCTGGCTGTCGGCGACGCCGCCACCACATCGCGCACCGGCCTGGCGCAGATGCTCCTTCTCGGCTTGCTGATTTGTGCCTGGCCCGGACCGCGCCGGCAGCGCGTCGGGTTGTGGCTGCTGGGATTGCTGGCGTACCTGCTAGCGGCTTTCACGCTGCCATGGCTGCTCGAATTCACCACCGGTGTCGCCGGTCACCGCTTTTGGGAGCGTGTGGCTGCGGTCGATGCGTGCGCCAGCCGCACGGTGCTGTGGTCCAACGTCCTGTACCTGATCGCGCAAAAGCCGTTGTTGGGCTGGGGCTGGGGCGAACTCGATTACGCCCATTTCGCGACGCTCTACGACGGCCCGCGTTTCTGCGACATTCTGGACAATGCGCACAACTTGCCCTTGCAGCTGGCCGTGGAGCTCGGGGTTCCCGCTGCCGTGCTGTCTTGCGGCGTGCTGGTCTGGGCGGTGGTGCGCGCAAATCCATGGCGCGAAGCGGACCCGATGCGCCAGCTGGCATGGGCTGTACTCGCGGTGATCGGTGTCCACAGCCTCCTCGAATACCCGCTGTGGTACGGGCCGTTCCAGATGGCGCTGGGTTTAAGCGTGGGGTTGTTGTGGCCGGCGTGCCGGCCCGCTGCAGCGGCGCCGTTGGCATTGGCTCGGCCAGTCGCTGCCGGCTTCCTGGCGGTCGCCTTCGGCGCAGTCTGTCTGTATGCGGCCTGGGACTATCGCCGCGTCAGCCAGATCTATTTGCCGCCCGAGTCGCGGGCACCTGGGTTTCGCGATGACACGTTGTCGAAAATCCGCGGTTCATGGCTGTTTCGCACTCAGGCGCAGTTCGCGGAGCTGACGATCACTCCGCTGACCCGGGAGAACGCCGCCTGGACCTTCGAGAACGCCCGCGCCATGCTGCACTTTTCGCCGGAGCCGCGGGTGATCGAAAAATTGATCGAGAGCGCGACCGTCCTGGGGCGCGAAAACGAAATGCTGATGGATCTCGCACGCTTTCGGGCGGCGTTTCCGGAGGCTTATGAGGCGTGGTCCCAAAATCGCTCCGGGCCCGCAGCGCCAGCGGCGCAGAGTCAGCCCGCCAGGTAGTGCCCCGACTTGCCGCCCTGCTTTTCCAGCAGGCGCACGCCGGTGATGGTCATGCCCCGGTCCACCGCCTTGCACATATCGTAGATGGTGAGCAGCGCCACTTGCACGGCGGTAAGGGCTTCCATCTCGACGCCCGTGGTGCCCACGGTTTCCACGGTGGCAGTACAGGCGACGGCCGGCTGGCCGCCGGAGCCAGGTCTTTCCACCAGAAAGTCGAGTGCAACGCGGGTGAGCGCCAGGGGATGGCACAGCGGGATCAGTTCACTGGTCTTCTTGGCGCCCTGGATACCGGCGATGCGCGCTACTCCCAGCACGTCGCCCTTCTTTGCGCTGCCTGACTCGATCAGCGCCAGGGTGGCGGGCTGCATCTCGATGCGGCCGGACGCCACCGCGATGCGGTGCGTCGCGGGCTTGCCGGCCACATCCACCATATGGGCTTGGCCCTGTGAATCGAAGTGGGTTAGCGGGTTCATCGCGGATCCCCAAAGCGCATGGCAATAACCATTTACGTACCATTCATCTACTTGAAGCATCATACGGCGATGGGCAACTGGAATGAACGCGTCTTGGCAGCACTGCTGGCTGCCACGCTGCTGATCGCGCCCGCGGCGGCGCAAGCCCAGCTCCCGACTCTGGGCGACGCGGGCGACATGAACGTCAGCGCCGAGCGCAAGCTCGGTGAGCGCATCGCGCGCGAGCTGTATCGCGACCCGGACTACATCGATGACCCGGTGCTGGACGAGTACGTGCGGGAGATCTGGACGCGCTTGCTGGCCGCGGCGAAAACGCGGGGCGAACTCACGAGCGAACTGGACGAGCGCTTCGCCTGGCAGGTGTTGCTCGGCAAGGACCGGACGATCAATGCGTTTGCCTTGCCGGGCGGCTGGCTCGGCCTGCACCTGGGCCTCATCAGTGTCACGGCGACCCGTGACGAGCTGGCCTCGGTGCTCGCTCATGAACTCAGCCATGTGACGCAGCGACACATCTCGCGCCTCATGGCTCAGCAAACCCGCCAGGCGCCGTGGCTGATCGCCGGCATGATCCTGGGCGCTCTGGCCGCCAGCAAGAGCCCCGACGCGGCCAATGCCCTGATCACCGGCGGGCAGGCGCTGGCAATGCAGAACCAGCTGAATTTTTCGCGCGACATGGAGCGCGAGGCCGATCGCATAGGCTTTGGCGTGATGACGCAGGCCGGATTCGAGGCCCAGGGCTTCGTCACGATGTTCGACAAGCTGCAGCAGGCGGCGCGGCTGAATGACAACGGAAATTTTCCCTACCTGCGAACCCACCCGATGAACACCGAGCGCATCGCCGACGTGCAGGCGCGCCAGCCATTGGTGGCGCGCTCGGCCGCCGCGGCGGGCGCGCCAGACCTGGTGCACGCGATGGTGACCGGTCGTTCGCGCGTGCTGTCCAACCCGGGCGTGGATGCGCTGCGCAGCTATCTCACGGAGGCCGATGCGGCGCAGGCCGCCGGGGTCAACCGCAGCCGCAAGGCCGGCGCGTTGTACGCGGCGGCGCTGGCAAGCGCGAAGTTGCGCGACCCGGCTGCGGCGGGCAGGCTGGCCGCCAAGCTGGGCGAAGTGACGGCGGGGGACGCTCGGGCAACGCGCCTGGCGACATTGCTCCAGGCGGAGATCGCGTTGCAGGCTGGCGATGCGAGCCGGGCCGCGGCGCTGGGCGAGGCGGCTTCGCTGTCGCGGCCGGAGCTGATTCTCTCGTCGCAGGCCCGAAACACGCTGGGGCGCGGCGCCGAGTCCGCGGCCCGCCTGCAAACCTGGGTGGCACTGCATCCCCGCGACGCGCAGGCCTGGCAACTGCTGGCAGCCGCCTACACATCACAAGGCCAGGTCTTGCGCGCCATCCGCGCCGAAGCCGAAGCGCAGGCGGCCCATCTGGATTACCAGGCGGCGCTGGACCGCTTGAAGGCAGCGCAGGATCTGGCCCGCAGGGGCGGGGCATCGGGTGACCATATCGAAGCGTCGATCATCGACACTCGCGCCCGCCAGGTGGAATCAGTCCTTCGCGAACAGGCGTTGGAGCGCTGACTCGATCACGATCCCGATCAGGGAATAAATCAGCGACCCGACCAGCGCGGCGACGAAGCCGCGCACATGAAATCCATCCAGCAGTGCGCTGGCGGCCCAGAACATCAGCGCGTTGATCACGAACAGGAACAATCCCAGCGTCACAACCGTGACCGGCAGCGTCAGCACCACCAGGATCGGCCGCACCACCGCATTGAGCAGCCCGATCACAAACGCCGCGATCAGCGCAGCGGTGAAGGTCTTGACTTCGACACCGCTGTACAGGTACGCCACGAACAGCAACGCAGCCGCGCTGAGCAGCCATTTGACGATGAGCTTGACCATGCCGGGCAGCATAGCACCGGCATGCCCAAAACTACTCCAGCAATAGAGAGGGCTATCATCGCCTCCCCCTTGCTCCTTGCTTTGATGGCCGCCATCCACATCACCGATATCGAAGCCGCCATCAACTTCTGGCGGGAAAGGAAGCCCTCGCCCGACGGGGTGACGCTGGCGGCCGAGTTGCGACCGCTGGCCGAGGTGTACGCCCTGATGGTCTTCCACCATCAGGAAGAGGCGGATGAGCAGGGCTTTCCACCGGCGGCTTATGCGGCCTGGCAGGCCTGGTACGACACCCTGCCCGACACTCCCTGCATCGCGATCTGCTCGACCAGCCAGGGCGATGCCAGCTGCAAGGGCTGCGGCCGTACCTTCGATGAGGTCCAACATTGGCCTGAGATGACGCCGGCCGAAAAGCGGCGGACCTGGCGCCGCATCACCTTGCAGGGGGACGCCTGGCGTTTCAACAAGTATTCGGAGCGTGCGGCTGAGGGCCCGTCGCCGGCAACCTGATGCACGCCAGATGTTGCGACTGACACAGGCGCCGAACATTGCCATCGCCGCGCTCTGGGTCGACGCCTTGCGGCACGCCGGAATCGAAGCTTCGATGCAGCGGTACTTCCTGGGCGCCGCCGCCGGGGAGCTTCCGCCTGACCAGTGCCTGCCGGAGGTCTGGCTGATCGATGACGCACAGGAAGCCCCGGCCCGCGCCCTGTTGCAGGAGCTTATGCACCGGCCACAGCGGCGCTGGCAATGCCAATGCGGCGAGCTGGTCGAGGGCGGTTTCGATTCTTGCTGGAACTGCGGCCAGCCCATGCCGTCCTGACCAGGCTACTTCCAGCGCAGCGGCTCGACGTCGACGCTGCCGCTGCCGTCGCTGAACATCAGCGTGCCCTCCTGTACCGTCGCCTGCAACTGCATGCTTCGCTGGGCCAGCGCGGCCAGCGCCTGCGACTGCGCGGCCGGCACCCGGCAGACGCTCAGGTTGTGCAAGCGCGTCAGCTTGTTCTCGATGCCGCGCCACCAGACCTCGGCGGCGTGATGGAAGCAGTACACGATCACTTCGTCGGCTTTGGCGCAGGCCTTGGCGAGCGGCTTGTCTTCGGGTTGGCCCACCTCGATCCACAGGCGGGTCTGGCCGGTGTAGTCGCGCAGTGAAACGTCCGGGTCCTCCGGATTCGACAAGCCGGCGCCGAAAGCCAGCGTCGCGTCACCGCCGCACACCGTCTGGATCTTGTGGGCATTCAGCGCCAGTCCCGCCAGCCGGATCATCATCCGCTCGTCGGTTTCGCTGGGATGCCGCGCCAGTGTCAACTGGTGATCGGCGTAGTAGGCGTGATCGATGTCGGCAATCGACAGGTTGGCTTTGAAGATGGTGGATTTGAGGGCCAAGCGGTAAGACCGATGCGAAGATTGAGAAAGCCCTAGACCCGGCGCGCCAGCTCGGCGGCCTTGCCGATGTAGGAAGCCGGCGTCATGGCCAGCAGCCGGTCTCGTTCGGCCTGGGGAATGTCCAGCGAACGAATCAGCGCGTGCAGGTCTTCAGCGCGCACCGTCTTGCCGCGCGTCGCTTCCTTGAGTTTTTCGTAAGCGCCGGTCACGCCGAAGCGGCGCATCACCGTCTGGATCGGTTCGGCCAGCACTTCCCAGGCCGCGTCGAGGTCGCGCGCCAGCGCTTCCTCGTTGAGTTCCACCTTGGCGAGGCCGATCCTCAGCGAGTGGTATGCCAAGACCGCATACCCGAGCGCGACGCCCATGTTGCGAAGCACGGTGGAATCGGTGAGGTCGCGCTGCCAGCGTGAGATCGGCAGCTTTTCAGAAAGATGCCGCAGCAGCGCATTGGCCAGGCCGAGATTGCCCTCGGCGTTCTCGAAATCGATCGGGTTCACCTTGTGCGGCATGGTCGACGAGCCCACTTCGCCATCCCGCAACCGTTGCCTGAAATAGCCCAGACCGATGTAGCCCCACATGTCGCGGCACCAGTCGATCAGGATGGTGTTGGCGCGGGCCACGGCGTCGAACAGCTCCGCCATGTAGTCGTGCGGCTCGATCTGGATGCTGTACGGCTGGAAAGTGAGGCCCAGGCCGAGCGGCTCCGGGGATTCCACCAGCTTGTGGCTGAAGGCCTCCCAGTCGAACTCCGGCCACGCGGCCAAGTGCGCGTTGTAATTGCCCACCGCCCCGTTCATTTTTGCCAGCAGCTTGACGCCAGCGATCTTCTCGCGCACCGAGGCAAGGCGCACCACGACATTGGCGACTTCCTTGCCGACGGTGGTGGGGCTCGCGGTCTGGCCGTGGGTGCGGCTGAGCATCGGCACGCCGGCGTAGGCGTGCGCCATCTCGCGCATCCTCGCAATCACCGCATCAAGTGCGGGCAGGATCACCTGCGAGCGCGCGGCCTTGAGTTGCAGCGCGTGGCTGGTGTTGTTGATGTCTTCACTGGTACAGGCGAAGTGCACGAACTCGCTGGCCCCCCGCAGTTCGGGCCGGGCTTCGAATTTCGATTTGATCCAGTATTCGACAGCCTTGACGTCGTGGTTGGTGGTCTTCTCGATCTCCTTGATCGCCAGCGCGTCGGCCTCCGAGAAATTCTTCACAAGTCCCAGCAGATAAGTGCGCGCCCCCGGACTGAGTTGCTTGAATTCCGCGAATCCGGCGTCCGATAGCGCGATGAACCAGCAGATCTCGACTTGCACACGCTTGTGCATGTAACCCTGCTCGCTCATCAGCGGGCGCAGTGGCGCCAGCCGGCCGGCATAGCGGCCGTCCAGCGGCGACAGCGCGGAAATGGTCGAGGGCGTCATGGGCGCGATTGTAGGCGCGAGCCTGGGCCATTTTGGTGCGGCGCGCTTGTCGTTCAAGTACGACACAGGGCACTGAAGCCCGCGCTAATTCCGACCGGTTACCTCGCCGGCTCGAAGCGGCGGGAATCGAGCGGCAGGCGCTGGCTAAAATGAATGGACCCGCGACAACTCGAAATTCGAAGAGAGCATGTGATGAAACTGATCGGAGCTACCTCGAGCCCGTACGTGCGCAAAGTGCGCATCGTCATGGCCGAAAAAAAGTTGGACTACGAGTTCGTCACCGAGGACGTATGGGCGGCGGACAACACGATCGGCCAATCCAATCCGCTCGGCAAAGTGCCTTGCCTGGTCATGGAAGGCGGCGAGGCTCTGTTCGATTCGCGCGTGATTGTCGAATACCTGGACACCTTGTCGCCCGTGGGCAAGCTGATTCCGGTGGTGGGCCGCGAACGTGCCGAGGTCAAGACCTGGGAAGCCTTGGCCGATGGCGTGCTCGATGCTGCGATCCTGGCGCGGCTGGAGGCCAACTGGGCCGGACGCGCCAAGGCGCAACGCAGCCAGGCCTGGATCGACCGGCAGATGTCCAAGGTCAATGCCAGTGTGAAAGCGATGAGCCAAGGCTTGGGCGACAAGCCGTTTTGCGCCGGCATCTACCTGAGCCTGGCCGACGTGGCCGTGGGCTGCGCGCTGGGTTACCTGGATTTCCGCTTCCCCGACATCGATTGGCGCGCCGACTACCCTAATCTGGCCAAGCTGCAGGAAAAACTATCCCAACGCCAGAGCTTCGCCGACACCAAGCCGGCATAGATGGTCAGGCAGTCCCCTCCTGATCCCCGCAGGGGCACCGGCCGCACGTAACAACGTGCAGTGCGGCTCACCATGAAAAAACCCGGCTTTGCCGGGTTTTTTCATCTGATCAGGCCACTACGAAAACGCTAGGCGTTTTCGTAGTGAATGTAGAAGTTGCCGCGAAGCGTCCCAAAACGAAGGAGGGAGGGAGGGAGGAGGAGAAGAGTCGTTTCGGGATTTGCAACCGGGCTAACTGCTCCCGGAAGGCTTCGCGGCAATAACCGAATTTGTTCTGAGCCCTGCCTCGTGCCCGATAGAGTGGGGTCGCCGGCGCCAGGTTCCAGGTCTGCGGCGCGCGATGAGGTAAGACTTTGTGAACGCGCCGCGGCTATTTCGCGGCGAGCTGCTTCTCGATCTGCTTCACCAATGCCGCGCTGTCCGGCGCCGTCAGGCTGGTGTAGCTGTCCACGATCTTGCCGTCGCGGGCGATCAGGTACTTGTGAAAGTTCCACAGCGGTTGCCGGCCGGTCGCCTGCGCCAGTTGCCGGTACAGCGCATTGGCGTCGCCGCCGCGAACGCTGGACTTGGCGAACATGGGAAATTTGACGCCGAAGGTGTTCTCGCAGAAGTCCGCGATCTGGCGGTTGTCGCCGGTTTCCTGCGAGAAGTCGTTGGATGGAAAACCCAGGACGACGAGGCCCTTCTCCTTGTACTTGCCGTAGAGCGCTTCCAGGCCTTGGTACTGGGGCGTGAAGCCGCAGTAGCTGGCGGTATTCACGACCAGCACGACCTTCCCCGCGTACTGGCAAAGCGATTGCGGTTTTTCATCCTGCAGGCGTGGGAAGGTGTGGTTCAGTGTCGCCGGACAACCCGCCGTGGAAGGTGTCGCCGCGCCAGCGGGCAGCGGGCCAAGCCAAACCCACGCCGACAGTACGGCAATGAGGCGGAAAGTTTTCAGCATGGTGAGCGGCCGAGCGAGTTTCCTCATCGGCCCAGCAGATTGAATGTCAAGCGATTTTCACACTGCCCATTAAAATGCGCTCAGGTCAAGAAAGAAACCATGCTCTACCCTGAACTGTTCAAGCAACTCGAGTCCGTCCGCTGGGACATGGACAAGGATATCCCCTGGGATTCTTTCGACTCCAGCAAGTTGTCCGACGAGCAGGCGCAGACCATCAAGATGAACGCCATTACCGAATGGGCGGCGCTGCCGGCGACCGAGATGTTTCTGCGCGATAACAAGGACGATAGCGATTTCTCGGCGTTCATGTCCATCTGGTTCTTCGAAGAGCAGAAGCATTCGCTGGTCCTGATGGAATACCTCAGGCGTTTTCGGCCGCACCTGGCCCCGACCGAACAGGAGCTGCACGAGGTGCGGTTCGAATTCGAACCGGCGCCGGCGCTGGAGACGCTGATGCTGCATTTTTGCGGCGAGATCCGCCTGAATCACTGGTACCGCCGTGCCAGCGAATGGCACACCGAGCCGGTCATCAAGCACATCTACACGACGCTGTCGCAGGACGAGGCGCGTCACGGAGGGGCTTACCTGCGCTACATGAAGCGCGCCATCAATAACTTCGGCAACGAGGCCAAGGCCGCGTTCAGCAAGGTCGGGGTGCTCATGGCCAGCGCCCGGCGCACCGCCCAGGCGCTGCACCCCACCAACCTGCACGTCAACAAAGCCCTGTTCCCGCGTGACACCATTCAGTCGCGGCTGCCCAATCCGGAATGGCTCGAGCACTGGCTCGACAAGCAGATCGACTTCGACGCGGTCTGGGAGAACAAGGTGGTCGAACGCATCCTGCACAACATGAGCCTGCTGATGGACCGCAGTTTCAAGTCCGTGCAGGAGCTCAATCGCTTTCGCAAGGAAATCGCGGCCCTGATTCAGAGCGGCAATCAGGCCGGCCCGGACCCGAGCGCGGCGTGAATCTGGTGGTTGTCATTGCGGGCCTGACCCGCAATCCATGACGGCGTGTCAGCACCCGCCTTCCTTTCCAAGATCACTGCGCGCACCGACGCGGTCGCTCGGGTAGCGGCATTGCCGCAGCCGGTCGTGTTCACCAATGGCGTATTCGATGTCTTGCATCGGGGCCATGCGATCTATCTTGCGCAAGCGCGTGAGCTCGGCGCCAGCCTGGTGGTCGCACTCAACACCGACGCCTCGGCGCGCCGTCTTGGCAAGGGACCGGAACGTCCGTTGAACGACGAGCAGGACCGCGCCGTCATGATGGCCGCGCTCGAATCGGTGAGCCTGGTCACGTGGTTCGACGAGGACACGCCGCTCGAATTGATCGCGCAGCTCAAACCGGCTTTGCTGGTCAAGGGCGGCGACTATGACATGAGCCGCCTGCCCGAGACCGCGCTGGTGGAAAGCTATGGCGGAAGAGCCCAGGCGATCCCTTTCGTGGACGGCTATTCGACGACCGAGCTGGTGCGACGAATTCGCGGTAGCAGCAGTTAGGCAGCGGAATTTGAAGCGGGTTTGCCGCGCAGGCGGCCGCTGATCCGGACGATGAGATGCTCCAGGTCGTCCAGGTACGTGAACACGACCGGAATCACCAGCAGGCTCAGCACGGTGGAGGTGATCAGGCCGCCGATCACCGCGATCGACATCGGCGAGCGGAAGCTCGGATCGGCGCTGCCGATCCCAATGGCGATCGGCAGCATGCCCGCCCCCATCGCGATGGTCGTCATGACGATCGGCCGCGCGCGTTTGTGGCAGGCATCGAGCAGCGCGTCGAATCGGGACAGACCATGGTCGCGCCGGGCCACGATCGCGTATTCGACCAGCAGGATCGAGTTCTTGGTGGCGATCCCCATCAGCATGATCAGGCCGATCAGCGACGGCATCGAAAAACTTTTCTGCGCCAGCAGCAGGCCGACGAAGGCGCCGCCCAGCGACAGCGGCAGCGCGGCCAGGATGGTGACCGGGTGCAGAAAGTCCTTGAACAGCAGCACCAACACGATGTAGATGCACAGCACGCCGGTGAGCATGGCCAGCCCGAAACTGGCGAACAGTTCGCCCATCACTTCGGCGTCGCCCACTTCAACCACCTTCACGCCGGGCGGCAGGTTCTTCACCGCCGGTAATTCCTGCACCGCGGCGGCGACATCACCCAGGGGCAGACCGGACAGCTCGATCTCGAAATTGACGTTGCGCGACCGGTCGTAGCGATCGATCACCGCCGGCCCGCCGGTCATCTCCAGTGTGGCCACCTGCCCCAGCATCACCGGTCCGCGCGTGCCGGGCACCGACAGGCGCTCCAGGACGCTCAAGTCCTTGCGGGCGCTCTCCTGCAGCCTGACCATGATCGGCACCTGGCGCTGCGACAGGTTGAGCTTGGGCAGTGCGATGTCGTAGTCGCCGGCTGTCGCGATGCGCAGGGTTTCAGCAATCGCAGCGCTGGTGACGCCCAGGTCCGCCGCCTTGGCGAAATCCGGCCGCACCGCGATCTCCGGACGAATCAGGCTGGCGCTGGAAGCAACATTGCCCAGGCCGGGGATCGTGCGCACGTCCTTCTCGACGGAGAGAGCCGCCGCGCTCAGCGCTTGCGGGTCTTCGCTGGTCAGCACCAGCACGTACTTCTCACCCGAGCCGCCCAGCCCGACCTTGCTGCGCACACCCGGCAGCGGCTCCAGGGCGGCCCGGATCTTGTTCTCGATCCCCTGCTTGCGAGGCCGGTCGCTGCGGTCGGCAAGCAGCACCGTCAGCGTGGCCTTGCGCGCTTCCGCTGCGCCCGCCATCGCGAACGGATCGCCGCCGGCGGTGCCGCCGCCGATGGTGGTGTAGACGTCTTTCACATGCTCGACGCGTCCGATCATGATGCGCGCCTGTTCGGCCGTCGCCTTGGTCTGTTCCAGGGCGGAGCCCGGCGGCAGTTCCAGGTACACCTGCGTTTGCGAATTGTCGTCGGCGGGGATGAAACCAGTCGGCAGCAAAGGGATCAAGGCCACCGAACCGAAGAAGAACAGCATCGCAAGCACCATCGTCGCCACCCGGTGCCGCATGCTCCAGTTCACGCACCGCAGGTAGACCTGCATCCAGCGGGCGTCCCGGGCCTCGCCCGTGACGATCGGCTTGAGCATGTACGCGGCCATCATCGGCGTCAGCACCCGCGCTACCACCAAGGACGCGAATACCGCGAGCGACGCGGTCCAGCCGAACTGCTTGAAAAATTTGCCGGCCACGCCACTCATGAAGGCCGTGGGCAGGAACACCGCGATCAGCGTGAACGTGGTGGCAATCACCGCCAGGCCGATCTCGTCGGCCGCTTCCATTGCCGCCTGGTACGGTGTCTTGCCCATGCGCAGATGGCGCACGATGTTCTCGACTTCGACGATCGCATCATCGACCAGGATGCCGACGACCAGCGACAGCGCCAGCAAGGTCACCACATTGACCGAGAACCCCAGCAGGTACATGCCGATGAAGGCCGGGATCACCGACATGGGCAGGGCGATCGCCGACACGAAGGTGGCGCGCCAGTCGCGCAGGAACAACCACACCACCAGCACCGCCAGAATCGCGCCTTCATAGAGCAGGTGCAGCGAGCCCTGGTACTCCTCCTGAACCGGCGTGACGAAGTCGAACGCCTGCACCAGTTGCAGGTCGGGGCGCTGCTTTTTCAATTCGGCCAGTGCCTGGTGTACGGCGGCGCCGACGGCCACTTCGCTCTCGCCGCGGCTGCGCGAGACTTCGAAGCCGACCACCGGCTTGCCGTTCAGGAGCGCGGCCGCGCGCGGCTCGGCGATCGTGTCGCTGACTGTGGCGACGTCTGCCAGCCTGAGCCGGCGGCTCGGTGCGCCGCCGGTGCCGCCGATGGACAGTTCCAGCTGGGCGATTTCCCGGGCCGTGCTGACGGTGGCCAGCGTACGCACCGGTTGCTCGCCGCCGCCCAGGTCGGTGCGGCCGCTCGCACTTTCGGTTTGCACCTGCCCCAACTGGCGCGAAATCTCGGCCGCGGTCGCGCCCAGTGCCTGCAGCCGTGCCGGATCCAGCGCAACGCGGATTTCGCGGCTGACTCCGCCGACGCGGTTGACAGCGCCGACGCCCCGCACGGTCAGGAGCCGGCGCGAGATGTCGTTGTCGACGAACCATGACAGCGCCTCTTCATCCATGCCCGGCGAGTAGACGGTGAAAGCCAGCACCGGCTGGCTGGCCAGGTCCATCTTGGTGACGATCGGTTCGCGCACGTCCCCGGGCAAGTCGCTGCGCACCCGGGCAATGGCCGATCGCACGTCGTCCACCGCTTCCTGCACCGGTTTTTCCAGACGGAATTCCGCCGTGATCGTCACCGCGCCGTCTTGCACCTTGGTGTAGATGTGCTTCAGGCCCTGCAGCGTCGCGATCGCGTTCTCGATCTTGCGCGCGACATCGGTCTCCAACTGCGCCGGTGCCGCGCCCGGCAGCGAGGCCGTGACGACAACCGTCGGCAGGTCGATGTCGGGAAAGTTCTGCACCTTCATCGCATTGAACGACAGCAGGCCGCCGAAGGTGAGCAGGACGAACAGCATCACCGCCGGAATGGGGTTGCGGATCGACCAGGAGGAAACGTTCATCAAGGCGTGCCCCTCTGGCGCGCCGATGCGGCCGCGGCGGGCCGGCCATCCACCACCCGCACCAGGTCGCCGTCGTTGAGGAACCCCGCGCCCGCCGTGACGATGCGCGCGTCAGTCGCCAAGCCACCGACGATTTCCAGTTGGTCGCCGGTCAGCCGGCCAGTTTGCACCTTGACCTGGTTGACGCGGTTGTCCGGATTGAGACGGTAGACGTAGCTGAAGCCATCGCGGATCACCACGGCTGCAAGCGGCACGGTCACGGCCGGCGTCGCGCCGAGGTCGAACTCGCCCCGCGCAAACATCCCCGGGAGAGCTGCCCCCGCGCTGGCGGCTGAAGCCACCCTCGATGCGCTTCCCGCCACTGCGGGCAAAGGCGCGACGTCCACATACACCAGCGCCGAGCGGGTCTGCGGATCGACCGTCGGGCCGATCATGCGCACCCGGCCTTCCAGTCGAGCGCCGCTCGCTGCCGTCACCAGCGCGGTGGTGCCGGGCGTGATGCGTCCAAGTTCCGTCGAGGTCACCTCGGCCCGCCACTCCAGCCGGCCTTGCCGGATCAGGCGGAACAGTTCCGTGCCGGGCGCGAGCACGGCGCCCACGGTGGCCGTGCGCGCCGAGATGATGCCGCTGTCGGGCGCCAGAACGTCGGTCTGGCCAAGCCGGACCTGCTGCGCCTGCACCACCGCGCGCGCCGCCTCCGCCCGCGCTTGCGCGGTCTTTTCCGCCGTCAGGTACTGGTTGATCTGCGACGCGCTGAGGGCGCCGGTGCCTTCCAGCGTCCGCGCGCGTTGCGCATTATTGGCCGCATCGGCAGCAGTGGCCTCTGCTTCAGCCAGACTGGCGCGCGATTGCGCGACTTCGGCGCGCAAGGTGTCACCGGCGAGCGTGGCCAGCACCTGGCCCTTGCGCACCGCGTCACCCACGTTGACCAGCACCTGGGTCAGCCGCAAGCCGCCGGCTTCGGCGCCGACGCTGGCTTCCTGCCAGGCAACGATGTTGCCGTTGGCGGCAAGCTTGACCGGCATGCTCACCTTTTGCGGCGACGCTGCGGTCACTGTCAGCGCCGGCTTCACCACCGGCTTCTTCTCTTCGGCTGGACTGGAACCGGCGCGGTACAGCAGGAGGACGATCACCACCCCGAGCAGTGCGAGCGCGGTGATGGCCGCCGGCTTGAGTGGTATTTTTGTCATGAGAGGTCGAGGGTCAGGACGTTTCGGCAGCGCCAGCGTCGGCATCCGGCCGCGCCCAGCCGCCACCCATCGCGCGATACAGGGCGATCCAGGCCGCGGCGTGTTCGCGCTGCAATCCGACCAGCGCGGTTTCGGCGGCCAGCGAGGCCCGGCGGACTTCTTCGAGTTCCACCAGGCTGACCAGCGCCTCCTCCACTTCGCGCACCGCCTGGCGCACGCGTGCCGCATACAGCGCCTCCGCTTCCTGGTAGCGGGCCTGCGCGGCTTCGACATTCGCAGCGCGGCGCCCTCCGTCGAAGATCGGCAGCGACACCGCGAGCGGCCCGATCGACCAGGTCTGCGCGCCCGTGTCGATGCCACCGGTGTGCACGCGGCCGCCCGCGATCGAGCCCGAGAGCGAAAGTCGTGGATAACGCTGGGCCCGGGCGTTGCCGACATCCGCACCGGCGGCGGCCACTTCCCGCTCGGCTTGGTAGATGTCAGGCCGCTGGGCCAGGAGCCGGGCCGGAACCGAGCTGACCGCCAGGCCCGCGCCTTGCCCCGGATCAGTCCAGGAGGCTGTCAATTTTTCCCGCAGCCGCGGTTCGGGGACCGCAGTGAGCGCGACCAATGCCTTGAGCGTCGGCAACAGCGCGGCGCCCGCTGCTGCGCGCGTGGCACGGGCTTGCCGGATACGCGAGGCCGCCGTGGCCACGGTGGGGCTGGCGGTCTGCGCCGCGTCCAACATCTCCACCAGCAGGGGATCGTTGAACTGCCGCCACCATGACGCGAGGTCGGCGAGTGTGCCGTTGTGCGGCAGCGGCGCGAACCACTGGGGCGGTACTTGCGCCGCGGCTTGCTCGGGCATCGGGGGTGCGGCACAACCAAAAAGGCAAAGCGTCACGGCGCCGAAGGCGGCGAGTCGGATTTTCTTCATCGGTGGAAACTGCGCGGCTTTCAGGAGAATACGGCCTGCCACAACGCCAGCACGGCCTGCCGCTCGGCCGCCAATTCGGCGAGCGCCACCTGAGTAGGCGCCTCATCGAGCCGGGCCTTGTGCTGCACGCGCCGCAGTTCACGATAAGCCCGTGCCGCCGCCTCGCCGACCCCGGCGGGCAGCAGCCCGGCGGCCTCGGCACGCTGCAGCAGGGCGATGTTGCCGACATTGGGGATCAGTTCCGGATGCCTCGCAGATTGCGAAAGCACCAGCATCTGCACCGCGAACTCCGCGTCCACCATACCGCCCGGACTGTGCTTGACATCGAAACGCTCGGCTCGAACCGGGCGCGCGGCGCGAACTTTCTCGCGCATCGCGATGATCTCGGCACGCAAGGCGGCCACGTCGCGCGGTGCGGTGATCACGGTCTGGCGAACGGCGTCGAAACGCGGACCGAGCGCGGGGTCACCGAGCACGAAGCGGGCCCGCGTCATGGCCTGGTGTTCCCAGGTCCACGCGGTGTTGCTGCCGCGCCGCTGCTGATAGTTGGCGTAGGCTTCGAAGTTAGTGATCAGCAAACCCGAGCTGCCGTTCGGCCGCAGGGCGGTGTCGATCTCGAACAGGTCGCCCTCGCCGGTTTTGGTGGCCAGCCAGTTGATCAGCTTGCGCACGAAGGCCGCATAGGCTTCAGGAGCGCGCTCGTCCTCGTCTTCATACACGAACACGATATCGAGGTCGCTGCCGTAGCCGAGCTCCTTGCCGCCGAGCTTGCCGTAACCGATGATCGCGAACTGCGGCGCTTCACGATGCTGGTTTTTCAGCCGCTGCCAGCACCAGCGCGCAGTGACGCGCAACACCGCGTCGGCGAGGGCGCTCAAGTCGTCGGCCACCTGCTCCACCGTCAGCCGGCCCTCCACGTCGCGCGCGAGGGTCCGGAACACTTCCGCATGGTGCGCCCGGCGCAGCAGGTTCAGCAGGGCTTCATCGTCGTCCTCGCCGGTATTTTGCAAGGCGCGGCGGCGGTGCTCGAGTTCCTGTTCGAAATCCGGGGGCGAGAACCGCTCGGCCAGCAACTGGTCGCTGGCCAGTTCGTCGATCACGCCCGGATGCTGCAGCAAATAACGGGCGGGCCAACGCGCGGCCCCGAGCAGGCGCAGCAGACGCTCGTGCACGCCGGGGCGTTCCACCAGCAGCGCCAGGTAGCTCTCGCGGCGCAGCAACGGCTCGATCCAGTCGGCCATGCGCAGCGCGGCTTCTTCGCTGACCGCGCCCTGTTCCAGCCACTGTCCGGTGCGCCCGATCAGGCGCGCCAGCCGGGCCCGCGCGTCGTCACGCAGGGCCAGCACGCGCGGGTGCCGGCGCCAGATCGCCACCCGCTCGCGCATTTGGGCCGGTAGCTGCTCGATCAATGTGTCCAGGTCAGCCGCGGGCGCGCCGTTCGGGCCGCCGCAAGATTTGCATTCGCGATTGCCGCCGAGCAGAGTGTCGAATTCCTGGGCCACCAGTTCGCGGTGGGCATCCAGCTCACGCAGGAACGGGCAGCAATCCGGGTAGCCCATGGTCGCCGCGATCCACGTCAGGTCGCCGTCTTTCGCGTCGCCGCATCCCATCGGCAGCACATGGGTCTGCTGGTCATCCAGGTACTGGATGCGGTGTTCGACCCGTCGCAGGAACTCATAGGCCCGCGCCAGGGCATCCGCCGTTGCCTGCGGCATCAGATTCGCGGCGGCGATTCGCTGCAGCGCCTGCAGGGTCGGCCGGGTGCGCAGTTCGGGATACTGACCGCCGCGCACCACCTGCAACAGCTGCACGGTGAACTCGATTTCGCGGATGCCGCCGCGCGAGAGCTTCACGTCGTTGGCCCGCTCCG
The DNA here is from genome assembly GCA_046599015.1 of Ramlibacter sp. Lineage (GTDB taxonomy): Bacteria > Pseudomonadota > Gammaproteobacteria > Burkholderiales > Burkholderiaceae_C > Ramlibacter. The sequence continues at coordinate 18,026 of JBKJHN010000249.1, forward strand.
GCCGGCCGGCGCTGCGCCGGGCGGCGTGCTCGCGAATTTGCTTGTGCAGCGCCCGCAGCGAATCGAACACGCTGTAGTCGAGGTAACGGCGGAAGACGAATGGCAGCACGACTGCCCGCAATCCCGTGGCCGATCCAGCCACGAGGACCGCTTGCGACGAGCCGTTTTCGATGCAGTCCCTGGGGGCCACCACCCGGCTCTTGAGCCATGCGAAGCGCTCCCATTCGCGTCCCTGCACCTGCAGGTAGTCCTCGAGCGCGCCCAGCGACACCGCTGACGGGCCGGAGTTGCCATTGGGTCGCAATGCCAGGTCGACCCGGAACACGAAGCCGTGCTCGGTCGGATCGCCGATCAGGCCGTAGATGATCTTCACGGCCTTGGCGAAATACTCGTGGTTGGAGATGCGCGCCCGCCCATCCACGCCCGCGGTTTCCCCTTCGTGGTCGTAAACGTAGATCAGGTCGATGTCGCTGGACACGTTCAGTTCGCGCGCGCCCAGCTTGCCCATGCCCACCACCCACAGCTGCGCGCGTTCGCCGCCCGGCCCCAGCGCCGCGCCGTGCTGCGCGTCGAGTTCCCTTTTGACCTCCCGGCAGGCGATGTCCAGGGCAAACTCGGCCAGGTCGGTCATGCCGCTGGTCACCAGCGCCAGCGGCGCCTGGCCGTCGCAGTCCAGTGTCATCAGCCGTTCCATCACCAGCTGGCGCAAGATGCGAAGCGCGGCGCCGGTGTCGTAGCCGCGCGTGCACAAGCTGTCGTACGCGTGTGCCATCAGATCCGGGCTGGGCGGCCCTTCAGGCAGCAAGGCCAGTTCAGCAGCATAGCGGCGGCGCAGTCGCTGCGCCAAACGTGAATGCGAAGACAATGCCAGCCCCGCGCGGGTGACATCCGCGGGCGCGCCGAAGGCGCTGTTGTCCGGCATGACGGCCGGCTCCTGCGCTGAACCCAAGCGACCGTCGGAGGTCATAATTCCTGACACTTCGAAATTTTCATGAACCTCAGCCCGCCGTCTCCGTCACGTCAATTCAAGGCGTACGCAGCGTTCGCCAGATGGTCGCTGTGGCTGCTCCTGACTTGCTGGCTGGTGCTGGTGCTGGCCTGGGGAGCGCTGCATGGCTGGATTGTGCCCCGAATCGGCGAGTATCGCCCCGAGCTGGAGATCCAGGCCGGCCGGGCCCTGGGGACACCGGTGCGCATCGGCAGCATCACCGCAACCAGCGAAGGGTTGATTCCTTCGTTCGAACTCATCGACGTGGTGTTGCTGGACCCGCAGGGCCGCGCCGCGCTGCGGCTGCCCCGTGTGCTGGCCGCCCTGTCGCCAAAGTCGCTATGGAAATTCGGTTTCGAGCAGCTTTACATCGACCGCCCGGAGCTGGATATACGGCGGGCGGCGGATGGACGGATTTCGATAGCCGGCCTGGATTTTTCGCGCACCGGGGACAACGGCGGCCAGGCCGCGGAATGGTTCTTCAGCCAGACCGAGATCGTGATACGTCAGGGCACAGTGCGCTGGACCGACGAACCCCGCGGCGCCCCGCCACTGGCGCTGGACGCGGTCGACTTCGTCATGCGCAACTCCTTGCGGGGGCACGCACTGCGCCTCGATGCCACGCCGCCGCCGGCATTGGGTGATCGTTTCACGGTACAGGGGCTGTTTCGGCAGCCTTTGCTATCCACCCGCAATGGCCAGTGGCAGGAGTGGCAGGGGACGGTGCACGGCGACTTTTCGCGGGTGGACGTATCGCAGCTGCGCCGCTACGCGCACATCGGGGTCGAAGTCACCGAGGGTTCCGGCGCGCTGCGAGCCTGGGCCGATGTCGATCGTGGACGGCTGGTGGGCGGCGCCGCCGACGTGATTTTGGCGGACGTGAGCACGCGACTCGCACCGGAGTTGACGCCGCTTGCCTTGCAATCGGTGTCGGGCCGCCTTGGCGGCAAGCGTCTGGTCAACGGCTTCGAATTTGAAACGCAGGGCTTGCAGTTCCAGACCAGGGAGGGTCAGCGCTGGCCCGGTGGGAACCTGTTCGTGGCCTGGACCGATGCCGATGGCGGCCGCGCCGCGCACGGGGAATTGCGCGCCGACAAGCTGGACTTGACGGCTTTGAGTCAGATCGCCACTCACCTGCCGCTCGGTCCCGCGACCCATGCGGCCCTGGCCGCTTATGCGCCGAAGGGACTGGTCGAAACGGTGCAAGCCTCGTGGCAGGGGCCGTTGGAAGATGTGCAGAAGTATCAAGCCAAAGGCCGTGCGGTGATGCTGGAGATTGCGGCCCGGCCGGCCACGCCGGCGAGCGGGCAGCCAGCGCGCGCCGGCACACCGGGTATTCGAGGCGCGGCGGTGGACTTCGAGCTGACCGAGGCCGGCGGCAAGGGCCGCATCGAAGTTCAGGACGGCGCGATCGATGTGCCGGGCGTGTTCCAGGAGTCGGTGGTTCCCTTCAACGCGTTGTCGGCTGACTTGCAGTGGCAGCTCAGTGGCCAGGACATCTCGGCCACGGTGACCAACCTCAAGTTCGCCAATGCCGACGCGCAGGGCGAAGCACGCGTCGGCTGGCGCACCGGCGGGCGGGCGCGCTTTCCGGGCGTGCTCGATCTGCAGGGCAGCATCAGTCGCGCCGATGGCGCCCGCGTCCACCGTTACCTGCCATTGGGCGTACCGCAGTCGGCGCGCGATTACGTGCGCGATTCAGTCGTGCGCGGCGCGGCCGCGGGCGCCAGGTTCCGCGTCAAGGGCGACCTCCTCGACTTTCCGTTCAAGGATCCGCGGCAAGGGGAATTCCGCATTACGACCGAGGTGCGTGATGTCACTTTCGCGTTCGTGCCGCACCCGCTCGGCGGTGGCAGCGTCAGTTGGCCGGCGCTGACCCAACTCTCGGGCGAGCTGGTGTTCGAGCGCAACGGCATGCAGATCAAGCGCGCCGTCGGCCGGTTCGCCGGCGCACCGGGTCTTCTGGTCAAGGCCGAGGCGCAGATTCCAGACTACCGCGTGACAGTGGTGTCGGTCGCGGGCGAAGTCACCGGCCCGCTGGGCCAGGCGCTCGACATCGTCAATGGTTCGCCGCTCAGTTCGATGATGGGCCATGCCTTGGCCAAGACGGCGGCCAGCGGCAATGCGGACGTGCGGCTCCAGCTCGAGCTGCCGATCGCCACGCTGGCGAAATCGCGCGTCCAGGGCAGCGTCACGTTCGCCAACAACGACATTCAGATCACGCCGGACACCCCGATGCTGGCGCGCTCGCGCGGCGCCGTCGCGTTCACCGAGCGCGGCTTCACCCTCCTGGGCGCTCAAGCCCGTGCGCTCGGGGGCGACGTGCGGGTGGAAGGAGGCAGCCGCTCGATCGCCGCCGCATCCTCGCCCGGACCGGACGACGCCAGCGTGCTGCTGCGCGCGCAGGGGACGGCCACTGCCGAGGGCCTGCGCCAAGCCAGGGAGTTTGGTTTTCTCAGCCGGCTGGCCAGGGACGCCACTGGCGGTGCGGCCTACAACATGACGCTGGCGTTTCGGCGCGGCGTGCCCGAAATTGCGGTGACAAGCAATCTGCAGGGGCTGGCGTTGAACTTGCCGGCGCCCTTTGCCAAGCGTGCCGAGGCCATGCTCCCATTGCGCTACGAGACCGCGCTGATGCGCGAATCGCTTGGCTCACCGGCTGGAGCTGCGTCACCTTTGCAGGAGCAACTGGTGTTCGAGCTCGGGCGAGTGGCTTCGGTGATTTATGTGCGAGACCTGTCGGGGGTCGAACCCGTGGTGGTTCGAGGTGCTATCGCCGTCGGACTGGCGCCGGGCGAAACGGTGGCGATGCCCGAGCAGGGCGTCGCTGCCAATTTCAATCTGGTGAATGTGAACCTGGATGCCTGGGAGCAGCTACTGAGCCATGCCGCTGACGCGGGGTCAGGCGGCCTGTCGTCGGCTTCCAGTGGCAGCCCGAGCATCATGGGCTACTCACCCGCCACCCTGGCGGTGCGAGCCAAACAACTGACGTTTCAGGGCCGGACATTGCACAACGTGGTCATCGGCGGCTCGCGCGAAGGAACGAGATGGCGCGCCAATGTGGATGGCGACGAGCTCAACGGCTATGTGGAGTTCCGGCAAACTCCCGGCGCCGGACGGGTCATGGCGCGGCTGGCGCGCCTGTCGATTGCCGCCTCCGCCGCCCGCGAGGTGGAAACCCTGCTGGATGAACAGCCCGACAAGTTGCCGGCGCTGGACATCGTCGTCGATGACTTCGAGCTCAAGGGCAGGAAGCTGGGTCGCCTTGAAATCGAGGCGGTGAATCAGGGCGCCGGCCCCGCCGCCCGTGAGGGCGGCGTAAGCGAGTGGCGGCTGAACAAACTCAATCTCAGCATGCCGGAGGCCGTCTTTAGCGCGACCGGGAACTGGGTTGTGCTGAATGCCGCCACGAGCGCAGGACGGGCGGTCTCGGCGCCCGCAGCGGAGCGCCGCCGCACAGCCATGAAGTTCCGGCTCGACGTCGCCGACTCGGGGTTGCTGTTGGCGCGTTTGGGAATGAAGGACGTGGTGCGCCGGGGCAAGGGCCGCATGGAGGGCCAGGTTGGCTGGCTTGGCTCCCCACTGTCGCTCAACTATCCTTCGCTCGATGGCTCCTTCAACGTCAATATGGAGGGCGGCCAGTTCCTGAAAGCCGATCCGGGGCTGGCCAAGTTGCTCGGCGTGCTGAGCCTGCAGTCGCTCCCCCGCCGCCTGGCGCTGGATTTCCGCGACGTGTTCACGGAGGGATTCGCTTTCGACTTCGTTCGCGGCGACGTCACCATCGAAGATGGGATCGCCGCGACCAACAATTTGCAGATGAAGGGCGTCAACGCCGCGGTGTTGATGGAGGGGCAGGCCGACATTGCCAAAGAAACGCAAGACCTGAAAGTGGTCGTGGTGCCCGAGATGAATGCCGGCACCGCATCGCTGGTGGCCACGGTGATCAATCCGGCGCTCGGCCTGGGCACGTTCCTGGCCCAGATGTTTCTGCGCCAACCGCTGATGCGGGCGGCGACTCAGGAGTTCCGCGTCGATGGCACGTGGACCGATCCGCGCGTCACGCGGGTCGGCCGAAGCCCCGCAGGCCAGGGCCGCACCGATGCGGCGGCCGAGACGGCGCGCCCCCCCGGCGCGAATTGAGGTCCGGATGAAAGTCGCCGCGATTCAGATGGTTTCGGGTGTGTCGGTGCAGGCCAACCTCGAGGCCGCGAACCGGCTCTTGCGTGAGGCGGCCGAGTCCGGCGCCCAGCTTGCGGTTCTGCCCGAGTATTTCTGCCAGATGGGGCGGCAGGACAGCGACAAGCTGGCGGTGCGTGAAAATTTCGGCGAGGGCGCCATTCAGTCATTCCTGGCCCACGCTGCGCGCGAGCAGGGAATGTGGATTGTCGGGGGCACCTTGCCGCTGGTTGCCGGCGACGATGCCCATGTGCGCAACAGCAGCCTGGTGCTGTCCCCGAACGGTGAATGCGTCGCGCGCTACGACAAGATCCATCTGTTCAAATTCGACAATGGCACCGAGCGCTATGACGAATCGCGCGTGATCGAAGCGGGAACACAGCCTGCCGCGTTCGAGCTGGCGGGCGCCGAAGGCGAACGCTGGCGCGTGGGCCTCACCGTCTGTTATGACCTGCGCTTTCCCGAGCTCTATCGCGCCCTGGGCGCCGACCTGCTGCTGGTGCCGAGCGCCTTCACCTATGTCACGGGCCAGGCGCATTGGGAGCTGCTGCTGAGGGCCCGCGCCGTCGAGAACCTGGCTTATGTGATTGCGCCGGCGCAAGGCGGTCGGCACGAGAACGGCCGTCGCACCTGGGGCCACTCGATGATTGTGGACCCTTGGGGCGTGGTGCTTGCCCAATGCGAGGAGGGCCCTGGGGTCGTGATGGCCGATGTCGATACGGCTCGCCTGGCGCAGGTGCGAGCGCAGTTGCCCGCGCTGGATCACCGCGTGTTGTGAGCGCCGGCCGATGAGTGCCGTGGCCCCGCCGGCCAGTGCCGCCCTCCCGCGCGGGCGGCCGCCTGTTTCGCGTTCGCTGCGCTGGTCGTTGTGGAGCTTGCTGATTGCGCTGGTCGCCGCGCTGCTGGTGACCTTGGTCTGGCTGGCCGGCCGCTATGAGGCCAGCCAGGTGCAAAGCAAGCTGGAGCGGGACAACGCCGACGCGCTCGGCGACATTCGGGCCGCGCTCACTCGTAACGTGCAGAGCCTGCAGGCCTTGCAGCTGGGCCGCCCGTCGGCACCGCCCTGGAGCGCTCAGGTGACTCCCCTGTTGCGCGAGCACCGCGAGTGGATGCGAATCGAATGGCGCGACGCGGCACTGGAGACGGTCGCATTCGAGGAGACGCCTTTTCAGCCGCCGGTGTTCGCCCGCTTCGGCCGCGCCAACGCCCAGCCCGAAGTGGCACTGGCCTGCGCCAATGCGCGGCGAGTGAGCGGGCCGGCTTATTCCAGCAGCTACTTCCTTCCGCAGCCCGATGGCCTGGGTGTCGAGGTCATGGAATTGTGCCTGCCGCAAGTCACGGCCGGCCAGGTCACCGGCTACGTGGTGGCCACCTATTCGCTCAGTGAGATCCTGGGTGTGCTGGTCGGCCCCCAGCTCGCACGCAGCCAGGAAGTGTCATTTACCGAGGCCGACGGCACCCGGCTGGCGCTGCATGGCGCGGCGCGGCGCGGCAGCCGGGTCTTCACCTCGCAGCAGCTGCTCGATTTGCCCGGCAACACCATGGTGCTGCGCATGGACAGCTGGCGCGCGGCGCCCGACTTGTTCCCGAACGTGCTCACCGCTTTGGTGACGGCGATGTCGATCACGCTGGTGCTGGTGCTCGTGCTGCTGGGCCGGGACACGCGCCGGCGGCTGCGCGCCGAGGAAGATCTGGCCGACGCACTGGCCTTTCGAAAGGCGATGGAAGATTCGCTGGTCACCGGTTTGCGTGCGCGCGATCTGCAAGGGCGCATCACCTACGTGAACCCGGCTTTCTGCCAGATGGTCGGTTTTTCCGCCGAGGAACTGCTCGGCAATGCCGCTCCGGCTCCTTACTGGCCGCCGGAGCTGGCAAGCGAGTACCAGAAGCGCCAGGAGATTCGCCTGGCCGGCGAGAATGCACCGCCGCGCGAGGGCTACGAGTCGGTTTTCATGCGCAAGGACGGCTCACGTTTTCCGGTGCTGATCATCGAGGCGCCCCTGATCAACCACGAGGGCCTTCAGACCGGCTGGATGAGCGCCTTCCTGGACATCAGCGAGCAGCGCCGGGTGGAAGAACTATCGCGGGCCAGCCACGAGCGGTTGCAGGCCACGGCCCGCCTTGCGACCGTGGGCGAGATGGCCTCCCTGCTCAGTCACGAGTTGAACCAGCCGCTGGCCGCGATTTCCGGCTATGCCACCGGCTCGATGAATCTGCTGAAGGCGCCCGACGCCGCTGTGCGGGCGATGCCGGAGATCGAGATCGCGATGCGACGAATCGCCGAACAGGCTGAGCGGGCCGGCAAGGTGATCAAGAGCGTGCATGACTTCGTCCGCCGCCGCGACCGCGCCCGCGAGGCCGTCCCGCCGCAGGCCCTGCTGGACGCCATCATGCCCCTGGTGAGCCTGCAGGCCCGCAAACTGGGCGTCCCGGTCCAGACCCGGCTCGAGGACGCTCTTCCGGCGGTGCTGTGCGATCGCACGATGGTGGAACAGGTGTTGCTGAACCTGGTGCGCAATGCGATGCAGGCCATGGATCAGGCCGGCGTTGCGCAGCCCTCGCTGGTGATCGCGATACGCCGATCGGACGCGCTCGATATGCGGCCAGCCGGCAAGGCATGGGTCGAATTCTCGGTGGTTGACGTCGGCCCGGGCATTGCAGAACAGGTCAAGCAGCAGCTGTTCACGCCGTTCTTCACCACCAAGTCCGAGGGCATGGGCCTGGGACTGTCGATGTGCCGCACCGTGGTGGAGCAGCATGGGGGATTCCTCGGGTTCGAGCCGAACCGGCCGCAAGGTACTATTTTCCGGTTCACTCTTCCAGTTGCCGACAACCACGCCTGAAGCCCCGTCCGATGCAGCCCGTCCCTGATGCCACGGTCTTCATCGTCGATGACGACGCCAGCGTGCGTGAGGCCCTGGCCTGGCTGTTGCGGTCGCGCCGGTTGCCGAGCGAAAGCTACGCCCGCGGCGAGGAGTTCGACGCCATGCTGGAAGCCGGCTTTAGTTGTTCCCAGCCCTGTTGCCTGCTGCTGGATGTGCGCATGCCCGGCATGAGCGGCCTGGCGCTGTTCGACAAGCTGGCCGCGCGCGCTCTGGTGGACGTGATGCCGGTGATCTTCCTCACGGGCCATGCCGACGTGCCGACCGCGGTGGACCTGGTCAAGCGTGGTGCTTTCGATTTTTGCGAGAAGCCGTTTTCCGATAACGCGCTGGTGGACCGCGTCGAGCAGGCGCTGCGGCGCTCCAGCGAAGTGCTGGAGGCGCGGCGCGAAGACCGGCTGCTGCAAGGCCGCCTGACCGAGTTGACCGAGCGCGAGCGTGACGTCATGCGGCTGGTGGTCGGGGGTTTGCCCAACAAGCTGATCGCCGACCAGCTCGACATCAGCGTGCGCACGGTGGAAGTGCATCGCGCCCGCGTATTCGACAAAATGGAAGTCAAGTCCGCGGTGGAGCTGGCCAACTTGTTACGTAATCTTTAGGCCGCTCAGTTGCACCCGGCCCCGCGCAACGCAAGGGCACCTACTCTTCGCTATCGTCCCGTACCGGCTCGCCCTTCTTGCGGCCGGAGAACATGGTCCACCAGACGATCAGCACCAGCAGCACGAGTGCCAGTAGCGCTTCCAGCAAAATCAGCAGCATGGGCCGTATCCTTTGTTGCGCCATTGTAGGAATGCTGGCCGCTTGCGGCAGTGTGGCCCCGCCAGGCTCGGTTAACGGTCGGCCGGCGGTGCCGGTGCTGGCAGGAGCGCCCGCGGACACCGCATCGCTGCCCCCGCCGATGCTGCAGGCCAAGAGCCGCTGGCAACCGGTGCGCTGGAGTGAGCTGCCGGGCTTTGAACAGGATGCGCTGCACGGGGCCTGGAACGCCTGGCTCAAGAGTTGTGAGCGCCCGGGCCCGGCGTTCGCGCCCCTCTGCCCCGAGATTCGCCAGCTTTCCATCGCCGCGCCCGAAGAGCAGCGGGCGTGGATGGTGCGGCGCCTGCAGCCCTATCGGGTCGAACCTCTGCAAGGCGGGATTTCCGATGGCCTGTTGACCGGTTATTACGAACCGATGCTCGACGCCAGCAGGCGGCCGACGCCCACGCACACCATCCCGCTTTATGGGCCGCCGGCGAGTCTGGTCAGCCGCAGGCCCTGGTACACCCGGCAGGAGATCGACACCTTGCCCGAGGCCCGCGCCGCACTGCGCGGGCGCGAAATCGTCTTTCTAGCCGACCCGCTGGAAGCGCTGGTGTTGCAGATCCAGGGCTCGGGCCGGGTGCGCATCGCCGAGCCCGACGGCAGCCAGCGGCTGGTCCGCCTGGCTTTCGCCGCCACCAATGAGCATCCGTATCGCAGCGTGGGCAGTTGGCTGTTGCAACAGGGCGAGATACGCGATGCTTCCTGGTCCGGCATCCGCGCCTGGGCTGCGCAGAATCCGCAGCGGGTCAATGAAATGCTGTGGAGCAATCCCCGCACGGTGTTCTTCCGTGAAGAAGCGTTGCCCGACTTCGACGCTGCTTTTGGCCCGCGCGGCGCGCAGGGCGTGCCGCTGACACCGGGGCGCTCGATCGCGGTTGACAAGGACAGCATTCCGTACGGCACCCCGGTCTGGCTGGCCTCCAGCGGCCCGGCGCTGGACCTGCGGCGCCTGGTGCTGGCACAGGACACTGGCAGTGCCATCGTCGGCGCGGTGCGGGCTGATTACTTCACCGGCTGGGGCCCGGAAGCCGGCGATGTGGCCGGCCGGCTGAAGCAACCACTGCGCCTGTGGGTGCTCTGGCCCAAATGAGTGCGCCGGCCCCGTGCGCCCGCGCCTGGCGGCCTCGCCGCACAATCGTGCGTCTGGATGCCTTGAAGGAACCGAGATGCTGAGACTTCTGGCAGTTGGCCTGTTGGCGGGTGCGGGGATGTTGGGATGCGCGTCCGCCCCGCCAGTGACGCTGGCGCCTTCACCGACAGCGCCGCAGCCCGCCAGCCAGGCTTCGCCGCCTGCCGGCGCTGCGCCACCGGTACTGTCCAGCCCGACCGCGGGGCTGACCCGTTACCGTTGCGATCAGGGCGTTGAATTCACGGTGAGGTTCATCGATGACACGGTCTTGCTCGAGAGCGCTGCCCGTGGGCATGAACTGTTGTTGCGGGATGCGGGCGGCCTGACGCCGCAGCAGACGGTCTATAGCAACTCACGCTTGCGCGCCGAATTCGGGCTGGGCGCTGGGGGACGCGAGGCCGTGCTCCGCTACCTGGCGCCGGCGCTGGTGGCGCAATGCAGCAGCAACTGAGCGCTGTCGACCGGGCCCAGGAGGTCTGACGGGCTACTCGGTGGAGAAAAGACAGACGGGTGGCCCGCGCATACACTTCCTCCTCCAGGCGGTCTACCCCGGACGCCGCTTCGGCCCCCGGCTCCCAAGGCTGGAAGTTTCACGAGATTTGGAGACGACAAACCCATGAACGCGCCGCTGCCCGAACATATCCGCAAGGCCCTCGAAACCGTCACGCTCGACGACAAGTACTCGTTGGACTACGGACGCGCTTTCATGAGCGGGGTGCAGGCGCTGGTGAAGCTGCCGATGCTGCAGCGGCTGCGTGATGCGCAAGTCGGCAAGAACACCGCCGGCTTCATCAGCGGTTATCGTGGTTCGCCGCTGGGCGGCTATGACCAGGCGCTGTGGAACGCGGCGAAGTTCCTGAAGGCGCAGGACATCGTGTTCCAGCCCGGCGTCAACGAGGAGTTGGCGGCTACTGCGCTCTGGGGCACCCAGCAGTTGGGTTTCACGCCGCCCGCCACTCACAAGTTCGACGGCGTGTTCGGCATCTGGTATGGCAAAGGCCCGGGCGTCGACCGCACCTCGGACGTCTTCAAGCACGCCAACCTGGCCGGGACCACGCCCTGGGGCGGCGTAATCGCCGTGGCGGGCGACGATCATGTGGCCAAGAGTTCCACTGCCGCGCACCAGAGCGACCACATCTTCAAGGCCTGCGGTCTGCCGGTGTTCTTCCCGGCCAGCGTGCAGGAGATCCTCGACCTGGGCATCCATGCGTTCGCGATGAGCCGGTACGCCGGCGTGTGGGCCGGCATGAAGACGATCCAGGAGATCGTGGAATCCGCGGCCACCGCGATGATCGATCCCGAGCGGGTGGAGATCCGCATTCCCACGGATTTCCAGATGCCGCCGGGCGGCGTGCACATCCGCTGGCCCGACGCCGCGCTGGAACAGGAGGCGCGCCTGTTCGACTACAAGTGGTACGCCGCATTGGCGTACATCCGGGCGAACCGGCTGAATTACAACGCCATCGAAGGGCCGAACGATCGCTTTGGCCTGATCGCCAGCGGCAAGGCCTACAACGATACTCGGCAAGCGTTGATCGACCTCGGGCTGGACGACGCGAGTTGCCGCCAGCTGGGCATCCGGCTGCACAAGGTCGGCGTGGTCTGGCCGCTGGAGGCGCAGGGCACGCGCGAATTCGCCAAGGGGCTGCGCGAAATCCTGGTGGTCGAGGAGAAACGCCAGGTCATCGAATACCAGATCAAGGAAGAGCTCTACAACTGGCGCAACGACGTGCGCCCGATCGTGATCGGCAAGTTTAATGACGCCGAAGGCGACCTGTCCGGCGGCGAATGGTCGCAGCCGAATCCAACCGGCAACACGCTGCTGCGCGCCAATGCGGACTTATCACCGGGCCTTATCGCCCGCGCCATCGCCCAACGCCTCAAGAAGCTCGGCGTTCCGGCTGACATGGCCGCCCGCATCGACGCCCAGTTGGCGGTGCTCGAAGCCAAGGAGCGGGCGATGCAGGTGCTGGAGGTCAAGGCGGATCGCGCGCCGTGGTTCTGCTCCGGGTGCCCGCACAACACTTCGACCCACGTGCCGGAAGGATCACGCGCCCTGGCCGGCATCGGCTGCCATTTCATGGCGACCTGGATGGATCGCTCCACCATCGGGTTCACGCAGATGGGCGGCGAGGGTGTGCCGTGGGTCGGCCAGCAACCGTTCACGACCGAGCAGCACGTTTTCGCCAACATCGGCGACGGCACCTATTTCCACAGCGGCTCGCTGGCGATCCGGCAGTCGATCGCGGCCGGCGTGAACATCACTTACAAGATCCTGTACAACGACGCCGTCGCCATGACCGGCGGGCAGCGGGTGGGTGAGCGGCCCGAGGGCCACTCGGTGCTGCAGATCGCGCACAGCCTGATGGCCGAAGGCGTAACGCGTGAAGTGATCGTCACCGACGAGCCGGAAAAATACCACGCGGCCAAGCTGCCTCCGGGGGTGCAGGTGCAGCACCGCGACGAGCTCGATCGCATCCAGCGCGAGTTCCGGTTAATCTCCGGAACCACGGCGATCATCTACGACCAGACCTGCGCCACGGAGAAGCGCCGGCGCCGCAAGCGGGGCACGATGGTCGATCCGGCCTCGCGCGTCGTCATCAACGATCTGGTTTGCGAAGGCTGCGGCGACTGCAGCGTCAAGAGCAACTGCCTGTCGGTCGAGCCGCTGGAAACCGAGTTCGGCCGCAAGCGCACCATCAACCAGAGCACCTGCAACAAGGACATGAGCTGCCTCAAAGGCTTCTGCCCCAGCTTTGTCACGGTGGAGGGTGGCAAGCTCAAGGCCAAAGAGAAGGCCAAGGCAGCGTCGCCCAGCCAGCTGGGCCCCTTGCCTGAGCCGCAACTGCCGGCGATCGATGGCGCATTCGGTATCGTGGTGGCCGGTGTCGGCGGCACGGGGGTGATCACCATCGGTCAGCTGTTGGGCATGGCCGGGCACATCGAGGCCAAGGGCATCGTGACGCAAGACTCGGCCGGGCTGGCGCAAAAAGGCGGGGCGACCTGGAGCCATGTGCTGATCGGCGAGCGGATGGAAGATATCCGCACCACCCGCGTCGGCGTGGCCGGGGCCGATCTGATCATCGGATGCGATCCGATCGTGACAGCGGGCAAGGAGACGGTGTCGCGCATGCGCGAAGGCCGCACGCGGGTCGCGCTCAACTCCTACAGCACGCCCACCGCGGCGTTCGTGAAGAACGGCAACTGGGCCAACCCGTCGGACGCCTGCGCCGCCGGCATCGCCCACGCGGTAGGGGCGGCGGGCGTGTCGGCCTTCAACGCCGACGTCGCGGCCACCAAGCTGATGGGCGACAGCATCTACACCAATCCGATGCTGCTGGGCTTCGCCTGGCAGAAGGGCTGGATCCCGCTCGGGCTGGAGTCGCTGATGCGCGCGATCGAATTGAACGGGGTGGCGGTGGACAACAACCAGGCGGCCTTCGCCTGGGGCCGGCATGCCGCGCACGACTGGTCGGCGGTCGAGAAGCTGCTGGGCCCGGCCCAGGTGATCGAGTTCAGGAAGCGCGAAACCTTGGAGCACATCGTGGCCCGGCGGGTCGAGTTCCTCAGCGCTTACCAGAACGCCGCTTATGCCGGAACCTACAGCGGCTTTGTCGAGAAAGTGCGTCAGGCTGAGCTGCCGCTGGGCAAGGGCACGCTCACCGAGGCGGTGGCCCGCAACCTGTTCAAGCTGATGGCGTACAAGGACGAGTACGAGGTGGCCCGCCTGCATACCGAAACCGGATTCGAGGCAAGGATCGCGGCCATGTTCGAAGGCGACTACAAGATCCACTACCACCTTGCGCCCCCTGGCCTGGCCAGGCGCAACGAAAAGGGTGAATTGCAGAAGCAGAAATTCGGACCGGGCATGACGATGGCATTCCGCTTGCTGGCCAGACTGAAAGGGCTGCGCGGCACGGCGCTCGATGTGTTCGGGCGCACCGAAGAGCGCCGCACCGAGCGGGCGCTGATCGCGCAGTACCGCGGCAGCCTGGAGCAGGTGCTGCCCGCCCTCAACGCCGGCAATCACGCGCTGGCGGTCGACATTGCGCGGATTCCGGAGCAGATCAAGGGTTTCGGCCACGTCAAGGATCGCAACCTCGCCGCTGCGCGGACGCAGTGGGATCAACTGCTGGCGCAATGGCCGGGTTCCCGGGCCGACCGGCAGGCTGCCTGAAGCGCCGGCGGGCAAGCGAGGCCCGCAGGCGGGACGGCACTTTTCCGCCCCGACACCGCCGCATATAATCGAGGGCTTTCGACTTGCGGCACATTAGCTGTGCCGGCAGGAGCGCGGGCGTACCGCACAAGAACCACCCACTGGAGCAACCGTGTTCATTTCTTCCGCTTTCGCCCAATCCACCACCGGAGGCGACATGTCGTCCTCGCTGATGAGCATGGCGCCGCTGGTGCTGATGTTTGTCGTGCTGTATTTCGTCATGATCCGGCCGCAGATGAAGCGCTCGAAGGAGCATCGCTTGATGATCGAGGCCCTGGCCAAGGGCGACGAAGTGGCTACCGCCGGCGGCATGCTGGGCCGGGTGTCCAAGCTCGGCGATGTCTACCTCTCGGTCGAAATCGCCAACGGCGTCGAGGTGCAGGTCCAGCGCAGCGCCGTGGTCCAGGTCCTCCCCAAAGGCACATTTAAATAATCGCGAAGGACACGGGTGCGCGCACCCGTGTTTTCGTCCATATGAACCGATACCCGGTCTGGAAGTACGCGATCATCGTGATCGCGTTGCTGGTGGGGGCGATCTACACCCTGCCCAATTTCTTCGGCGAGGCGCCGGCGGTGCAGGTGTCGGCGGGCAAGGCCACGGTCAAAGTCGACAGCGCCACCCAGACGCGGGTCGAGCAGGCCTTGAGCGCCGCGGAGATCAAGCCCGTAGCGATCACCCGCGACAACACCTCGATCAAGGTGCGGCTGGTCAACGGCGACATTCAGCTGCGCGCGAAGGACGCGATCCAGAAGGCATTGGTCCCCGACGCCACCGACCCGTCCTTTGTGGTGGCGCTGAACCTGCTGTCGGCCTCACCCCCATGGCTGTCGGTCCTGCGGGCCGCGCCAATGTACCTGGGCCTGGATTTGCGCGGTGGCGTGCACTTCATGCTTCAGGTCGACATGCAGGCGGCGCTGACCAAGAAGGCCGAGTCGCTCGCCGGCGATCTGCGTACCATCCTGCGCGAGAAGAACGTTCGGCACGCCGGCATCAGCCGCAACGGGCAGGCGATCGAAGTGCGTTTCCGGGATACCCAGACGCGGGACGCCGCCAAGGCCGTCCTGGCCGACCAGTTTCCGGACCTGCAGGCTGTCGATGCGCCGGAGGGCACGGAGTACAAGCTGACCGCGACCATCAAACCCGAGGCCGGCCGGCGGGTGCAGGAGCAGGCGCTCAAGCAGAACATGGTCACCCTGCACAACCGGATCAACGAGCTGGGGGTTGCCGAGCCGGTGATCCAGCAGCAGGGGCTGGACCGCATCGTCGTGCAATTGCCCGGCGTGCAGGACACGGCCAAGGCCAAGGACATCCTGGGGCGCACCGCCACCCTGGAAGTGCGGATGGTCGACGAGAGCAGCGAAGCCCGCGCCGCCGAACTGGGGACGGGTGCGGTGCCCTTCGGCGCCGAGCGCTATCTGGAGCGCAGCGGGCAGGCTGTGATCGTCAAGAAGCAGGTGATCCTGACCGGGGAAAACCTGACGGATGCCCAGCCCGGTTTCGACAGCCAGACCCAGGAAGCCGCGGTCCATCTGACGCTCGACGCGAAGGGTGCGCGCATTTTCAAGGACATCACACGCGAGAACGTCGGCAAGCGCATGGCGATCCTGCTGTTCGAAAAAGGCAAGGGCGAGGTGGTCACGGCTCCGGTCATCCGCAGCGAGATCGGCGGTGGACGGGTGCAGATTTCCGGCCGGATGAGCACCACCGAGGCCAACGACGTGGCGCTGCTGCTGCGCGCCGGATCGCTGGCCGCGCCGATGGAAATTATCGAGGAATTCACCATTGGCCCGACGCTGGGAGCCGAAAACATCACCAAGGGCTTCCAGAGCGTGGCCTGGGGCTTTGCGGTGATCTGCGCCTTCATGGCGGTCTATTACATGCTGTTCGGCCTGTTCTCCGGGCTGGCGCTGGCCTTGAACCTGTTGCTGCTGGTGGCGGTGCTTTCGATGCTGCAAGCCACATTGACCCTGCCCGGTATGGCGGCCATGGCCCTGGCGCTCGGCATGGCGATCGACTCCAACGTGCTCATCAACGAACGGGTGCGCGAGGAACTGCGCAACGGCGCCTCGCCGCAGGCGGCGATCAACGCCGGCTACGACCGTGCCTGGGGCACCATCTTCGACTCCAACATCACCACGCTGATCGCCGGCGTCGCCTTGCTGGCGTTCGGCTCCGGCCCGGTGCGCGGCTTTGCGGTGGTGCACTGCATCGGCATCCTTACTTCCATGTTCTCGGCCGTGTTCTTCTCGCGCGGGCTGGTCAACCTCTGGTATGGCCGCAAGAAGAAGCTCAAGTCCGTGTCCATCGGCACGGTGTGGCGTCCGGCGCCGGATACCGCTATAACCAAGGCAGAGTGAGGCAACAGGCACATGGAGTTCTTCAAGATCCGCCGCGATATTCCATTCATGGAACACGCGCTGGTGTTCAATATCGTTTCGTTCCTCACCTTCGCCGCCGCCGTGTTTTTCCTCGTGACGCGCGGCCTGCACCTGTCGGTGGAATTCACCGGCGGCACCGTGATGGAGGTGGGCTATTCGCAGGCCGCCGATGTCGAGAAGGTGCGGCGCACGGTCGCTGGACTCGGGTTTGCCGATGTGCAGGTACAGAACTTCGGCACTTCGCGCGACGTCCTGATCCGGCTGCCGGCGCAAAAAGGCGTGAGTTCGGCGCAACAAAGCGACAAAGTGTTCACCGCGCTGAAGGCCGACGATCCGGGCGTGACCCGGCGGCGCACCGAATTTGTCGGGCCGCAGGTCGGCGAGGAGCTTGCGACCGACGGACTCAAGGCCCTGGCCATGGTGGTGGTGGGCATCATGATCTACCTCGCGTTCCGCTTCGAGTGGAAGTTCTCGGTCGCCGCGATCGTCGCCAACCTGCACGATGTGATCATCATCCTGGGCTTTTTCGCCTTCTTCCAGTGGGAGTTCTCGCTGGCGGTGCTGGCCGCGGTGCTGGCGGTGCTTGGGTATTCGGTGAACGAGTCGGTGGTGATCTTCGACCGGATCCGCGAGAATTTCAGGCGCTACCGCAAGATGTCGACGATCCAGATCATCGACAACGCGATCACCTCGACGATCAGCCGCACCATCATCACCCACGGTTCTACCCAGATCATGGTGCTGTCGATGCTGCTGTTCGGTGGACCCACGCTGTACTATTTCGCGCTCGCGCTCACCATCGGTATCCTGTTCGGCATCTATTCGTCGGTGTTTGTCGCTGCCGCGATCGCGATGTGGCTGGGCATCAAACGCGAGGACCTGGTCAAGTCCACCGGCCGCAAGGACGAGGACCCCAACGACCCGAACGCGGGCGCGGCGGTGTAGTGTGAACAGGCCCTAAACCCCATGAGCGCGCCGCCTCTGCCACCGGACACGAGCAGGCGGATCGCCCGCCGGGCGCGCGAGCAGTTCGTCACGCGCGCACAGCAATGTCTGGCGCCGATGGTGCAATCCATCCGCAGCCGCCTGTCGGAAGTCAACCTGACTGGCGTGGGCGCCCATGATATGCAGGAGCGGCGCGACGCGATGATCGACTTCGATCGCAAGGGCGCGGCCTGGGCCGAAGCCACGGGCGATACATGGCGCAAGGCGCTCACAGCCCCCACCGCCCCCGCCCGTATCAAGCTCGAGGCCGCCAGCCTGGAATTGATCGGCGACGAGGTGGTCGAGCTCAAGATACTTTCGTCGCGGCTGGCACAAGCCATCCAGGAAAAGGCCTCGTGGGAACTCAACGATCTGCGGGTGCGGATGCAGTACCTGGAGGGCGATGAAGAGCTACCCGATGCCGACGTGCTGCGGCCGGAGGCGCTGGCGCAACGCATGGTGGAGCAATGGGGCAGTTGCGGGCTCTCGCGCGAGGCCTGGACCCTGGTCCAGGACGTGATCCAGCGCGGCGTGCTCGAACATTTGCCCGAGGCTTACCGCTTGACCAATGAGTTTCTGGTCAACAACGGGGTCATGCGCGACATTGACTTGAGCGCGCGGGTGCGGCGCGGAGCGGACGCCAGTGACTGGCGGAAAGCGGACACGGTGGGCGCTGACAGCCGATTCGATGCAGTTGACCCGGGTGGCGCATCGCGGCAAGGCGGTGGCTCAGCCGGCCCGCCCGGCGGGGGCACTGCCCATGCCCGATACGGCGACGGCGGGCAGTCCGTCCACGGCGGTTCGGGGTACGGCGCTCCAGGTACTGGCGCCGCCCCTGGTCGTCACGCCGGCCAGGGCGCGGCTGGGCGCGCAGGAGCACAGGAATCAGGCGGCGGGCCGCAGGACTCGTTGACCCAAGGCGGTGCGCCGGAAACCAACTCTGCCAGCCGCAGCAGGGTGGCGGACGAAACACGCCTCATGACCACGGCCCCACCTCTGGCGCGGGCGAAAATGCGCGCGAGCGGCGTGCTCGGCCAGCTGAAGCGGTTGTTGACGGAGCGGGTGGCCGGCTACGATGGCCCGGCCGCCTCCGGTCCTTCGCCCGGGCTGGCTGCGGCGTTTGCAAAGCAGGCGGTCGAAGTGCAGACGACCCGGGTGCAGGACGGCACGGCGCCTGACATCGTGGTCTATGACAGCGCCGCGGTCCAGGAAATCGCGGTCGACCTGCGGCGGCGCACGGGCGAGCTGAAAAAGCAGGCCGCCACTTCAACGGAAAAGGCCACGATTGAAATCGTGGCCCTGATGTTCCAGAGCATCTTGTCCGAAGAGCGCATTCCACCGGCCATTCGCGTCTGGTTTGCCCGGCTGCAGATGCCGGTGCTGCGGGTGGCGATCGCCGAGCCCGATTTCTTTGGCTCGCTGGAACATCCGGCGCGCCAGCTGATCGATCGCATGGGCTCCTGTGTGATGGGCTTCGACGCCGCCGCGATCAGCGGCACGGCCCTGGAGATCGAGATCAAGCGGGTGGTCCAGGTGATCGAGCAGTACCCGGAGACCGGGCGTCGCGTGTTCCAGCTGGTGTATGAAGAGTTCCAGAAGTTCTTGTCCAGGTTCTTGACCGAACACGAGCCGACGCAGCGCCTGGTCAGCGTCGCGCAGCAGGTGGAGCAGAAGGAAACTCTGGCGATCCAGTACACGATCGAGCTGCGCACCATGCTCGCGGACATGCCGATGCGTGACGAGATCCGCGATTTCCTGTTCAAGGTGTGGGCCGAGGTGCTGGCATTGTCGGGCGTCAAGAACGGTCCACAGCACGAGGACACCCTGGCTCTGAAAAAAGCGGCGTCCGATCTGGTTTGGGCCGCCAGCGCAAAGCCCAACCGGGCCGACCGCGCTCGCGTGATCCAGGACCTGCCGCCGCTGCTGCGGCACCTGCGCCAGGGGATGGCGCTGGTGGGTATCCAGGGCGACGAGCAGGAGACCTACATCAAGGCGATCGGCGACACGTTGGCGGATGCCTTCCTGTCGAAGACGGAGGCGATCCCGCAGGGACGCATCGAAGATATCGCCAAACGGCTGGCGCATCTGGAAAACTACGTGGCCAAGGATCCGGCCACCGACCTGCCGCTGAATGCGGAGAACATCGAGCTGATGCTGGGCATCGACGCCTCGATGATCGAAATCATCGCCGATGGCGGATCGCGTCCTGGCGCAGCCATGCTGGCCTGGGCCGTGGAATTGGACTTGGGCAACTGGTTTGCGCTGGACCACAACGGCGCCATCACGCAAGTGCAGTATGCGTGGCACAGCGAGCGCAAGCAGCTGCACCTGTTTGCCGCCCTGGGCGGCCGCAGCTACCTGATCCAGGCCAAACGCCTGGCGGCCTATCTGCAAGCCGGATTGTTACTGCCGGCCGAAGAAGAAGGCCTGACGGTCAGGGCCACCCGCGATGCGTTGGCCAAACTCGACGCCAATCCGGAGCGGCTCTTGCAGTGAAACCGGGCGTCTGCTGTGATTGCGGGCCTGACCCGCAATCCATTGGTGGCGCGCCAACGTGGATCCCCCCGGATCAAGTCCGGGGCAGGCTCGTCGAGTCCGGGATGACACCAATTGAGTCCGCGATGCCAGCATCACAGCCAGTGCATGACAGCCAGTGAGGCGCAGAGCGACAATGCACCATGACCAAGCCGCTCCCGCTCGAAGGCATCCGCGTGGTCGAATTCAGCCACATGGTAATGGGACCGACCTGCGGCATGGTACTGGCCGACCTCGGGGCCGAGGTCATCAAGATTGAACCAACAGCGGGCGACAGCACGCGCAACCTGCTGGGTTCCGGCGCCGGGTTCTTCCCGCTGTTCAACCGCAACAAGAAGAGCATTGCGCTGGATCTGCAGGATGCGGCTGCCAAGGAAGCCGCGTTGCGCCTGATCGCGACCGCCGATGTGGTCAGCGAGAACTTCAAGCCCGGCACGATGAAGAAGCTGGGGCTGGACTACGCATCCCTGGCCAAGCTCAACCATCGGTTGGTCTACGTCAGCCACAAGGGCTTCCTGCCCGGTCCGTATGACCATCGCACCGCGCTCGATGAGGTGGTGCAGATGATGGGCGGGCTGGCCTACATGACCGGACGCCCGGGCGATCCGCTGCGCGCCGGCACCAGCGTGAACGACATCATGGGCGGCATGTTCGGCGCGATCGGCGCAATGGCGGCGCTGATGCAGCGGGCCCAAACCGGCAGAGGCCAGGAAGTGCAGAGCGCGCTGTTCGAGAACAACGTGTTCCTGGTGGCGCAGCACATGATGCAGTACGCGGTGACCGGCCAGCCCGCCGCGCCGATGCCCAGCCGCATTTCGGCCTGGGCGGTGTACGACGTGTTCACGGTGAAAGACGGCGAGCAGATCTTTCTGGCGGTGGTGAGCGACACGCAGTGGGCGCTGTTCTGCCAGGCCTTCGGATTCGGCGACCTGAAGGCCGACTCGAAACTGGCGAGCAACAACGACCGGGTGCAGGCGCGCGACCGGTTGATCCCGATCCTGCGCTCGCGCCTGGCCGATCACAGCGCGGCCGAATTGAGCGCGATATTCGAAAGGTCCGGCCTGCCGTTTGCGCCGATCACGCGGCCCGAAGACCTGTTCGACGATCCGCACCTCAATGAAACCGGCGCGCTGGCGGACTTGACCTTGCCCGACGGGCGCCCAACCAAAGTGCCGCTGTTGCCGCTGGTCCTTGGGGGAAAGCGACCTGGCGTTCGCCTGCAGCCGCCGCGCCTGGGTCAGCACAGCACTGAACTGTTGCGTGAACTCGGCTACTTGCAGGGCGAAATCGAGGCGTTGAAGGCGCGCAATGTTGCAGCCGGCGAGTAAACACGGGTTGGCACAGACGCCCTGCGACCATCGTCGATATCGATACTCCTCGAAGCCGAGCCATTCACGACCTGCATGCGCATAATCTGGCTTGATGCCTGCCCCCACGCTTCTCACTTCGTGTAGTGCGCTACGTGCCCCCCGCCGGAGGCGGCGGCTCTTCGGCCCGTCCAAGCCTGCGCAGGCAGGCTTGGAGCCGCGGGCCTCAGCCCCCAAGGGGGCCTCAGCCTCCTTGAGGCGGCTCGGCGGCGGCTGAATGGACAAACTCAAGCAGCTCGAGTCATTCGTCTCGGTGGCCACCCGCGGCAGCCTGACCGCCGCGGCTCGCGCCGAAGGCGTGGCGCCGGCCATCATGGGACGCCGGCTCGACGCGCTGGAGGAGCGCCTGGGTGTCAAGCTGCTGGTTCGGACCACCCGCCGCATCACCCTGACGCACGAGGGCAGCGCTTTCCTGGAGGACTGCCAGCGGTTGCTGGCGGACCTCGCCAACGCGGAGGCCAGCGTCAGCGCCGGTGGCGTCAAGGCCAGCGGTCATCTGCGCATCACGGCGCCGGCCGGCTTCGGGCGCCGTCACGTGGCGCCGCTGGTTCCCCGATTCCGCGAACTGCACGCCGACGTGACCATCTCGCTGAACCTGAGCGACCGCGTGGTCGATCTTGCGGGGGAGGGCTATGACTGTGCAGTGCGCGTGGGGGACATGCCCGACTCGTCGCTGGTCAGTGTGCGATTGGCGGACAACCGGCGCTTGTGTGTCGCCACGCCGCGGTACCTGAAGCAGCATGGCGCCCCCGAGCATCCCAACGAGCTCTCGCGCTTCGATTGCCTCACACTTTCCAGCGATGCTTCGCAGACCCGGGGGTGGGCCTTCCGGGTGCCTGACGGCGATGGCGAGGAACTGATTCACCTCAAACCCGGGGGGCCGCTCGATTGTTCCGACGGCCAGGTGCTGCACGACTGGTGCCTTGCCGGGTACGGCATCGCCTGGCGAAGCACCTGGGAGGTGGAGAGCGAGATCGCCGCCGGGCGCCTGCTGGAAGTGCTGCCCGCCTTCGCGGCCCCGCCCAACGGCATCTACGCCGTCTTTCCGCAACGCAAGCACCTGCCGCTGCGGGTGCGGCTGTGGATCGACTTTCTCAAGCACAACTACAGCCAGACCGATTTCTGGAAAGCCTAGCCAGGACCTCCGATGACCCTGGAAGCCATCCTCGCCTACATTCATATCCTCGCCATCCTCACGATGGTGGTGTTCATCTCCAGCGAGGCCGCGATCTGCCGTTCAGAATGGATGAATGCGCGCGTGGTTCACCGCCTTGTGCGGGTGGACCTGATCTACGGCATCGCCGCCGTGCTGGTGCTGCTGAGCGGCTTGGCGCGCGCCTGGTGGGGCTACAAGGGCGGCGGCTGGTACTGGACCAACTGGCTCCTGCACCTCAAGCTGGGGATGTTCATCGTGGTGGCGCTGATGTCGATCAAACCCGCCCTCATGTACCGGCGCTGGAGGCGCGAACTCCAGACCACGGGCGCCTTGCCCAGCGAAGCGGAGATCACCAATGCCAGAAAGTGGGTGATGATCCAGGCACACATCATCGCGATCATCCCGATCGCGGCGGTTTTCCTGGCCCGGGGCTTCGGCGCCAAGTAGCCCGGCCGATCCAGGCACGATGAAATGCCGGGTCAGCCGGGGCGACAATGCCTTCGGTTACGCTGACAGGCAGCTGCTCATGAACTTCTTGCGCTCGTCGCCCTTGAGCTTCTTGTTGCCGGCGTCCGTGTTGCAGGTCTTCATCTTGGCTTGCTGCGCCTTCTGGGCTTCGCTCTGGCCCTTCAGGCAGGTGCTCATGAACTTCTTGCGCTCGTCGCCCGCCAGATTCTTCGCCTTGGCGTCCGCGTTGCAGTCGCCCATCTTGGTCTGCTGCTTGGTCATTGCGGGAGCGGAGGCCCCGGCCATGGGCGCCCCGGCGTGGCTGGCGGCGAAGGCGCTGCCGACCGACATTGCGAGGCCAAGGGTGATCAGGGCAAGGGATTTTTTCATGGTTTTTCCTGGAAGGTTGGGAAGTGATCCCGTGATGGGGATGCCAACATAACGCGCCCGGGCGGCCATCCGATGACCTTGTGTGGCCCGCGCAGCCCCGCCCCGTAAAATCCGCCGATGCTCCTCGTCAAACAAGAATTGCTCGACAGCCTGGCTGCGGAGCTGGAAAAACTTTTCCCCGGCTCCGGGAGTAAGGCAGCATTCGAGTCACCCAAGGCGGCGGCCCATGGCGACTGGGCCTGCACCGTCGCCATGCAACTGGCCAAGCCGCTGAAGCGCAACCCCCGCCAGGTGGCCGAGAGCCTGCGCGCTGCCCTGCAGGTCTCGGCGCCCTTCGCGCGCTGGGTCGAGTCGATCGAGATCGCAGGACCCGGATTCCTGAATATCGTTCTGAAGCCCCAGGCCAAGCAGCAGATCGTCAAAGAAGTGTTGACCGCCGGCCCCGCCTTTGGCACCGAACCCCGGGTGAGCCAGCACATGATGGTCGAATTCGTCTCGGCCAATCCCACCGGGCCGCTGCACGTCGGCCACGGCCGCCAGGCGGCGCTGGGCGACGCGATCTGCAACCTGTACGCGACGCAGGGCTGGGACGTGTACCGCGAGTTCTATTACAACGACGCCGGCGTGCAGATCGCGACGCTGGCCACCTCCACGCAACTGCGCGCCAAGGGTTTGAAGCCCGGCGATCCGCAGTGGCCGGAAGCTGCCTACAACGGCGACTACATCGCCGAGATTGCCCAGGACTTCCTGGCGAGAAAAACCGTGAAGGCGGACGACCGCGAGTTCACCGGCAGCGGCGACCCTGACGATGTCGAGTCGATCCGCCAGTTCGCGGTCGCCTGGCTGCGCCGCGAGCAGGACCTGGACCTGAAGGCTTTCGAGGTCGAATTCGACAACTACTACCTGGAGTCCAGCCTCTATACCAGCGGCAAGGTGGGCGCCACCGTGAAGTTGCTGCAGGACGCGGGCAAAACCTATGAGCAGGACGGCGCCCTTTGGCTGAAGTCCACCGAGTACGGCGACGACAAGGACCGCGTGATGCGCAAGTCCGACGGCAGCTATACCTACTTTGTGCCCGATGTCGCCTATCACATCACCAAATGGGAGCGCGGCTTTGCCAAGGCGGTGAATATCCAGGGCACCGACCACCACGGCACGATCGCGCGCGTGCGGGCCGGCCTGCAGGCGGCCGCCGTCGGCATTCCGCCGGGCTATCCCGATTACGTGCTGCACACGATGGTGCGCGTGATGCGCGGTGGCGAGGAGGTGAAGATCTCCAAGCGCGCCGGCAGTTACGTCACCCTGCGCGACCTGATCGAGTGGACCAGCAAGGACGCGGCGCGCTTCTTTTTGCTGTCGCGCAAGCCGGATACCGAGTACACCTTCGACGTCGACCTGGCGCTGGCCCAGAACAATGACAACCCGGTGTACTACGTGCAATACGCCCATGCCCGCATCTGCTCAGTGCTGGCTGGCTGGGGCGGCGATCTGGCGGTGCTCGATGGTGCCGATCTGTCGGCCCTGCGCAGCCCGCAGGCGTTATCACTGATGCTGCAACTGGCGAGGTATCCGGAGATGCTGCGCGAGGCGGCCGTCGATTTCGCGCCGCACGACGTGACTTTTTACTTGCGCGAGCTGGCGGCCACGTACCACAGCTACTACGATGCGGAACGCATCCTGGTGGACGATGAGTCCGTGCGCAATGCCAGGCTGGCGCTGGTCGCCGCGACGGCGCAGGTGTTGCACAATGGATTGGCGGTGCTGGGGGTCAGCGCCCCTCGCAAAATGTAAGCGCAGGAATGAAGCAGTGAAGAACAGACAAGCAGGGTCGGTGATCGTGGGCATCATCATCGGGGTGGTGCTGGGCCTGGCAGCCGCCCTGGCGGTCGCCGTCTATGTGACGAAGGTGCCCGTCCCATTCCTGAACAAGGGTGGCGGCCGCACGCCTGAGCAGGACGCGGCCGAAACGCGGAAGAACCGCGACTGGGATCCCAACGCACCGCTGTACGGCAAGAATCCGGCAAAGGCGGCGCCGCCGGCGCCCAGCCTGGTGCCGGCGCCGCCGGTTGCCACCATTCCAGCGCCGGCCCTCTCTCCAAATGTGGCGCCTCCGGCTGTCAAAGGCGGCAGCAAGGATCCGCTCGGTGATCTGGCCGCGGCGCGCGCGGCGTTCTCGTCGTCGGACCCATTCCTGTATTTTGTGCAGGCCGGCGCGTTCCGTACGCCCGAGGATGCCGAGGCGCAGCGGGCCAAGCTCTCTTTGATGGGGATCGATGCCAAGGTGACCGAGCGCGAGCAATCGGGCCGCCAGGTCTTTCGCGTGCGCGTGGGTCCGTTCGAACACAAGGATGACGCCGACCGGCAAAAGGAAAGACTGGAATCCGGCGGCTTCGAAACGGCGCTGGTGCGCGTCCAGCGCTAAGTTGGAACCTTCCGGTGAAGCATGCGTCAGACCCCGGCTGAAGGAGTGAAATCGGATGAATCGACGTGAGTTCTCGATGGGCGCGGCGTGTGTTCTGGGTGCCGCCGCCATCGGCCTGCCCGGGATGGTGTTGGCTCAGGTGAAGAAGCCGCAGGACGGAACGGAGTACTTGACGCTGGATCAGCGGGTGGGCGTCGACGCACCGCCGGGCAAGATCGAAGTGATCGAGTTCTTCTGGTACAGCTGCCCACACTGCAGTGCCTTTGAACCGCAGTTGACGGCGTGGCTCAGGAAGCTGCCGCGGGACGTGTCCTTCAAGCGGGTGCCGGTTGCTTTCCGCGAGGACTTCGTGCCGCAGCAGCGCCTCTATTACACGCTGGAGGCCATGGGTAAGGTCGACGAGTTGCATGGCAAGGTATTCGAGGCCATTCACGCCAACCGGCAGCCGACCCACCGCGACGAGGAGATCCTTCAGTTCGCCGAGAAGAACGGGCTGGACAAGGCCAAGTTCAAGGAGTTGTACAGTTCGTTTTCCGTGTCCAGCAAGCTTCGCCGCGCAGTCCAGCTGCAGGACGCGTACAAGGTGCAAGGCGTGCCGGCGCTCGGCATTGCCGGCCGCTACTACACCGACGCCGGCCTGACAGGCACCATGGACCGCGCACTCCAGGTCACCGACTATCTGGTCGCCGAAACGCGCAAGAGCGGTTAAACAGAGCGCCCGCCACGGTGCTGTTCTGGGCACCGCCTCCGTTTCCCGACGAGATTAACGCAAAAAGCCCGGTGCAACCCCGGGCTTTCCGATTCTGGCTGGCTACAATGCCAGCAAGATTCATGCCTCTATGAAATACCTCTATGCGCTCCCTTGGCTGCTCGCGTTTTTGCTGTCGGGCAGCCCGGCCGCCGCCGAAAAGGCGGACCGAAACAAACCGATGAATGTGGAGGCGGACGCGCTGCGGTACGACGACCTCAAACAGACCAGCGTATTCACCGGCAAGGTGGTGCTCACCAAGGGAACCATTCTCATCCGCGGGGCCCGTGTGGATGTGCGGCAGGACCCGGAAGGCTATCAGTACGGCGTGGTCACGGCGGAGCCGGGGCGGCTGGCGTTCTACCGGCAAAAACGCGAAGGTGTGGATGAGTTCATCGAAGGCGAGGCGGATGTCATCGAGTACGACGGCAAGGCCGACCGGGTCAAGTTCCTTCGCCGCGCGGAGTTGCGCCGGTTTCGCGGCACGGCCCTGAACGATCAGATGACGGGCAGCGTCATCACCTACGACAACACCAACGACGTCTTCACGGTGGACGGCGGACCGGCCAGCCCGGCGGTCGGGGGGCGGATCCGTGCCGTGCTGGGGCCGCGCACCGGCGCTTCCGCGCCGGCCGCGGCGGCGCCCGCACCTGCGCCTGCACAGCTGCGGCCCAGCGTGACGCTCGACGGGGCAAAGAAGTGACGTCGTCCTCGCCAGCGGACGGCGGTGGGGCGCCGGTTGCGGGGGCGAGCCGGCTCCAGGCACGGCACCTGCAAAAAGCCTATGGCAATCGCAAGGTGGTCAAGGACGTTTCGCTGGACGTGGACAAGGGCGAAGTCGTTGGCTTGCTGGGACCGAACGGCGCTGGCAAGACAACGTCGTTTTACATGATCGTGGGTCTGGTGCGCGCCGACGCCGGCCAGATCACCATCGACGGCAAATCGGTGGAACACATGCCGATTCACCGGCGCTCGCGCCTGGGCCTGTCCTACCTGCCGCAAGAGCCTTCGATCTTCCGCAAGCTCAGCGTGCAGGAGAACGTGCGGGCGGTGCTGGAACTGCAGCGCGATGCCATGCGCCAGCCGCTGTCGCGCCCGGAAATCGACAAGCGACTCACGTCGCTGCTGCAGGACTTGCGCGTCGACCACTTGCGTGACTCGCCGGCTCTGGCTCTGTCCGGTGGCGAGCGCCGGCGCGTCGAGATCGCGCGCGCGCTGGCCACGCAGCCTCGCTTCATTTTGCTGGACGAGCCGTTCGCCGGCATCGACCCGATCGCCGTGATCGAGATCCAGCGGATCATCGGCTTCCTGAAGTCGCGCGGCATCGGAGTGCTCATCACCGACCACAACGTGCGCGAGACCCTGGGCATCTGCGACCACGCCTACATCATCAGCGATGGCAACGTGCTGGCCGAGGGCACACCTTCGGAGATCGTGAACAACGCCGACGTCCGCCGCGTGTACCTCGGCGAGCACTTCAGGATGTAAGCATGTTGACCCCCGCGCTTGTCGCTTCGCGTACTGCGCTGCCCCCCGGGGGGGCTCACCTGGCTAGGGGCGGCCCGTCGCCAGGTGTGTTGACCCCCACGTTCGGCTTCGCCTCTCTGCCCCCCGAGGGGGCTCGCCTGGCTAGGGGCGGCCCGTCGCCAGGCGGCTGTTTCATTTCATGAAGCAGGGTCTATCGCTTCGGGTATCGCAGCATCTGGCGCTGACGCCGCAGCTGCAGCAGTCGATCCGGTTGCTTCAGCTGTCGACGCTCGAACTCTCGCGGGAAATCGAGCAGATGCTGGACGACAACCCGTTCCTCGAGCTGAACCAGGACGATCCGCCGCGCGAGGAATTCGGGCTGCAGAAGACCGACACCCCGGTGCCGGAGGAGGATCGCGAGACCGAATTCGCCGACTTCACACCCACGGCGAGCGCCATCGAGGCCGAGCCGGCGGCCGTTCCTGAGTCGGAGATTCCCGATTGGGACGGCGACGGCAGCATCGACCTGGTGCCCGATGACGCGGAGTGGGGCGGCGATGCCAAGCCCCGCAAGAACAACCTGTCCGGCGACGAGGAACTCGATGCCACCGAGCTGGCACGTGGCCAGGAATCCCTGCAGTCGCACCTGCACCGCCAGGCCTTGTCGTTGCGTCTCGGGGAGGAGGATCGCTGTGCGCTGCGGTTCCTGATCGAGTCGCTCAACGACGACGGTTACCTGGACGAGTCGCTCGAATCGCTGGCCGCCAGCCTGGCGCCGCACGATCTGGAGCAGCAGGAAGAACTGGTCCATCGTTTCACGGTGGCCCTGGGGCTGCTGCAGCACCTGGACCCGGTCGGCGTCGGTGCCCGCTCCCTGGGCGAGTGCCTGTCACTGCAGCTGAAGTCGATGCTGGCGGCCGGCAACGCGCATCCGGCCTGTGCTTGCGCCTTGCGCATCTGCGGGCAGTCGATGGAATTGCTGGCCCGGCGTGACATCAAGCGACTGTCGCAGCTGTGCGGAGACGCCGATCCGCAGGTGCGCGCGGCCATCGGCCTGATCACGCGCCTGGAGCCCAAGCCCGGCCGCCGCTTTGTGGACGTCGAGCGCAATATTGTGATTCCGGATGTGCTGGTCACCAAGATCGCCCGTGGCCCCCAGTCGCGCTTCCGGGTGCAGCTCAATCCCGACGTCATGCCGCGGCTGCGCGTGCACGACGTTTATGCCGGCGCACTCAAGGCGCACAGGGGTGAAGGTCACCAGGCATTGCAGCAGCGGCTGCAGGAGGCGCGCTGGTTCATCAAGAACATCCAGCAGCGCTTTGACACGATCCTGCGCGTGTCCAATGCGATCGTGGAACGCCAGAAGAATTTCTTCGTGCATGGCGAGCTGGCGATGCGCCCGTTGGTGCTGCGCGAAATCGCCGACGAGCTGGGCCTGCATGAATCCACCATCAGCCGCGTCACCACGGCGAAGTACATGTCCACGCCCTACGGCACTTTCGAACTTAAATATTTTTTCGGATCCGCACTGGGCACCGAAACCGGCGGCAGCGCCTCCAGCACCGCGGTGCGCGCCCTGATCAAGCAGTTCGTTGGTTCCGAGAACCTGAAGAAGCCGCTCTCGGACAGCCAGATTTCAGAGATGCTCAAGGAACAAGGCATCGAATGCGCGCGCCGCACGGTGGCCAAATATCGCGAGGCGCTGCGCATCGCGCCGGCGAACTTGAGAAAGTCCCTGTGAACCAACTGCATCTGTTCCTGCCGTGCGCGGCCGGTGTCGAAGGGTTCCTCGCCGACGAAGTGCACCGGCTCACCGGGCTTGCCGGCGATGACCTGCTTACCGGGCGCGGGGGCATTGCGCTGCGCGCTTCCTGGCGTGACGCGATGCGGTTGAACCTGCACAGCCGGCTGGCGCAACGTGTGCTGGTCCAGCTTTCGCAGACACCCTATCGCAACGAGAACGATCTGTACCAGGCCGCCGCCGCTGTGCCCTGGGAGATCTGGTTCACCACGCGGGAAAGCTTCAAGGTGGAGGTGACGGCCCAGCACAGTCCGCTCAAAAGCCTGAACTTCGCCGGACTCAAGGTCAAGGACGCCGTTGCCGATCGCTTCCGCGACAAGGGCGGTGAGCGGCCCAGCGTGAACACGCAATCACCCGACGTGCGCATCTACGCCCATCTCACGAGCGACAGCGCCACGTTGTACATCGACACTTCGGGCGAGCCGCTGTTCAAGCGCGGCTGGCGCGAGGACAAGGGCGAGGCGCCGTTGAAGGAAACGCTGGCGGCGGCGATGATCGCCGCCAGCGGCTGGGACGCGATCACGCCGCTGTATGACCCCTGCTGCGGCAGCGGCACCATCGCCATCGAGGCGGCGCAGGTGGCGTGCAACATCGCGCCGGGACAATTGCGCCGCTTCGGATTCGAGAAGCTGTTGCCGTACCAGCCGCATGCGTGGAAGGCCCTGTGGGAAGAAGCCAGGGCGCAGCAACGGCCTTCGAGCGCGCCGGTGTTCGGCAGCGACGTCGCCTTTCGCATGGTCGACTTCGCCACGCGCAACGCAAGCCGCGCCGGCGTCGCGGATGCGGTGCAGTTCCGTGGCGGCGATGCATTGCAGCGGCTGCCACCCACCGACGCGCCGGGGGTGATGCTGATGAACCCACCTTATGGAGAGCGCATCGAAATGGCAGGAGTCGCCGGCCGCACGCAGGGCGGGCGTGAGCGCGCGCAAATGGAGGATGGCGGCGACTTCTTCAATCAACTGGCCGCGCATTGGAAAAAGAATTACCCCGGCTGGACCGCGTGGATTCTCACCCCCGACCTGAAACTGCCTTCGCGCATGCGGCTGAAGGAATCGCGTCGGGTGCCGATGTGGAATGGGCCCATCGAATGCCGGCTATTCCGGTTCGACATGGTCCGGGGTTCCGCCAGGAAAATGGGGTCAGATTCCAATTCCGACGAGTGATGTACGAGGTCGGCTTAATTGGAATCTGACCCCATTTCTTTGGTTCTCGACACCAACATCGTCCTGGACCTGTTCGTGTTCGACGATCCGGCCGTGCGGGACTTGAAGGGGGTGCTGCTGCGGGCGGAGCTGCGCTGGATCGCGACGCAAGCCATGCGAGATGAACTCGAACGCGTGCTGGCTTATGCGCATATCGCACGGCGGATGAACTTGGGCGCACTGGCGCCAAAGGAGGTACTGGCCCACTTCGACCGGCACGCGCTGCTCGTCGGCATGCCGTCCAGAGCGCCTGTGATTTGCGCCGATGCGGACGATCAGATGTTCATCGACCTGGCCGTCGCGCATCGCTGCCATTTGTTGAGCAAGGATGCCGCCGTGCTGTCACTGCAAAAGCGGCTCGCGTTATTGGGAGTCAGCGCGCTTGCCGCGTTTCCGGCAGCGCCTTAGAGGGCTTTGGGAATCGCGGCGGCGAGGAAATCGTACACCGCGCGGATTCGCGGGCTGGTGCGAATTTCCCGGTGCACCGTCAACCAGATCGGCAGCGGCGGGATCTTGAGCATGGGCAACAGCGAAACCAGCTGGCTGTCGGTGCGCGCCAGGTAGTCCCCCACAAAGCCCACGCCCAGGCCGGCGCGAACCCCCTCCCAATAGGCGATGAGGTCGTCGGTCCGGAATGCGAAGACCTCTCGCCCCACCGGGTAGCCCAGGCCCGCGAAGGCCCGAAGCAGGGTTTCATCCCGGTCGGTGCCTATGAGCTCATGACCCAGCAGGTCCGCTATCTGCCGGGGCGTGCCGCGGCGGCGCAGGTAGTCACGGTGCGCGTAAGTACCCAGCGTGACCTTCGCAATGCGCTTGGCGATCAGGCTGGTCTGGTCCGGTTGCACCATGCGCAGCGCGATATCGGCTTCGCGGCGCAACAGGTTGCTCACCTGGTTGCTGGCGACCAGCTCCACTTGCACCTCGGGCAGGGCCGCGCGCATCTGCGCCAGGACCGGCGGCATGACGAAGCAGGCGACGGGCTGGCTGGCCGTGATGCGCACCGTGCCGGTGACGCCGGCCTGCGCGCCGGAGACGCTGCGCACCAGTTGATGGGCGCTGCCTTCCATCGCCCGGGCCGAGTCGGCCAGCCGCAGCGCCATGTCGGTTGGCAGCAGGCCGCGGCCGGTGCGCTCGAACAGCACCACGCCCAACTGGCTTTCCAGTTCGGCGATGTGGCGGCCAAGCGTAGGCTGGGTCGAGCCCAGGGCCCGGGCGGCGCCCAGCAAGCTGCCGTGCTCGAGTGCGGCCAGAAACGAACGGATAAGGCTCCAGTCGAAATTGCTATTCATTGTCGAATACCTGCTATGGACAGTTCGGCAATTGTGGAATATCCGGGGCGCTCGCACAATCAGGACAACTCATCGCACTGGAGTCACGCCATGTCCTCAAATTCGCAGCACGCCATGCGCCGTCGTCAATTCATGCGGGTGGCCGGGGGCGGCTTCATCGCCTCGGCGGTTTCGCTGCCACTGGCTGGCTGCTCCTGGTCCAGCGATTACCCGTCCGAAGCGGTGCAGGCCTGGCAAGGTCCAAGCGGCGAAGGCGGTGACGTGCGCCGCTGGATCCTCAGTTACGCCATCCTGGCGCCGCACTCGCACAACCTGCAATCCTGGCTGGTGGATCTGCGCCGGCCGGATGAAATCTGGCTGTACTGCGACCTCACCCGCCTGCTGCCGGAAACAGACCCCTTGTCGCGCCAGATCATGATGAGTCACGGCACCTTCCTGGAGCTGCTCGACCTGGCGGCGCGGCAGCGCGGGCTGCGCGCCGACATCGAGCTCTTTCCGGAGGGCGAGTTCGGACCGGAGAAGCTGGACAGGAGACCGGTGGCCCGCATTCGCCTGACGCCGGATGGAGCAGCGAAGCCCGATCCGCTGTTTGACCAGATTCTGAAGCGCCGCACCAACCGCGAGCTGTACGACTCGCGTGAGCCGCAGGCCGCGGCTTTGGCCGCGATCGCCAAGAGTGTGCCTTCGTTGCCGCTTCGTGTGGGCTTTGTCGGATCGGCGCAGCCTGAGGCTTTGCGGCAGCACCGGTCCATCGCAAGCGAAGCCTGGCACGTCGAACTCACGACACCACGCACGATCATGGAATCCTACAAGGTGCTGCGGGTCGGCCCGCGGGAGATCGCCGCCCACCGCGACGGGTTGTCGATCAACACGCCCATGGTTCGCGTGCTCACGGCGGTTGGCCTGTTCGATCGCAGCAAACCTCCTGCACCGGACGACGCGGCCATCGCCGGGCAGATCAAGCAGTTCAATGCGAAGATCGCCGGCACCCCCGCGTTCTTCTGGATGGTGACCGAGGGCAACGACCGCAGGACCCAGGTCAACGCGGGTCGGGCCTATGTCCGCGCGCAGCTGGCGGCGACAGCGCAGGGCCTTTCGATGCAGCCCTTGTCACAGGCGCTGCAGGAATACGCTGAGCAAGCGCAGCCGTACGCGCGGATTCACAAGCTGCTGGACGCGCCGCAGCCCCGCTACACAGTGCAGATGTGGGCCCGGCTGGGTTATGCGCCGGCCGTCGCTCCCGCGCCACGGCGCGGCTTGGAGGCCCACATTGTTGGAGCTTAGGCGCGCTATGCCACTGGCGCCTGGGCCAGCCGCAACAGCAAGCCGTCCAGCGCGTGTGCGACCGTACCCGCACGCACGGCCGTGCGGTCGCCCTCGAAGCGCCGCATCTCGCTGGTGAGATGCCCGTCCACCATGAAGCCCAACCACACGGTCCCCACCGGTTTGTCCGGGCTGCCACCGGTGGGGCCGGCGATCCCGGTGACCGCGACGCCGACCCGTGCGTGGGAGCGGCGCACCGCGCCGAACGCCATCGCCCGGGCGACGACCTCGCTCACGGCGCCGTGCACCTCGATCGCGGCGGGGTCGACGCCCAGAAGCTCGACCTTGGCGTCGTTGGAATAAGCGACGAAGCCGCGCTCGAACCACTCGCTGGAGCCCGCCTGCTCGGTGCAGGCTGCGGCAATGAGACCGCCCGTGCAACTCTCCGCCGTTGCGAGCATCCAGCCCTTGCCCAGGAGCAGCGTCGCCAGGTGTTTCGTGTTTGTCACCAGAACCTCCATGCGGCAATGACCAGCAGCGTGCAGAACGCGGCCACCAGGTCGTCGAAGATGATGCCGAAGCCGCCGCGCCAGCCGAACCCGTGGAACAGATCGTCGGCCCAGGCCACAGGCCCCGGCTTCAAGGCGTCGAACAGGCGAAACAGCAGGAACGCGACGAACTGGGCCAGGAAGCCGGCAGGCATCAGCAACCACAGCACGATCCAGAACGCCACCACCTCGTCCCAAACGATACTGCCGGGATCGAGCACGCGCATGTGAGCCGCCGTGACCGTGCACGCCCACCACCCGACGGCGAGTGCCGCGACGATCACCCAGCCGATGACCGCAGGCTGAAGGGAGGCCAGCATCACGGCGTATGCCAGCCACGCCCAGAGCGTGGCGGCCGTCCCCGGGGCCACTGGCGACAGTCCCGAACCAAACCCCAAGGCGATGCAGTGTGCCGGATGCGTCAGCATGAAGCGCGCACTGGGCCGCATCACCGGCGGGCGTAATGGCGGATTGAGCGGCGCCATCATCGAGGTTTGCAGCTGCCGTGCCGGTTGCGGAAGTGGCGTGGCTGCAGCGGTGCAGGGCCGCTCCACATGCCCAGCCTTGCGCTCCTGGCCTGGGCTTCCTGCCGGGAATAAGGCCCGGCGTCACCACGAAAGTGATATGACCACGCATGTCCGTGGCTGACCATCCACTGCCCTATATCCTGTCCGCGCAGCTTCACTCGCCCGATCGCCCGTTGGTAACTGTCGCTCGCGCGGCTGGTCACCTGCACGCGCTGGTGCAGCGCCCGGGACGCCAGCGCAGCGCGCGAACGCTCGCCGTAGGCCTGGCAGATCTCGGGCGCGTCGATGCCTTCCAGCCGCACCTGGCGCGCTGTCCCGCCCGCGAACGGTCGCACCCACAAGGTATCGCCATCGGTCACGTGGGTGACGATGCCGGCAAAGTCGTCCGCCCGCGCGCACAAGCACATCGCCAGCAGCAACCCAGCCGCGATCCGCCGAATCAGGAGAGTTGTTGCCATCAGGCAAAGTGATCGAAGGCGGCGTAGCGGGGTTCTACGCCATGACCGTGAGCGTCCACCAGTCGAACGCCGGGTTGGGGCTCGATGCAGCCGATCCGGGTGACGCTGGTGTGCGCGGCCGCGGCGGCGCGGTCCACTGCATCGCGGCGCGAAGGCGGCGCGGTGAAGACCAGCTCATAGTCGTCACCACCGGCCAGCACCCACTCCAGCCGCTGCCGCGCATCGATCTGGTCGCCGGCGGCCATCAGTTGCATCGCCGCCTGGGTGTCGATCAGCGCGCCGACGCGCGACTGCCGCAGCACGTGCCCGAGATCTCCCAGAAGGCCGTCGCTGACGTCGATCGCCGAGGTGGCGACGCCACGAAGGGCCTGGCCCAGCGCGACTCGCGCAGTGGGCTGCTCCATGCGCAGTCGTGCCGATTCGAACACCGTGGCCGGAACCGACACGGTTCCGCGGAACACCTCGAGCGCCAGCCGGGCGTCGCCCAGGGTTCCGCTCACGTAAATGTCATCGCCTGCCTGGGCGCCCGAGCGCAGCAGGGCCTGGCCCTGCGGAACTTCGCCGAAAACGGTGATGCATATATTCAACGGGCCCCGCGTCGTGTCGCCGCCGACCAATTCGCAGCCGAACTCGTCGGCCAACGCCAGCAGGCCGCGCGAGAACGGTTCCAGCCAGCACTCCTTTGCCTGCGGCAGCGCCAGGGCGAGGGTGAAGGCCAGCGGTTTCGCCCCGCAGGCGGCCAGATCGCTCAGGTTGACGGCCAGCGCCTTGTGCCCGAGCTTGAACGGGTCGACCGTTGAAAGGAAATGGCGGCCTTCGACCAGCATGTCGCAGGAGACGGCCAGCTGCATCCCGGCGGCTGGACTCAGCAGCGCACAGTCGTCGCCGACGCCCAGCGCGTTGCGCCGAACCGGCCGATTGAAGAAGCGCTCGATCAGGTCGAATTCACCCATGCACCCATTGTCGCTCGCCGCCGCGCGCGGCATGACTTGTTCGGAGCTTCCCTAGACCGGGCCGCGGAACTTCAGCGCCCCCTGCCGCACGACTTCGGCCAGCAGGCGCTCGCGCGCCTGCTTTTCGCGCAGCCAGCGCGCGTCGTTGGTGCCCAGTTCGGCGTCCTCGCTGAGCAACTGCACGCCATGGCTGGCGCCCAGTTTGCGGGCATGGTCGCCAATGCGCCGCAGCGTCTGCACGATGTGATCGCGCAGCGGCATGTGCTGTCCCGTCGGCGGATCCACATACACGGCGTCCAGCCCGAACCGGCAGGCCTGGAACCGGTTGTAGGTATAGACCATGTAGTCGTCTTCCTGCGGCATGAAGGGCTCCTCGTGCAGCAACCAGGAAGCCAGCGACTGCACAAATCCCGCCAGCGCCGCGGCGCGCTCCACGGACAGTGGCGTGTCGAACACGCGGATTTCGATGGTGCCGTATTCGGGCTTGGGCCGGATATCCCAGTAGAAGTCCTTCATGCTCTTGACCACGCCCGTGCGCGTGGTCTTGGCGAAGAACTTGCCGAACTCGTCCCAGCTCAAGGTGAACGGCGCCCGGCCCGACATGGGAAAGGCGAACACCGAGTTCAGCCGGGCCGAGTCGAACTGGGTGTCCTGGCCTTGCACGAAAGGCGAAGAAGCCGACAGAGCGATGAAGTGCGGGATGTAGCGCGACATGCGGTGCAGCATCAGCAGCGCGCAATCCGCATCGGGGCAGCCCACGTGCACATGCTGCCCGAAGATGGTGAACTGCTTGGAAAGATAACCATACAGTTCCGACAGCTCGCGAAAGCGCGGCCGGTCGTAGATGCGCCGCTCGTGCCATTGCTGGAACGGATGGGTGCCGCCGCCCACGATCGCGATGTTCAGCTTGTCGGCGCTTTTTACCAGCGCTTCGCGGATCTGCGAGAGCTCGGCGAGCACCTGCGCAGTGGATTGGCACACGCCGGTGGAAATCTCGATCATGCTCGAGGTCATTTCCGGCACCACCGCTCCGGGCAGCTGGTACCGCGACATTAGGCGCAGCATCTCGGCGGAGTACGGCGCCAGGTCGTAGTCGTGGGTGTTGACCAACTGCAGTTCGAGCTCCACCCCCAGCGAGAGGGCTTCCGAGTGCTGGAACGGCTCCAGAAGAATCGGATCTTCCGCCGCCGCGGCGGGCATCTGCACCCTCTTATCCACGTAACTCTCCCGGCTGCGAGTTGAGCAGGCCTTCCGGGACCGAAGCGCTGGAGCTCTCGCCGGCGCGGTGGATGGCGACCGTGGCAATGATCGCGCCAAGCACCTCCATCAGCAGGATCGCCGGGAGCGCGATGCTGGCGATCAGCGGGCCCAGAGTCAGCGAAGAAGACACGAACTGCGAGACCAGCAGCAATGCCACCGAGGACATCGGCGCCATCGCGCAGCCGGTCCAGAAGGCCTGTTGCCAGTTGGTCCCGGTGCTCCAGTTGGCGGCTGCCACACCGACAACCTTGGCCAGAAACCGCGCGGCCACCAGCGCGGCGACCAGGCCAGCCACCGCCGGGTTCCAGTCGGCCTTGGCAGCCACCACCGAAACCAGCACGAACATCAGCATCGTCAGCATGGAAGCGGCCGTGCCCAGTTGGCGCGGCCAGGCCCAGGGCCGCGGGTTGAGCTGCTTGAGCATCATGCCCCCCAGCAACGCGGCGAGCGGCGCCGAGCCGCCGAAGTGTGCGGCCAATGCCGCCGCCGCGGTGATCATGGCGATCAGCAGCATGGAAGTGTTTTCGCTGGTGGGGCTCATCACGCGCAGGGCCGTGCGCAGGGCCAGGGCCAGCAGCGCCCCGACCACGAATGAAACTCCCAGCACCACCGCCACCGGGAACAGGGTTTCACTCAAGGTGGTCAGGGGGCGGTGCATCAAGCCGGCGCGCGCGCTGACCAGCGTCAGGGCGTAGAGCGTACTCAGAGTGGACAGCACCATCGCCCGCTCGGTCACCGGACC
The DNA here is from genome assembly GCA_046599015.1 of Ramlibacter sp. GTDB lineage: Bacteria > Pseudomonadota > Gammaproteobacteria > Burkholderiales > Burkholderiaceae_C > Ramlibacter. The sequence continues at coordinate 56,156 of JBKJHN010000249.1, forward strand.
TGACGCGCCGGTGTCCATGATCACGCGGCTGAGGACCGCGGGTGAAGCGGCCATGGCCACCAGGCCAATCGCTTCGGCCACCGATGGATGCACCCCGAGCCAACGCAATGTGTAGTACACGAACAGCGCCGTGAGGGTTGACTCCAGCAGGCTTTGCAGCAGCACCATCGGGTTATGCCGGAACCAGCGCAGCGCGATGCGCCCGCCCGCTTCGAACAGCACCACCGACACGCCGAGTTCGAGCAGAAACAGCGCGATGCCCTGCAAGGGCCAGGCGCCACCCGAAAATCCCGCCAGTCCGGCGAGCGCGCCGATCACGGAGTAGCCCACCACCTTGGGCAAGCCGGTGTGGCGCTGCAGGAGATGGCCGGCGGCGGCGGCGACCGCCAGCAGGATCGACCATTGCACGGTAGGCAGGCCGGCGGAGGGTCTGAGCCAGTCCGCCCAGATGGCCATCATGTCGTTCATGTGCTGGTCCCCCGGGGCGCACTGTAATCTGTCGCGAGGCACGCGCGATGCAGGACGGCAACCCGACGGTGGCGCGAGCGCCTCAATGGAGACTCAATGCAGCACGCGGCTGGTGCCGTCATCGAGCACAAAAGGCGGAATCTCCACGTCGAAGCGGGTGCCGTCTTCGGCCACACAGAAGTAGCTGCCCTGCATCGTGCCGTTGGGCGTCCGCAGGCGGCAACCGCTGGTGTACTCGAACGATTCGCCGGGCTTGAGCAGCGGCTGGTGACCGACCACGCCCAGGCCCTTGACCTCTTCCATCTCGCCGGCCGCATTGGCGATGATCCAATGGCGCGAGATCAGCTGGGCCGGCACCTCGCCGCTGTTGGTGATGGTGATGGTGTAAGCGAAACTGAACAAACCCTGCTCCGGCGCCGATTGTTCCGGCAGGTATTTAGGTTCGACTTCGACACGGAACTGGTAGTTGGCCATTCAGGCAATCCTACCTCCTTCAGTGGCTTCGCGCGATTTGAGAGAATCCGTGCATGAGCAAGACCTATCGCATCGCGCCGTCGATTCTTTCGGCCGACTTCGCCCGGCTGGGTGATGAAGTGAAGAGCGTCATTGCCGCCGGCGCCGACTGGATCCACTTCGATGTGATGGATAACCACTACGTGCCCAATCTGACGTTCGGGCCGATGGTCTGCTCGGCTTTGAAACCTTACGCCAAAGCGGCCGATGGCCGTGCGGTGCCGGTCGACGTGCACCTGATGGTGCAGCCGGTGGATGCACTGGCGCAGGCTTTCGCCCAGGCGGGCGCGGACTACATCAGCTTTCATCCGGACGCCTGCGTCCACGTGCATCGCAGCGTGCAGGTCATCAGGAGCGCCGGCTGCAAGGCGGGGTTGGTGTTCAACCCGGCTGAACCGCTGGATGTGCTGGACTGGGTGATCGAGGACATCGACCTGATCCTCATCATGAGCGTGAACCCCGGGTTCGGCGGCCAGGGTTTCATCGAGTCGGCGTTGCGCAAGGTCGAGCAGGCGCGCCAGCGCATCGACAGCAGTGGCAAGGATATCCGGCTGGAGGTGGACGGCGGCATCAAGCCCGACAACATCGCACGCGTCGCCGCGGCAGGGGCTGATACTTTCGTGGCGGGCAGCGCGGTGTTCGGTCAACCCGATTACAAGAGCGTCATCGACGCGATGCGCTCCGCGCTCAAGGTCTGAACTTTTTTACCGGGTCTTCAGCGCCCTCGCGTACCTTGTCGTAGGTTTTGTCGAGCACCGGCCCTTTGTCGGTGTCCACCAGGCCACGCTCCAGGTCGTCGTAAGCGGCCTGTCCCATCCGCCTGCCGGAAGGCTCCGCCGACGCCTGGCTCTGCGCCGATTCATCGCGCTCATGCGGCAACCGTGGCGCGCCGTGCAGGGTTTCGCCTTGAACCGGGATGGTTTCCCCTTTTTGCGGCGGCGGTTTCGATTCCGTGGCCTGGCGTCGGCGGCTGGGCATTCGGTGGTGCATGACGTCCCCTTCAGATTCAAAAAGTTGTAGGAATGATGAGTGCGTTTCTGGTCGCCCGCGAGTAGGACGTGCCGAAGCACGGATGTAGGAAAAATTCGGCGCAGCTCGACAGGCGGCTGTGGGAAGCGTCCTACCGTGGAAACCTGCGCGGGCCGACAAACGCGCCCGCTGCCTTACTACGCACTTTGTTCATGAGCTTGCTTAACCTATGGGCGGGTTGCACTGTCAGCCCCAAGGAGATGGCCATGGAGTGGTTCGCTGCAATACCTGAATGGTGGGTCTGGTGCGCTGCCGGCGCCGCCGGGGCGATCGCGTTGGCCACACTCGCAAGCATCCTGGAAGCCGCGTTCGAACTTGACGCCGGCTAAAAGCTCTTCCATCCCGCAACCGCGGCGCCGTGGCGCGTCGCGGCGCTTTTGAACACGCACATGCAATACGCCACAGAATTTGTCCCCATGAGCGTGCTCGCTCACATTCGTCCGCTGCCGCGCACCGGGTCTCAGCAACTGCAGATCCAGGCCTGCTTGCCGGCTCTTGGGAAGGCGTGACGATGGCCCAGTCCAAGCAGGATGCGCAGCGCAAGTCCAGGGCCAGCGAGGGCGCCGCTGCCAAGCAAAAGCAGCTGGAGTCGTTCAGTCAAGGCCCTGAACACCTCCTGACCACCAATCAGGGTGTTGCCATACCGGACAACCACAACTCGCTGAAGGCGGGAGCGCGCGGTCCGACGCTGCTCGAAGACTTCATCCTGCGCGAGAAGATCACCCACTTCGATCACGAGCGGATCCCCGAACGCGTAGTGCATGCCCGTGGGGCCGGCGCTCACGGCTTCTTCGAACTGACCAAGTCGCTGGTCGAATACACGCGCGCGGATTTTCTGCAGGAGGCGGGTAGCCGCACGCCGGTCTTCGCGCGCTTCTCCACAGTGGCGGGTTCGCGCGGCTCGTCCGATACGGTACGCGATGTGCGCGGGTTCGCCGTCAAGTTCTACACGCGTGAAGGCAACTACGACCTGGTGGGCAACAACATTCCGGTGTTCTTCGTTCAGGACGCGATGAAATTCCCCGATCTCGTGCATGCGCTCAAGCCCGAGCCGCACCACGAAATGCCGCAAGCCGCCAGCGCGCACGACACGTTCTGGGATTTCGTTTCGCTGATGCCGGAAACCACGCACATGTTGATGTGGGTGATGTCGGACCGGACGCTTCCGCGCAGCTTCCGGATGATGGAAGGCTTTGGCGTCAACACCTTTCGCATGATCAACGCCAAAGGGGTATCGCACTTCGTCAAGTTCCATTGGAAGCCCAGGCTCGGCAAGCACGCGCTGGTGTGGGACGAGGCCCAGAAGATCGCCGGCAAGGACCCTGACTTTCATCGCCGCGACCTGTGGGAGTCGATTGCGCAAGGCAGCTTTCCGGAATGGGAGCTTGGGCTGCAGCTGATTCGCGAGGATCGTGCCGAGAGCCTGGGCTTCGACCTGCTGGACCCGACCAAGCTGATTCCCGAGGAAATGGTGCCGGTGCTCAGCGTAGGCAAGCTGGTGCTGAACCGCAATCCGGAAAACTTTTTCAGCGAAACCGAACAGGTAGCGTTCCATCCGGGCCATGTCGTGCCCGGCATCGACTTCAGCAACGACCCCCTGCTGCAAGGCCGGCTGTTCTCGTACACCGATACCCAGCTCTCACGGCTGGGAGGGCCCAACTTTCATGAGCTGCCGATCAATCGCGGGGTCTGTCCCTTTCACAATTTCCAGCGCGACGGCATGCATCGCATGCTGGTGAACAAGGGGCAGGTGGCGTATGAGCCGAACTCTCTGGCCAGCGGCGCCGACTTCCGGGTCGATGGTGGACTGCAGGGTTTCCAGAGTTTCACCGAAGCTACGGAGCCGCCGAAGATCCGGCGCCGCAGCCCCACCTTCGATGACCACTTCAGCCAGGCGTCGTTCTTCTGGAACAGCCAGAGCCCGGCCGAGCGGGACCACATCATTGCCGCGTTCCAGTTCGAGCTGTCCAAGGTCGAGGTCCCCGCGATCCGTCAAAGGGTGGTCGACAACCTTGCGCACGTGGACGCCAAGCTGGCGCGCAAGGTGGCGGAGCCGTTGGGTATCGCTCTGCCCGACGCGCGCGCCGCGGCCGGCCGGGCCGGGTTTCGCGACGTGCGCAGCAAGTTGCCGCTGGAGACGTCGCCCGCGTTGAGCATGGAGGTCAGCGGCAACAGCGTGGCCACGCGCCGGGTGGCGGTCCTGGTGGCCAACGGAGTCGAAGTAGGTGCGCTGAGAGTGATCCAGCAGGCGTTGCAGGACGCGGGGGCAGCCACCCGCATCGTCGCCGCGCACCTTGGATCGGTGGCGACCTCGTCCGGCCAGCAACTCGTTGTCGACCATACCTTTTCCAACATGCCGTCGGTGATGTTCGACGCGGTGCTGGTGCCCGGTGGCGCGGCCAGCGCCCAGGCGTTGACGCACAACGGCGACGCTGTGCATTTCGTGCTGGAAGCGTACAAGCATTGCAAGACGATCTGCGTGATCGGCGAAGGGGCGCAGTTGCTGCGCACACTGGGAATCGGCGCCGGCGAGGGCGGCCCGGCGATGCCCGGTGTCATCGTCGGCAAGAACGACCCTCCGACCCGGGGGGCGCTGGCGCAGGAGTTCATGGCGGCCATGGCACGCCATCGACATTGGGCCCGGCCCAACGTGGACGCCGTTCCCGCGTAGGCTCTTTGGTCCGGCGTCGGTAGCGCGGCATAAGTCGCTTCCTACGATGCCTCGACGAGGACGCTTACTCTGAGGCGTACGGGGCTGGCCCCAGCCTTTTTGGATCCAATCATGAGAGGTCAGCGAGGTATCGGACAATCGGGCCACCACCCTGCCGACAACTCGAATGAAGACTCCCCACGCGACGACGCAAAATCACATCCTGGCCGCTTTCCCGGCTGCCGAATACGACCGGCTCTCGCCGCACCTGGAGTTGGTGCCCATGTCGTTGGGCGAAGTGCTCTGCGAGTCCGGCGACCAACTGCAGCATGTCTACTTCCCAACCACCTCCATCGTTTCGCTCCAATACGTCCTGGAAAACGGCGCATCGGCGGAAATCGCGGTGGTCGGCAATGAAGGGATCCTGGGCATTTCGCTGTTCATGGGCGGCAATACCACCCTGAGCCGCGCCGTGGTGCGCAGCGCTGGCCATGGCTACCGGCTGAAGGCGCAACTGCTGCAAAACGAATTCAATCGCGCGGGACCCGTGCTCAGATTGCTGTTGCGCTATACGCAGGCACTGATCACGCAGATGACGCAGACCGCGGTGTGCAATCGTCACCATTCCGTGGAGCAGCAGCTGTGCCGCGCGCTGCTGCTCACTCTGGACCGGCTCTCTTCCAATTCCCTGGTCATGACCCAGGAGCTGATTGCCAACGTGCTTGGCGTTCGCCGCGAAGGCGTCACGGAGGCTGCCGGCAATCTGCAGCGGGCCGGATTGATTCGTTACAGCCGGGGCCGCATCGATGTGCTGGACCGGCCGGGGTTGGAGGGGACGGTGTGCGAGTGTTACTCCGCTGTCAGAGCGGAATTCCAGCGCTTGCTCTCCGACATCCCGCGCGGCGAGCCGTATCGATCGGGTTCGTAGCAGCAGGGCGACCGCGCGGGCCGCCCTCTCCTCTCAGCTTGACCGCCCGGCGTTACTGGCGGGGTTCGCCATTCCCATTCACGGCGATCGTGGCGCCGGGCGCTGCGCTCATCTGAAGCTGGTGTGCACGGCCGCGGAAGTTGTAGGTGACGTCCCAATAAGCCGGCGTGCCACTGACGGTGTTCTCGCAGCGCTGGACGTTCTGGGTGGAGACCGAGTTACCGTTGCGACCGACGTTGGAACCGATCAATCCGCCCGCAACCGCGCCGCCGGCCGTCGCGATGTCCTTGCCGCTGCCGCCGCCGACTTGGTGGCCCAGCACGCCGCCAATCAGTGCGCCGGCAATCGCGCCACCGACATTGCGGTCACCGCTACCCGATTGCGAGACCTGCTGCCGTTCGACCCAGCAGTGCTGGGTGGGCGCGCCCATCACAGCGCGGACCGAGGTCACCGGGGCCTCGAAAACACGCTCGTTGGAGCGGCGGCGCCAGGCGTAATCCGGTGTTTCCATTTGCGCCTGCACCTCGTTGTCGTACTGGCGGCGCCTATCCGTCGGCCGCACCGAAGAGATGTTGTTCTCCATCCCGAGTTTCTGCAGGGAGTCGTAACTGCCGCGGCGCAGGACCACGCAACGCCCCCGGAAATTGGAGTCTTCGCAGACTTCCCAGCGGCCGTTGTCGACCACCACTGACGAGGTGCGGTCATTGAAGCCGGTGCGGTCGAAATTGGCGACGGCCTTGTCGGCCGTGAAAGCGCGGCCGCGGAAGCCTTCGCCGTTGTAGAAGGTGATCTGGGACGCCGCTTGAGTGCCCAGCAGAAGCGCGGATACCGCAAGTGCGGTTTTTAGATTCGTGTTCATGGAAGCTCCAGTTCTTGTGCAGACCCGAAGGGCCTTGGGTGCAGGTTGCGCGTCACCGCTGAGTTGGTCTGTGCGACCGCGTACATACGGCCGCACTCGGCGCCTTCTCCTACACAACAGCACAAGAAGCGAAGTTCTCCTACAAGCGCTCAATCCCATCCGTACGGAAGCGTACAGACGAGCTTGGCAGCCACGCGCAATCTCGGGTTGTTGACGTTGTCATCCGTCCCGGCGCGACAGATCCGACGGGCTGTCTTTAGAACCACTGGAGAAACTACATGAGCAAATTCACCCACATTTCCGTTCTTGTCACGGCCGTCGCTCTCACCGCGCTGGCGGGTTGCGCGTCCACGCAAAAACAGGAGAGCACCGGCCAATATGTCGATGACACCGCGATCACCGCCAAGGTGAAGGCAGCGATCTTCAACGAGCCCACGCTCAAGTCCGCCGAGATCAACGTCGAAACCTTCAAGGGCCGGGTCCAGCTCAGCGGCTTCGTCAGCAGCCGCGCCAACATCGACCGTGCCGTTACCGTGGCACAGGGCGTCAGCGGCGTGACTTCTGTCGCCAACGACATGAGGGTCAAGTAATGCTCTATACCATCGCTGTCGTGCTGCTCATCCTGTGGGCGCTGGGACTGGTCACTTCGGTGACGATGGGCGGCTTCGTTCACGTGCTGCTGGTCATCGCCATCGTCGTAATTCTGCTGCGTGTCATCAGCGGGCGGCGCGCGCTTTGATCGTGGCCTGACGCCCATTGCCAGGAGGACGCGCCGGAGAGCGGAACCCGGGGCGGACAAGAAGCTCGCGGATGCGGCAGAATTCGCGGGCCGCACACGGCTTGCTGTCACTGACTGACGTCCTCCATGCCCTTTAAAGCCTCAGCGCCCCAACAGGGCGTCCTTGAGTTGCCAGTCCACAAAGTTCGGAGGCGCCGCGCCAAGCGGGTTTGCTACACTTTGGCCATGTTCATCCACACCACCATCGTGGGCCGTCCCGGCCGGGGAGCCTGGCCTTGGCGGAAGCCTCCATCGGTGCGTTCCTGATTGCACGGGGCTCCCGTGCCCCGCGCCCGCAAGGGCTAGTTGAAATCAATGCGGCAGCCGCCGCGAGCTTGTGGAGGCTCACCCCTTGATCACCGAACTTGAATTCAAAAGCCTTGCGCTGCAGGGTTACAACCGCATTCCGCTGATGGCCGAGGCGTTCGCGGATCTGGAAACCCCGCTGTCGCTGTACCTGAAGCTGGCGCATGCCAAAGGCGGCGGCAAGCACAGCTTTCTGCTCGAATCCGTGGTGGGCGGCGAGCGCTTCGGCCGCTACAGCTTCATCGGTCTGCCGGCGCACACCCTGGTGCGAGCCAGCGGCTTCGGCGGCGACGCCGTGACGGAGGTCGTCACGCGCGGCGAAGTCGTAGAAACCGCACACGGCAATCCGCTCGATTTCATCGCTGCCTACCAGCAGCGCTTCAAGGTGGCCCTGCGTCCCGGGTTGCCGCGTTTTTGCGGCGGACTGGCCGGCTACTTCGGTTACGACACCGTGCGCTACATCGAGAAGAAGCTGGAGAAGAGCTGCCCGCCCGACACCCTGGGCTGCCCGGATATCCTGCTGCTGCAATGCGAAGAGCTGGCGGTCATCGACAACCTGTCGGGCAAGCTTTATCTCATCGTCTACGCCGACCCGGGCCAGTCCGAGGCGTATGCGAACGGCAAGAAACGTTTGCGCGAGCTGCGTGAGCAACTCAAATACTCGGTGAGCGCACCGGTGATCCGCCAGACCCAGACTTTCCCGGCCGAACGTGATTTTTCCAAAGCGGATTACCTGAAGGCGGTGGAACGGGCCAAGGAGCTGATCGCCGCCGGCGACTTCATGCAGGTTCAGGTGGGTCAGCGGATCAAGAAGCGCTATACCGAGTCACCGTTATCGCTGTACCGCGCGTTGCGCTCGCTCAATCCAAGCCCGTACATGTATTACTACGACTTCGGCGACTTTCACGTGGTGGGCGCGTCACCGGAAATTCTGGTCCGCCAGGAACAGACGTCCGAAGGACAAAAGATCACCATCCGCCCTCTGGCCGGCACCCGTCCGCGGGCCCCATCGCCCGAGGCCGACAAGGCGATCGAGCACGAGTTGCTCAATGATCCGAAGGAGCGGGCCGAGCACGTGATGCTGATCGACCTGGCGCGCAACGACATCGGCCGGATCGCCAAGACCGGCACGGTGAAGGTGACGGAAGCGTTCGCCATCGAGCGCTACAGCCACGTCATGCACATCGTCAGCAACGTCGAGGGCATCCTCAACGACGGCATGACCAGCATCGACGTGCTGAAGGCAACTTTTCCGGCGGGGACGCTCACGGGGGCGCCCAAGGTGCACGCGATGGAGCTGATCGACCAGCTGGAACCCACCAAACGAGGCGTCTATGGCGGCGCTTGCGGATACCTCAGCTATGCGGGCGACATGGATGTCGCCATTGCGATCCGCACCGGTATCGTAAAAGACCAGACGTTGTACGTGCAAGCAGCGGCGGGTGTGGTCGCCGATTCGGTGCCCGAGCTGGAGTGGAAGGAAACCGAGGCCAAGGCGCGCGCGTTGCTGCG
>JBKJHN010000192.1:0-4440 GCA_046599015.1 Ramlibacter sp.
TTTGAACGACAACCGCCAGGGCTCGCTACTGGACTTCATCGAAGATTTCACCAAGCGTTTCCCGGGTTACGTTGATGAGTATGAGACGCTGCTGACCGACAACCGGATCTGGAAGCAGCGGACCGTGGGCATTGGCGTCGTGACTCCCGAGCGGGCGCTGAACCTGGGCTTCACCGGTCCGATGCTTCGAGGTTCGGGCATCGCCTGGGACCTGCGCAAGAAGCAGCCGTACGAGGTCTACCAGCACATGGAGTTCGACATTCCGGTCGGCCGCACCGGCGACTGCTATGACCGCTACCTGGTGCGGGTCGAGGAGATGCGGCAGTCCAACCGGATCATCCAGCAGTGTGTGCATTGGCTGCGCGCCAACCCAGGGCCGGTCATCACCGACAACCACAAGGTGGCCGCGCCGGACCGTGAGTCGATGAAGACCAACATGGAAGAGCTGATCCACCATTTCAAGCTGTTCAGCGAAGGCTTCCGCGTGCCCGAGGGCGAGGCCTATGCCGCCGTCGAGCATCCCAAGGGCGAGTTCGGCATCTACATCGTCAGCGACGGCGCCAACAAGCCGTACCGCCTGAAGATCCGCCCGCCGGGTTTTTCGCACCTTGCCGCGATGGACGAGATGTCGCGCGGCCACATGATCGCCGACGCCGTCGCGGTGATCGGCACCCTGGACATCGTGTTCGGAGATATTGATCGATGAGTTCTGATACGTTTGCAGGCCGTTCCCACCCTCTCCCCGAGGGAGAGGGCCGGGGCGAGGGCTTCTCCGAGTCGATGCGTGCCCGTTTCGACGTGGAAGTGGCCAAGTACCCGGCGGACCAGCGGCAATCCGCTGTCATGGCCTGCCTGGCCATCGTCCAGCAGCAGCAGGGTTGGGTCAGCGGCGAAAGCGAAAAGCTGGTCGCCGAGTACCTGGGCATGCCGCCGATCGCGGTGCACGAGGTGACGACCTTCTACAACATGTACAACCAGCGGCCGGTGGGCAAGTACAAGCTCAACGTCTGCACCAACCTGCCGTGCCAGTTGCGCGATGGCGCCAAGGCGCTGCGGCATCTGGAACACCGGCTGGGCATCAAGATGGGCGAGACCACCGCCGACGGCCTGTTCACCTTGCAGCAGTCGGAGTGCCTGGGCGCGTGCGCCGATTCGCCGGTGTTGCTGGTGAACGATCGCACGATGTGCAGCTTCATGAGCACCGACAAGATCGACCAGATGATCGATGGGCTGAAGAAAGCATGAACGTGCAACAAGTACTCTCCCAGTTCCAGGCCACGGGCGTGCAGACCTGTTTCCATGGCCGCCACATCGATCCGCAGATCTACGCCGGCTTGAACGGAACCAACTGGCGCCTGAAGGCTTACGAGGCGCGCGAAGGCTACGCGGCGCTGCGCAAGATCCTGACGGAAGTGAATGACGCGGGCGTCAAGGGCTTGACGCAGGACCAGGTGATCGCGACCGTCAAGGAGTCCGCGCTGCGCGGGCGCGGCGGCGCGGGCTTTCCGACCGGCCTGAAGTGGAGCTTCATGCCCCGGCAGTTCCCCGGCCAGAAGTACCTGGTGTGCAATTCCGACGAGGGCGAGCCGGGCACCTGCAAGGACCGCGACCTGCTGCAGTTCAATCCGCACCAGGTGATCGAAGGCATGATCATCGCGGCCTACGCCATGGGTATCGATGTCGGCTACAACTACATCCATGGCGAAATCTTCCAGACCTACGACCGCTTCGAGGAGGCGCTCGAAGAGGCGAGGGCGGCCGGCTACCTGGGCAGCAACATCCTGGGCAGCAAGTTCAGCTTCCAGCTGCATGCCTGTCACGGCTTCGGCGCCTACATCTGCGGCGAAGAGACCGCGTTGCTCGAATCGATCGAGGGCAAGAAGGGCCAGCCGCGCTTCAAGCCGCCGTTCCCGGCCAGCTTCGGCCTGTACGGCAAGCCGACTACCGTCAACAACACCGAGACCTTTGCGGCGGTCCCCTGGATCATCCGCAACGGCGGCCAGGCTTACCTCCAATGCGGCAAGCCGAACAACGGCGGGACCAAGATCTATTCGGTGTCGGGTGACGTCGAGCTGCCGGGCAACTACGAAGTGCCGCTCGGCACGCCATTCGCCAAGCTGCTGGAACTCGCAGGCGGCGTGCGCAAGGGTCGAACACTCAAGGCCGTGATCCCCGGCGGCTCGTCCGCTCCGGTGCTGCCGGCCAGGATCATGATGGAGTGCACGATGGACTACGACTCCATCGCCAAGGCCGGCTCCATGCTGGGCTCGGGAGCCGTGATCGTGATGGACGATTCGCGCGACATGGTCGAATGCCTGTTGCGCCTGTCCTATTTCTACATGCACGAGTCCTGCGGCCAGTGCACGCCCTGCCGCGAAGGCACGGGCTGGCTGTGGCGCGTGGTGGATCGCGTCCACAACGGCCATGGCAAGCCGAGCGACTTGGTATTGTTGAATGACGTGGCGGACAACATCCAGGGGCGCACCATTTGCGCACTGGGCGATGCGGCGGCGATGCCGGTGCGCGCCATGATCAAGCATTTCCGCCACGAGTTCGAGGCCAAGATCAAGCGCTCGAACCTGCCCACCTCGGATGGCGCCCAGCCGGTGCCGGCCGGCGTCCGAGGCTGATCCCGGAACCAAACATATGATTGAGATCGAACTCGACGGACAGAAGGTGGAGATCACCGAAGGCAGCATGATCATGCATGCGGCCGACAAGGCGGGCACCTACATCCCGCATTTCTGCTATCACAAGAAATTGTCCATCGCGGCCAACTGCCGCATGTGCCTGGTCGATGTGGAGAAGGCGCCCAAGCCGATGCCGGCCTGTGCGACGCCGGTGACCAATGGGATGATCGTGCGCACCAAGAGCGACAAGGCGCTGAAGGCGCAGCAGTCGGTCATGGAGTTCCTGCTGATCAACCATCCGTTGGACTGCCCGATCTGCGACCAGGGCGGCGAATGCCAGCTGCAGGACCTGGCGGTGGGCTACGGCGGTTCTTCCTCGCGCTACGAGGAAGAAAAGCGCGTGGTGCTGCACAAGGACGTCGGCCCGCTGATCTCGATGGAAGAGATGAGCCGCTGCATCCACTGCACCCGTTGCGTGCGTTTTGGCCAGGAAGTGGCCGGCGTGATGGAGCTGGGCATGATCCACCGCGGCGAGCACTCGGAGATCACCACCGTGCTTGGCGACACGGTCGACTCCGAAGTCTCGGGCAACATGATCGACTTGTGCCCGGTCGGCGCGCTCCTGTCGAAGCCGTTCCGTTACCAGGCCCGCACCTGGGAGCTGTCGCGCCGCAAGTCAGTCAGCCCCCACGACTCCACGGGCGCCAATCTAATCGTTCAGGTGAAGAACAACAAGGTCATGCGCGTGCTGCCGCTGGAAAACGAGGAAGTCAACGAATGCTGGCTGGCCGACCGCGACCGCTTCTCGTACGAGGCGCTTTCCAGCGACGAGCGGCTCACGGCGCCGATGATCAAGCAGGGTGGCGGCTGGAAGACCGTCGACTGGCAGACCGCCCTGGAGTACGTGGCCAACGGCCTCAAGCAAATCAAGGCCGACCACGGAGCCGAGAGCATCGGGGCGCTGGTCAGCCCGCACAGCACGGTGGAAGAGCTGTACCTGGCCGGCGCCCTGGTGCGCGGCCTGGGCAGCGAAAACATCGATCACCGCCTGCGCAACGCGCAGTTCGCTGCAACCGATCCCAGGAATGCGCCGGTCCATTGGCTGGGTACCTCGATTGCATCGCTTTCGCAATTGCAGCGGGCGCTGGTGATCGGATCCAACCTGCGCAAGGACCATCCGCTGTTCGCGTTGCGGGTTCGCGCTGCGGTGCGCAAAGGCGCGCAGGTCAGCGTCATTCATGATGCGGACAACGACTGGGCGATGTCGATAGCCGGCAAAGTCATTACGCCGGCGGGCCAGTGGGCGCAGGCGCTGGCGGATGTCGCTACGGCGATTGCCGGTGAAATAGGCACGTCCGCCCCGGCCACCGGCAATGCGACGGACGCTGCGAAGATGATCGCGAAGTCGCTGCTCGGCGGCGAGCGCAAGGCCATCCTCCTGGGTAACGCCGCTGCGCACCACGCCAATGCATCCTCGTTGCTGGCATTGGCCAACTGGATCGGCAACCAGACGGGCGCGAGCGTAGGCTACCTCACCGAAGCGGCTAACACGGTGGGCGCGCAGCTTGCCGGCGCGGTGCCGGGCGCGGGTGGCCTGAACGCAGGCCAGATGCTGGCCGGCGGCCTCAAGGCCGCGATCCTGCTCAATACCGAACCCGAGTTCGATTCGGCTGCGGGTTCGCGAACGGCGGACGCGCTGGCACAGTCCGAGATGGTCGTGACGCTCAGCCCTTTCAAGACCAACCTCGAGTTCAGCGATGTGCTCTTGCCGATCGCGCCATTCACCGAGACACCCGGCACCTTCGTCAAC
>JBKJHN010000027.1:0-19359 GCA_046599015.1 Ramlibacter sp.
CCTCGTCGTTCGGCAGGTGCACGGCCCCGGCAAATTGCGTATCCGGGTTGAGTGCGGGCTCGATGACGCGGGCTTCCTCGGGCCCCACCTCCTTGAAGGTGACGCCGCTGTCGCGCAAAATCTGCAACGCGGGCTGCACCAGCTTGCGGTCCTTCTCCCCGCGCAGCAACACCATGTAGCCGAGGCTGTGGTCGTACTCGAGGTGAAAGTGCTCGGTGATGTCGTGCAGCCGCGCCCGGCTGTAAAAGGCCAGCGCCTGCATCCGTGTGCGATTGGCCACGTACGATGGCATGTCGCAGGACTGGTACCACTTCCACATCCAGGCTATGTCGGCGCGCGACAGCGGCAGCGAAATGCGCACCGGTGCGTGCTCACTCAGCAGGAAGCGCGCGACTTTGGCTGGCATCCCCGGCGTCGCCCAGGGCGTGACATAGCCCGGCGCGATGACGCCGGCATTGGCGAAACTGGACTCCTCCGCCACGGCTGCCCGCCGCTCGAAAACCGTGATCTCGTGCCCGTCCAGGGCCATTTCGAAGGCCGTGGTGACGCCGATGATCCCGGCGCCGATGATGGCGACTCTCATCGCCGAGCCCCGCTGTACTCAACGATCATGAAAGATTTGCTGTCCCGGCCAATGCTGCCTCGGCTTGCAACGCCACGTTCAGTACCGTGTCGTCCCGCATTGCACTTTGCCAGATCATGAGGCCGACCGGGAGTTCGTCTGGCGCATGACAAGGAATGGAAATCGCGCAGCCATCCAGCATATTGACCACACTGGTGTTGCGCAGGAGCAGCGCGTTGACCCGGAAGAACTCCGCATCGCGTTGCGCCCCGGGTGCAACCTGTGCGATCGGCGGCGCGACAATGGGGACCGTGGGCGACAGCACCGCATCGAAGCCGCGCAGCGCGGCTTCGACCTGAACCATCCAGTCTCGCCGTGCGTGCACGAGGTCGATGTATTCATGCGCCTTCATTGCGGCGCCGCGTTCGATGCGCGCGCGCACGCGCGGGTCATAGCCGTCGGCTTTGCGCGCCAGCAAGGACCTGTGCCACGCATAACTCTCCGCCGCCGTGAAGCCTCCGGCGGCCTGGATCTGTCCCAGGTCGCCGATTTCCGTGAGCGGGATTTCCTCTATTCGGGCGCCACCACGGCGCAACGTCTCGAGCGCTCGCTCGAATGCGCGCGCGACCGTGGCGTCCATCTCGTCGAGCATGTTCGCGCGGGCCACGGCCAGGCGATATCCGGCCAGCGGAACATGACTGCGTGTGACCGTGCGAGCCGCCAGAATTTCGTGCGCCACGATCGCGTCGCGCACCGAGCGCGTGATGGCGCATACCGTGTCGAGCGTGGTGGAGAGTGGCAGTGCTCCGGCGGCGGGCGTCAACGCCGCGGTGTTTTTGAAACCTACGACGCCGCACAGCGCCGCCGGGATGCGGATTGACCCACCGGTGTCCGAGCCGAGTCCGATGAAAGCGGCGCCACTCGCGACGGACACCGCAGCCCCGGATGACGAGCCCCCGGGGATGCGGGGCGTGGCGGGATCGGCGGGGTTGGCAGGCGTGCCGAAGTGCGGGTTGGTTCCCACGGCCGCGAAGGCAAACTCGGTCATGTTGGTGCGGCCAATCGGCGCGGCGCCGGCAGACTTCAAACGCGCGACGGCCGGGCTGTCTTGCAGAGCCGGCAGCGCATCGGCCAAGACTTGCGACCCGGCCGCCGTGATCTGGCCCGCCACGTCGAACAGGTCCTTGATCGACACGGCCAGCCCGGCCAGAGGCCGGGTTGTCGCCCCAGGCGCATTGGCGATGCGCCGGGCCGCGTCGAAATCGGTACTCAAAAACGCGTGTTCGCAGGCGGTCGAGAGCGCGATGGCGATCGACGCTTCCATTTCGTCCGAGGCTCGGCCTTCGCCGCCAAGGAGGGCTTCACGAGTGGTGCAGAGGTCGGGGCGCATAGGGTTTCCCAGAGGGTGCGTGCTATAATCTTTGGGTTTTGCTGGGTACCGGCCGCATACTGCCCCGGCGCCCGCGAGCAAGACTAAACGCGAATCCAGGCCAACAAGGTGTTGCGGCTTGCCTTACGGTAGCAGCAATTTCGGGCTGGATTTTAGACCCAACCTTCAGGAACCCTATGTCCGTCACCATGCGCGAAATGCTGGAAGCCGGTGTCCATTTCGGCCACCAAACCCGCTTCTGGAACCCCAAGATGGCCCCCTACATCTTCGGCCATCGCAACAAGATCCACATCATCAACCTGGAAAAGTCGCTGCCGCTGTTCCAGGAGGCCACCAAGTTCGTCAAGCAGCTTGCGGCCAACCGCGGCACCATCCTGATGGTGGGCACCAAGCGCCAGGCGCGCGAGACCGTCGCAACCGAAGCAAAGCGCGCCGGCGTGCCTTACGTCGACCAGCGCTGGCTCGGCGGCATGCTGACCAACTTCAAGACCGTCAAGACCTCCATCAAGCGCCTGAAGGACATGAAGGCCCAGCAGGAAGCCGGCCTGGAGACGATGAGCAAGAAAGAGCAGCTGATGTTCGCGCGCGAGATGGAAAAGCTCGAGAAGGACATCGGCGGCATCCAGGACATGGCGAGCCTGCCCGACGCCATCTTCGTGATCGACGTCGGCTTTCACAAGATCGCCGTCTCCGAGGCCAAGAAGCTGGGCATTCCGCTGGTCGGCGTGGTGGATTCGAACCATTCGCCGATCGGCATCGACTATGTCATCCCCGGCAACGACGACTCGTCCAAGGCCGTGACGCTGTATGCCCGCGGCATCGCCGACGCCATCCTCGAAGGCCGTTCCAGCGCCGGCAACGATGTGGTCAAGGCCGTGGCCGAAGGCAGCGACGAATTCGTGGAAGTGAAAGAGGGCGCTAGCGCCTGACCACCCGGAACCTTGAGGAAGGGGCTCTCGGGCCCCTTTTTTACAAGTCAATACCGTTCGAACCGAAGATTACGAGGATAGAAAATGGCAGCAATCACCGCAAGCATGGTCGCCGAGCTGCGCGCCAAGACCGACGCGCCGATGATGGAGTGCAAGAGGGCCCTGACCGAGGCTGATGGCAATTTCGAAAAGGCCGAGGAACTGCTGCGCGTCAAGCTCGGCAGCAAGGCCGGCAAGGCCGCCTCGCGCATCACGGCCGAGGGCGTGGTGACGGCCTCCATCGAAGGCGCCACCGGCGCCTTGCTCGAGACCAACTGCGAAACCGATTTCGTCACCAAGAACGACAGTTTCCTGGGCCTCGCGAAGGCAGCGGCCGAGCTGATCGCCAGGCACAACCCCGCCGACCTGTCTGCACTCAGCGCATTGCCGCACAGTCAGGACGGCTTTGGCCCCACGCTCGAAGACGTGCGCAAGGGCCTGATCGGCAAGATCGGCGAGAACATGACGTTTCGCCGCTTCAAGCGCTTGGCCGGCACCAACAAACTCGCCGCCTACCTGCATGGCACGCGCATTGGCGTGGTCGTGGAATACGAGGGCGACGAGACCGCCGCGAAGGACGTGGCCATGCACGTGGCTGCGATGAAGCCGGTGGCCCTGACCAGCGCCGATGTTCCGGCTGAGCTGATCCAGAAGGAGCGCTCGGTGGCCACCGCCAAGGCCGACGAGGACCGCAAGGTCGCCGAAGCCGCCGGGAAGCCGGTGCAAACACCTGAAATCGTGGCCCGGCGGATCGAGGGCGGAGTGCAGAAGTACCTCAAGGAGGTGTCCTTGTTCAACCAGCCGTTCGTCAAGAACGACAAGCAGACGGTCGAGCAGATGCTCAAGGAGCGCGGCACGACCATCAAGTCCTTCACGCTGTACGTGGTGGGCGAGGGCATCGAGAAGAAGGTCGACGACTTTGCCGCCGAGGTGGCCGCCACGGTCGCCGCTTCCAAGGCGGGCGCCTGAAATCTCCTAAGGTCATTACACTCACCGCAAACTCAAGGAGCTCGTTCATGCCCGTTGGCCAGCCAGCACACAAGCGCATCTTGTTGAAGCTGTCCGGGGAGGCACTGATGGGCGACGACGCTTTCGGCATCAATCGCGCCACCATCGTCCGCATGGTCGAGGAGGTGGCCGAGGTGGTGAACATGGGCGTCCAGGTCGCCATCGTCATCGGCGGCGGCAATATTTTCCGGGGTGTGGCTGGAGGTTCGGTCGGAATGGACCGCGCGACGGCGGATTACATGGGCATGCTGGCCACCGTGATGAACGCCCTGGCCCTGGCGGACGCGATGAACAAGCAGGGCCTGATTCCCCGCGTGATGTCGGCAATCGCCATCGAGCAGGTGGTCGAGCCCTATGTTCGCCCGAAGGCCCTGCAGTACCTCGAAGAGGGCAAGGTCGTCATCTTTGCCGCCGGCACCGGCAACCCGTTCTTCACCACCGACACGGCGGCAGCGCTGCGCGGCGCGGAGATCGGCGCCGAAGTGGTGCTCAAGGCCACCAAGGTGGACGGCGTCTACTCGGCCGATCCCAACAAGGACCCATCGGCCACGCGGTACACGAAGCTCTCGTTCGACGAAGCCATGGCGCAAAATCTTGGCATCATGGATGCCACCGCGTTCGCCCTGTGCCGCGACCAGAAGCTGCCGATCAGGGTCTTCTCCATCTTCAAGCATGGCGCGCTGCGGCGTGTGGTGATGGGGGAGGACGAAGGGACACTCGTCCACGCTTGAGGAACTTCAGATGACAACGACTGCCGAGATCAAGAACAACATGGAAGGCAAGATGGACCAGTCCATTGCCGCCTTCAAGAACAACCTGACCAAGATCCGCACCGGCCGGGCCAATCCGGCGCTCCTGGACACCGTGCATGTGGACTACTACGGCTCGATCCTGCCGATCAGCCAGGTCGCCAACGTCGCATTGATCGATGCCCGCACCATCAGCGTCCAACCGTGGGAAAAGGGCATGGGCGCCAAGATAGAGAAAGCCATTCGCGAAAGCGACCTGGGCCTGAACCCGGCTTCGATGGGTGACCTGATCCGTGTGCCGATGCCGCCGATGAGCGAAGAGCGGCGCAAGGAAATGACCAAGCTGGTCCGCCACGAAGGCGAAACGGCCAAGATCGCGGTGCGCAACCTGCGCCGCGATGCCAACGAGCACGTGAAAAAGCTGGTCAAGGACAAGCTCGCC
The DNA here is from genome assembly GCA_046599015.1 of Ramlibacter sp. Taxonomy (GTDB): domain Bacteria; phylum Pseudomonadota; class Gammaproteobacteria; order Burkholderiales; family Burkholderiaceae_C; genus Ramlibacter. The sequence continues at coordinate 5,120 of JBKJHN010000027.1, forward strand.
TCCGAGGATGAACACAAGCGCTCCGAAGCCGAGATCCAGAAGCTCACCGACCGCCACATCGCCACCATCGATCAGCTGGTGACCGCCAAAGAGCACGAGATCATGGCAGTCTGATGACGGCAGACCAGATCCCGCACCACATCGCCATCGTCATGGACGGCAACGGCCGCTGGGCGACCCGGCGCTACCTGCCGCGCGTGGCAGGGCACAAGCGGGGCATGGATGCGCTGCGCGCCTGTGTGCGGCACTGCGACACGCGCGGGGTGAAGGTGGTGACGGTATTCGCGTTCTCTTCCGAGAACTGGAACCGGCCGTCGGAAGAGGTTTCCGGCCTGATGGAGTTGCTGGCGCTGGCCCTGGCACGCGAAGTGCCGCATCTCAACACCGAAGGCGTGCAGTTGCATTTCATCGGCGACCGCACCGCGCTGTCGGAGAAGGTCCGGACCGGGCTGACACAAGCCGAAATTCTCACGGCCGGCAACACACGGCTGGTCTTCAACGTCTGCTTCAACTATGGCGGCCGATGGGATATTGCCCAAGCCGCCGCGCGCCTGGCCGCCCGGGGCGAGCCGATCACGGAGAGCAGCCTGGATGGCGCGCTCGCACTGTCCCATGTGCCGGAGCCGGACCTGGTGATCCGAACCGGCGGCGAGCGGCGCCTCAGCAACTTCCTGCTCTGGCAGGCCGCGTACGCCGAGCTTTACTTCACCGACAAGCTGTGGCCCGAGTTCGATGCGGCGGCGCTCGACGAAGCTCTGGCCGACTACGCGATGCGCGAGCGGCGGTTTGGCAAGACTTCGGAACAGGTGTCACCGGTGGCAGCGAAGAAGGCGGCCTGAGGGCTGACCGCCAATTCATGCTCAAGCAGCGCATCATCACGGCGATCGTCCTGTTGGCAATCCTGCTGCCGGCATTGTTCTGGCCGACGCCGGTTCCGTTCGCGGCGGTGGTGCTCATGCTGATTGCGGCCGGTGCGTGGGAGTGGGGCCGGCTGAATGGTTTGGGGCAGGCCGGCTCCGTTGCGGCTGCCGTCGCCTGCCTTGCGTTGTGTGCCGCCGGCTGGTATGCCGGCCTGCTGGAGCGGCCGCTCATGCTGCTATGGTCCGCCGCCGGCGCCCTGTGGGTCCTTGCCGGTGCGTGGCTGCTGCGTGCCGGCGTGCCCGGCTGGCCGCGGATTCCCCGCGCGGTGCGGCTGGCGGCCGGCGTGCTGGCGCTTTGTGTGGCGTGGCTTGCGGCGGCCCAGGCCAGGGTGGCCGGCATCAATTTCCTGCTCTCCATACTGGTGCTGGTCTGGGTGGCGGATATCGCTGCCTATGCCGCGGGCCGGGCGTTCGGCCTCAAGTTCACCCGGCGCAAGCTGGCGCCCTCGATCAGTCCCGGCAAGAGCTGGGAAGGGGCTTGGGGTGGAATGGCCGGCGTGCTGGTGCTGGCGGTGGGCTGGGCCTTTGCCGATCGGGCCTGGGAGGCGGCGATTCCCAGCCTGTACACGCGGCTGGCGGCGCCCGGGTGGTGGTTGCTCGTGATCGCCGTCCTGTTCCTTGCGGCCATGAGCGTGGTCGGCGACCTGGTCGAGTCGCTCATCAAACGCAGTGCCGGCGTCAAGGATTCGAGCAACCTGCTGCCGGGCCACGGCGGCGTGCTGGACCGCGTCGACGCCCTGCTGCCGACGCTGCCGCTGGCCATGATGCTTGCAACCCTCACGCCGCGATGAAACAGCGCGTGGCAGTCCTGGGGTCCACCGGCTCGGTGGGCGCGAATACGCTGGACGTGATCGCCCGGCATCCCGATCGCTTCGAAGTGTTCGCCCTCAGCGCGGCGACCCAGGTCGACCTGATGTTGCGGCAGTGCCTGCAGTTCCGTCCGGCCCTCGCCGTGATGGCCGGGGAAGGCGCGGGGCGGGAACTTGCGCAAAAGGTCAAAGCCGAGGGTTTGGCCACGCAGGTGCGCTGGGGTCAGCAGGCACTGCAAGCTGCGGCATCGGATGGCGGGGTGGATACCGTGATGGCGGCGATCGTCGGCGCCGCGGGCCTGGCTTCCTGCCTGGCGGCCGCCCGCGCCGGCAAGCGTTTGCTGCTGGCCAACAAGGAAGCGCTGGTGGTCGGAGGCGACTTGTTCCTGCAGGCCGTGAAGCGAGGCGGCGCCAAGCTGCTGCCGATCGACAGTGAGCACTCGGCCATCTTCCAATCGCTACCGGAGGATCCGGCCAGCTGGGAAGCGCGGGTCGAAAAGATCATTCTCACGGCCTCCGGCGGGCCATTCCGTACGCGTGAGCCGGGCACGTTGCGCAACGTGACACCCGAGGAGGCCTGCGCCCACCCGAACTGGGTGATGGGCCGCAAGATCTCGGTGGACTCGGCGACCATGATGAACAAGGCCCTGGAGGTGATCGAGGCCCGCTACCTGTTCGGGCTGCCGCCCGAGCGGCTGGAGGTGGTGATCCATCCGCAGAGCGTCATCCACTCCATGGTGCAGTACCGGGACACCTCGGTGGTGGCGCAACTCGGAACGCCGGACATGCGTGTTCCGATCGCTTACGGACTGGCATGGCCCGACCGGGTAAGCTCCGGGGCGCTGGCGCTGGACTTTCACGCGTTGGCTGACATGAGTTTCGAATCGCTCGACACCCGCGGCCACCAAGCGCGATTTCCCGGTCTGGCGCTGGCCTGGGAATGCCTGCGGGCGGCGCCGGGCGCCACGGCCGTGCTGAATGCGGCCAACGAGGTAGGGGTGGCCGCCTTCCTCGATGAGCGCATCCGGTTCGACCAGATCCACCACGTGAATCTTGCAACTTTGGGAGCGGTTACAACGTCCAAACCGGAATCGCTGGAAGATCTGCTCAGGCTGGACGCGCTTTCCCGTGAAGCTGCCAACCGGGCCATCGCCCGGCTTCGTCACTGAATGGGGTATCCCTTTACATGTTGACCATCGTTGCATTCATCGTCGCACTGGGCCTGTTGATCGCCGTCCACGAATACGGTCATTACCGCGTGGCCGTGGCCTGTGGGGTCAAGGTGTTGCGGTTTTCCGTGGGCTTTGGCAAGACGCTGTATCGCTGGCACCCCAGGAAGCAGAAGCCCGGTCAGGACACGGAGTTCGTGATCGGGGCGTTCCCGCTGGGCGGCTACGTCAAGATGCTGGACGAGCGCGAGGGCCCGGTCGCCCCCGAGGAACGGCATCTGGCTTTCAACACCCAACCGCTCAAATCGCGCGCTGCGATCGTCGCTGCCGGCCCTGCTGCCAACCTGGTGCTGGCGATTGTCCTGTACGCCTGCGTCAACTGGTACGGCGTCGAGGAGCCCAAGCCCATTCTGGCCAGCCCGGTGCCGGGGTCCGTGGCCGACCAGGCCGGCCTGCGTGGCGGCGAGCTGGTGCAAGCAGGCGGATTCGACGGTGACAGCCTGCAGCCGGTGCGTTCCTTCGAGGACCTGCGCTGGCTGTTGACGCGTGGCGCCCTGGACGCGCGCGACGTGCGCCTGCAGCTGGCGCCGGCGGGGACTCGCGCCGGCCAGCAGGCATTGCTGCCCCTGAGCCGCATCCGGTCCGCCGACGCGGATGCCCAACTCTTCCGCAAGGTCGGGATCATGGGCCCGTGGACGCCGCCGATGATCGGTGAAGTGATGGACGCCGGAGCGGCGCATCGCGCCGGCCTGCGCAAGGGCGACCTGGTGCTGGCGGTTGGGCAGCAAGCCGCGATCGACGGCCAGCAGTTGCGGGAGCTGATTCGCGGGGGCATCAAGTCGGGCCAGGGTGTGCGCGAGACCTGGCAGGTGCGGCGCGACGGCCAGGTGCTGGAGATTCCGGTGCAGGCGGATGTAGTTCAGGAGGGCGCCACAGCCATTGGGCGTATCGGCGCATACGTCGGAGCCCCGCCCGAGCTGGTCACTGTGCGGCATGGGCCGGTCGACGGCTTGTGGAAGGGCGTGGTGCGTACCTGGGAGGTGTCGGTGCTCACCCTGCGCATGATGGGCCGGATGGTGATTGGCGAAGCTTCGTTGAAGAACCTGAGTGGTCCTTTGACGATCGCCGACTACGCGGGCAAGTCGGCCAGCCTGGGACTGACGCAATACCTCGTCTTCCTCGCGTTGATCAGCGTGAGCCTGGGCGTGCTGAACCTGCTGCCGCTGCCGGTATTGGATGGTGGGCACCTGATGTATTATCTTTGGGAGGCCATCACCGGCAGGAGCGTTTCCGACGCCTGGATGGAGCGCCTGCAGCGTGGCGGGGTTGCGGTGCTGCTGGTGATGATGACAATCGCGCTGTTCAACGACGTCACCCGTCTGTTTGGTTAACTTAATTTAAGCCGCTGTTGCCATTTGCCCGTGGGCGACGCGGGCCCAACCTGATTCATGAAACAACAACTCAAGCGCTTTCGCGTGCGTACCGTTTCGGCCATGGTCGCCATGGCTTTCGTGGCCAATGCATGGGCCGTGGACCCCTTCACGGTGCGCGATATCCGCGTGGAAGGCCTGCAGCGCGTAGAGCCCGGCACGGTCTTCGCATCGCTGCCCTTTCGCATCGGCGATCTGTACAACGACGAAAAGGGTTCGGCCGCCATTCGGGCATTGTTCGCCCTCGGCTTGTTCAAGGACGTGCGTCTCGAGGTGAGTGGCGAAGTGCTGGTGGTGATTGTCGAGGAACGTCCCACCGTCGCCGACGTCGAATTCGTCGGCACCAAGGAATTCGACAAGGACGCGCTCAAGAAAGCGCTGCGTGAGATCGGCCTGACCGAAGGGCGGCCCTACGACCAGGGGCTGGCCGACCGTGCCGAACAGGAACTCAAGCGCCAGTACATCAACAAGAGCCTTTATGCCGCCGAGGTCGTGACCACCGTCACCCCGATCGAGCGTAACCGCGTCAACCTCACCTTTACCGTGAGCGAAGGCGAGCCAGCCCGCATCAAGGAAATCCAGGTCGTCGGCAACAAGGCTTTCAACGAGTCGACGCTCAAGGGGCTGTTCGACCTCGATACCGGAGGGTTCCTGTCCTGGTACACCAAGTCCGACCGGTATGCGCGTGCCAAGCTCAATGCCGACCTGGAAGCTCTGCGCTCGTACTATCTCAGCCGTGGCTTCCTGGAATTCCGGATCGATTCCACCCAGGTTGCCATTTCTCCGAATAAACAAGACATTTCGATCACCGTGAATGTGACTGAGGGTGAGCGCTATGTGGTCTCGGGGGTCAAGCTCGAAGGCAACTTCCTTGGCAAGGAAGAAGAGTTCAAGTCGCTTGTCACCATCAGGCCCGGGCAGCCCTATAACGCCGATCAGGTGGCAGAGACCACGAAGGCCTTTACCGAGTACTTCGGCAATTTCGGGTACGCCTTCGCAAGTGTCGAGGCCCGCCCGGAGATCGACCGGGCCAACAATCGCGTGTCCTTCGTGTTGCTGGCCGAGCCTTCTCGCCGGGCTTACGTGCGCCGCATCAATATTTCGGGCAACAACCGCACCCGCGACGAAGTGGTCAGGCGCGAATTCCGTCAGTTCGAGTCTTCCTGGTACGACGCCGAGAAGATCAAGCTCTCGCGCGATCGCATCGACCGGCTCGGCTTTTTCAAGGACGTGAACATCGAGACCAGCGATGTGGCCGGCGCGCCGGACCAGGTCGACCTGAACATCAGCGTTTCCGAGAAGCCTACCGGCAGCCTGCAGCTGGGCGCGGGCTTTTCCAGCGCGGAAAAGCTGGCGCTGTCGTTCTCGATCAAACAGGAAAACGCCTTCGGCAGCGGCAACTTCCTGGGCGTCGAGGTCAACACCAGCAAATACAACCGCACCATCGTCTTCAACTCGGTCGATCCTTACTTCACCCCTGACGGCATTTCGCGCACGATCGACCTGTATCACCGCTCTTCAAAACCTTATGAGGACCAGGGCGGCAATTACCAGCTGGACACCACGGGCGCGGGCCTGCGTTTCGGGGTGCCCTTCACCGAGCTGGATACCGTGTTCTTCGGCGCCAGTGTCGAACGCACCCAGATCAAGCCCGGCACCAATATCCCGGCCGCGTACCTGGCCTATGCCAACCGCTTTGGTTTCACCAGCACCGCCTTGCCGCTGTCGGTCGGCTGGGCGCGCGACAACCGCGACAGCGGCATCGCTCCCACCTCGGGCCGCTACCAGCGGGCCGCGGGCGAAATGGGCGTGGGCGGGGACGCGCGCTACGTGCGCGGCAATTACCAGTTCCAGCAGTTCATCCCGCTGAACAGGCATTTCACGCTGGCCTTCAATGGCGAGCTGGGCTGGGGCAAGGGATTGGGCGGCCGGCCGTTCCCGGTCTTCAAGAATTTCTACTCCGGCGGCCTCGGCTCGGTTCGCGGCTTCGACCAGGGCACTTTGGGTCCGAAGGACGTGACGGGCTCGACCATCGGCGGTCCCCGCAAGATCACGCTCAATAGCGAAATCGTCTCGCCCTTCCCGGGAGCGGGCAATGACCGCACGCTGCGCATGTTCGCATTCGTCGACGTCGGCAACGTGTACGGTGAAAACGAAAAGGTCAAGCTCAGCGACCTGCGCGCCTCGGTCGGCCTGGGGCTTTCATGGATCTCTCCCGTCGGGCCGCTGCGCCTGGCGGCGGCCCAGCCCATCCGCAAGTTCCCTGGCGATAGAATCCAGAGATTGCAATTCCAGATCGGAACGTCGTTCTAATGAAGTATCTGTCACGTCACTGCCTGGTGTTTCTTTTCGGCGCGCTTGCGCTCATGTCGCAGGCAGGAGCGCAGGAGTTCCGGGTAGGTTTCGTCAACACCGATCGAATCTTCCGCGAAGCCAACACCGCCAAGGCCGCCCAGGCCAAGCTGGAGCAGGAATTTTCCAAGCGCGAGAAGGAACTCAACGATGTGGGCACCTCGCTGAAGAATTTGTCCGAAAAATTTGAACGTGAGGCGCCGACGCTGTCGGAAAGCCAGCGCGCGCAGCGGCAAAAACAACTGCTCGATCAGGATCGCGATTTCCAGCGCAAGCGCCGGGAGTTCCAGGAAGACCTGAACGCGCGCAAGAACGAGGAACTGCAGCAGGTGCTCGAGCGCGCCAACCGGGTGGTCAAGCAGGTTGCCGAAGCCGAAAAGTACGACGTCGTCCTGCAGGAGGCCGTCTACATCAACCCCAAGCACGACATCACCGACAAGGTGATCAAGGCGCTGAACGCAGCCAAATAGGATAGGTCGGTGTGCAGCTGCGCCTAGGCTCGATAGTTCAGGCGCTTGGCGGCGAGCTTTGCGGCGATCCGCAGCGCGTCATCGAAGGCTTGGCGCCGCTGGAATCGGCCACGCCCGAGCAGCTGAGTTTTCTTGCCAACCCCAAGTACCGCCAACAGTTGGCCGCCTCGCGTGCCGGCTGCGTTATCGTGGCACCGGCCACACGCGATGCGGCCCTCGCGCGCGGTGATTGCATCGTTGCGGACCAGCCGTACCTGTACTTCGCGCGGTTGACCCAACTCTGGAGGCAGCAGCTGGACGGCGATGGCGGGCCGGCGGTTCATCCCACGGCGGTGATCGATGCGGACGCTGTGGTCGACCCCACTGCTCGCATTGGGGCCCTGTGCGTGGTGGAGCGGGGCGCCCGCATCGGTGCCGGCACGGTCCTGAAGAATCGCGTCAGCGTCGGCGAGAACTGCGTGATCGGCGACCGCTGCATCGTTCATCCGGGGGTGGTGATCGGCGCCGACGGGTTCGGGTTTGCGCCTGACGACGGAGCCTGGGAAAAGATCGAGCAGCTGGGTGCGGTTCGCATCGGCAACGATGTGGAGATCGGCGCCAACACCTGCATCGACCGAGGCGCGCTGCAGGACACCGTCATCGAAGACGGCGTCAAGCTCGATAACCTGATCCAGATCGCGCACAACGTTCGCATCGGCAAGCACACGGCGATTGCCGGCTGCGCGGCGATCGCGGGCAGCGCCACCATCGGCGCGTACTGCATGATCGGCGGGCGGGCCGGCATCCTCGGACATCTGACCATTGCCGATCACGTCAACATTTCCGCCACCACACTGGTCACGCGTTCCATCCTCAAGCCGGGCCACTACACCGGCGTCTTTCCCATCGACGACAATGCGAGCTGGGAGAAGAACGCGGCCACGCTCAAACAGTTGCACAAGCTGCGCGAGCGACTCAAGGCCCTCGAACGGAAATCGACCGATCCATGATGGACATCCACGAAATTCTCAGGCTGCTGCCGCATCGCTATCCCATGCTGCTGGTGGACCGGGTGCTGGCGATCGACACCGGCAGGAGCATCCGCACACTGAAAAACGTGACCATCAACGAGCCTTTTTTCGTCGGCCACTTTCCGCATCGGCCGGTGATGCCGGGCGTGATGATGCTCGAGGCCATGGCGCAGACCGCCGCATTGTTGTCTTTCGCGACCGAGGGCGTGTCGCCCGACAGCAAGACGGTGTACTACTTTGCCGGCATCGACGGCGCGCGCTTCAAGCGGCCGGTGGAACCGGGCGACCAGCTGATCATGGATGTTTCGCTGCTGCGCCAGAAAGGCGGCATCTACAAATTCAAGGCGGTTGCGCGTGTGGGCGAAGAACTGGCTTGTGAAGCCGAGCTGATGTGCACCATGCGAAGGGTCGGGTGACAATGCCAGCCGCGGCGTTGACGCAGGTTCATCCCACGGCCATCGTCGATCCTCAGGCCCGGATCGATCCATCGGTCTCGATCGGCCCCTACACCGTCATCGGGCCCCACGTGACCATCGCACGTGGCACGACGGTGGGTCCGCATTGCGTGATCGAAGGCCACACCCGCATCGGCAGCGACAACCGCATTTTCCAGTTCGCCTCCATCGGGGCCATTCCCCAGGACAAGAAATACGCCGGGGAGCCTTGCGAGCTGGTGATCGGCGACCGCAACACGATTCGCGAATTCTGCACTTTCAACATCGGCTCGCCCGGCGGCGGTGGCGTCACCCGGGTCGGCAACGACAACTGGCTGATGGCCTACGTGCACCTTGCGCACGACTGCATCGTGGGCAACAACACCATCTTCGCCAACAACGCGCAGCTGGCGGGTCATGTCGAAGTGGGCGATTGGGTGATCTTCGGAGGCTTCACGCTGGTGCACCAGTTCGTGCGCGTCGGCGCCCATGGCATGACGGCGCTGAACTCGGTTCTGCTTGCCGACCAGCCGCCTTTCGTGATGAGCCAGGGGCAACCTGCGCGTGCCCGCTCGATGAACTACGAAGGCCTGCGGCGGCGGGGCTTCTCGCCTGAACGCATTTCGGCCGTGAAGGCCATGCACAAGGCGCTCTATCGCGCCGATCTGACGCTGGAGCAGGCAAAGCTGCGCATTGCCGAGATGTCGAACCAGACGCCCCAAGCGGCTCCCGACGTGGCGATGATGCTGGAGTTTCTCGCCAGGACGACGCCGCAGCGCGGCATCGTGCGCTGATGGCCGGCCGGCTTTTCAAGACGCAGCGGACCGGCGCAGTCTTGCTGCCATGAAGCTCGCCCTGGTTGCCGGGGAGGCGTCCGGCGATCTGCTGGCCGGCCTGCTGCTCGACGGTTTGCGGCGGCGCTGGCCGGACCTGCAGGCGGTGGGCATCGGTGGGCCCCAGATGGGGCGCCGTGGATTCGAAGCATGGTGGCCCCACGAGAAGCTCGCGGTCCGCGGCTATGTCGAAGTGCTGCGCCATTACCGTGAGATCGCCAGGATTCGCGACGAGCTCCAGCAAAGGCTGATGAACGACCCGCCGCAAGCTTTCATCGGTGTCGACGCGCCTGACTTCAATCTGGACCTGGAGGCCGCGCTCAAGGCCCGGGGCGTCAAGACCGTGCAATTCGTCTGCCCGTCGATCTGGGCCTGGCGAGCCGAGCGCGTGGAGAAGATCCGCCGCAGCGTGGATCATGTGCTGTGCATCTTCCCCTTCGAACCGGAGTTGCTGGCACGACACGGCATCGAGTCGACCTATGTGGGCCATCCGCTGGCAAACGTCATTCCAGTGCACGCGGACAAGGCGGCGGCGCGGCAAGCGCTCGGATTGCAGGAAGGCGACGAGGTGCTCGCCATCCTGCCCGGCAGCCGCTCATCCGAAGTGCACTATCACGCGCGGCTGTTTTTCGCCGCGGCCGCTCGCCTGCGCAAGGCCCGCCCCGCGCTCAAGCTGGTGGTGCCCGCGATCCCCGCGCATCTGGCCAGGATCGAGGATGCGGCGCGGGCTGAGGGGCTGGGGGGCGCCGTGAAGATCCTGGCAGGGCAGTCACATACGGTGCTCGCCGCCTGTGATCTCACGCTGATTGCCAGCGGCACCGCCACGCTGGAAGCCGCTTTGTTCAAGCGTCCGATGGTGATCGCGTACGACATGAACTGGCTGTCGTACCTGATCATGAAGCCCAAGCAGCTGCAGCCCTGGATCGGTCTGCCCAACATCCTGTGCGGCGAGTTCGTGGTGCCGGAGTTGCTTCAGCGCGACGCCAATCCCGAGTCGCTCGCTACGGCCCTCTTGGAATGGCTGGAAGCTCCTGCCAGAATGGCGGCCGTGCAGGAGAAATTTACAGCGTTGCATCTGCGCTTGCAGCGCGACACGCCGACACTGGCCGCCCATGCCATCGAAAAAGTCATTGACGCCTGAACTGCCGGGAATCCCCCAGCCGATCAGGACTCGTCCGTCCCGTGGGGGTGCGGATCCTCAGGGCCGCCTCAACTGGGATTCGATCGGACTGATGGCGGGAGTCGATGAAGCAGGGCGTGGGCCCTTGGCCGGTCCGGTGGTGGCCGCGGCGGTGATCCTCGACGATGCCAGGCGGATCCGCGGCCTGGCCGACTCCAAGGTCCTGACGCCTTTGCAGCGCAGCCGCCTGTACGACCAGATCTGCGAGAAGGCGCTCTGCTGCTCAGTCGCCCAGGCCAGCGTCGAAGAGATCAATACGTTGAACATCCTGCAGGCTACGATGCTGGCGATGAAGCGTGCCGTGGAAGGTCTGCGCCTCAAACCGGCCAAGGTGTTGGTGGATGGCAACCGCCTTCCGTTGATCGATGTGCTCGCCGAGGCAGTGATCGGCGGCGACGCCACGATCAAGTCGATCTCGGCTGCGTCGATCCTCGCCAAGGTGCATCGCGATCGCCTGTGCGAAACGCTGCACCAGGAATTTCCCCAGTACGGCTTTGCCTCGCACAAAGGTTACGGCACGCCGGAACATCTCGAAGCATTGCGCATGCACGGCGCCTGCCGCCATCACCGGAAGTTCTACGGCCCCGTGGCGGCGACCTTCGTCGATGATCATGGCGTGACGCTGACCGTCACGGTCTCGTGACTTCCGCCGATCCCCAGTTCGTCACTTCGGCCGCGAATTCGCTGTTGAAGGACCTGCGCCGGCTCGCGCATGACAGCACGGCGTATCGCAAGCACGGCCGTGTCTGGCTGGAAGGCGACCATCTGTGCCGCGCCGCTCTGGCCCGCGGCGTGCGGCCCACGATCGCGGTGTTTTCCGATTCGTTCTGGTTCGCCAACGGGTCGCAGTGGGCCGGGCATGGCGGCAAGAACGTAGTGGTGGCCGACGCGGTATTCGCGGCCCTGAGCGCGCTCGAATCGCCCGCCGCGATGGGTTTTGTCGTCGAGCTGCCGCGGGCTCGCTTTCTGCAGCCTGCTGCTGCTTCGGTGATCCTGGATCGGGTGCAGGATGCCGGCAACGTGGGCGCCATCCTGCGCTGCGCGGCGGCGTTCGGGTTCGGGCAGGTGCTGGCGATCAAGGGCACGGCTGCGTTGTGGAGCCCCAAGGTACTGCGGGCCGGCATGGGTGCGCACTTCGGATTGCAACTGATCGAATCGCTCGATGTCACGGCCATGGATGTCTTCGACGTGCCGATCCTCACCACCAGTTCGCATCATGGCGAACTGCTGCACAGGCAGCGGCTGCCCTGGCCCTGCGCCTGGGCGTTCGGTCATGAAGGGCAGGGGGTCGGGGCCGAACTGGCCTCACGGTCCGCCATTTCGGTGCGAATCATTCAACCGGGTGGCGAGGAGTCGCTGAATGTGGCTTCGGCGGCGGCGATTTGTCTTCATGCAAGTGCGGCGGGGAGATGATGTGCTGATTGTTGTCATCCCGGCCTGACCGCGGATCCCTCCGTCTATAATCAAGGGCTTTCCCGCCCAACCCCGTACGCCTAGCGCATTCAGCCACCTCCCTTACAAAAGCAGCCATCGAGAGTGATCTCTTGAGTGCGTTTGGGCGTACCCCGTAACCATTCGGAGAACCCAGTGCTTTTGTCTCAACAGGGAACCACCCCGCCCGCCATCCTGGCGCTCGCAGACGGCACGGTCTTTATCGGCAATTCGATCGGGGCCACCGGCTCCACCACCGGCGAAGTCGTGTTCAACACGGCCATGACCGGTTACCAGGAAATTCTCACCGATCCGAGCTACTGCCAGCAGATCGTGACGCTCACGTATCCGCACATCGGCAACTACGGGGTCAATGAAGAAGACGTCGAAGCCGGCAAGGTGCATGCCGCGGGCCTCATCATCCGCGACCTGCCGCTGGTCGCGTCCAACTTCCGCACCAGCCAGACGCTGGCGGACTACCTGCGCAACCAGAACACCGTCGCCATCGCCAACATCGATACCCGCAAGCTCACCCGGATGTTGCGGACCCAGGGCGCGCAGAACGGCTGCATCATCGGCCTCGCGGCCGGCGCCGAAGTCACGCCTGCCCTGGTGGACAAGGCGGTTGCGGCTGCGCGAAACGCACCCAACATGAGCGGCCTGGATCTGGCGCAAGTCGTTTCGGTCGACAAGCCATACGGCTGGACCGAGAGTGAATGGCGCCTGGGCGAAGGCTACGGTGAACAGACCGCGCCCCAGTTTCACGTGGTCGCCTTCGATTACGGCGTGAAGAAAAACATCCTGCGCATGTTGGCCGAGCGCGGCTGCAAAGTGACCGTGGTGCCGGCCAGGACACCGGCTTCGGAAGTGATCAAGCTCAAGCCCGACGGCGTGTTTCTGTCCAACGGACCGGGCGATCCCGAACCCTGCGGCTACGCGATCGCCGCAACCCGTGAGTTGGTCGATGCCGGTTATCCCACGTTCGGCATTTGCCTCGGGCACCAGATCCTGGCACTGGCCAGCGGCGCCAGGACTTTCAAGATGAAGTTCGGGCATCACGGCGCGAATCATCCTGTCAAGGACCTCGACAACGGCCGCGTCAGCATCACCAGCCAGAACCATGGCTTTGCCGTGGATGAAAAGACCTTGCCCGCCAACCTGCGGGCGACCCACGTGAGCCTGTTCGACGGAACGCTGCAGGGGCTGGCGCGTACCGACAGGCCCGCCTTCTGCTTCCAGGGTCACCCCGAAGCATCGCCGGGTCCACACGACATCAGCTACCTCTTCGATCGCTTCACCGGCTTGATGGACCAGGCTCAAGCAAAGAAGTAACCCATGCCCAAACGCACAGACATCAAGAGCGTCCTCATCATCGGAGCCGGCCCGATCGTCATCGGCCAGGCTTGCGAGTTCGACTACTCCGGCGTGCAGGCCTGCAAGGCGTTGCGCGAGGAGGGCTACAAGGTCATCCTGATCAACAGCAATCCGGCAACGATCATGACCGACCCGGCGACGGCCGACGTCACCTATATCGAGCCGATCACCTGGCAGACGGTGGAGAAGATCATCGCCAAGGAAAAGCCCGACGCGATTCTTCCCACGATGGGCGGCCAGACGGCGCTCAATTGCGCGCTCGACCTTTGGCGCAACGGCGTTTTGAACAAGCACAAGGTGGAACTGATCGGCGCGACGCCGGAGGCGATCGACAAGGCCGAAGACCGGCTGAAGTTCAAGGATGCCATGACCCGCATCGGCCTGGGCTCGGCGCGCTCAGGTATCGCGCATTCCATGGACGAGGCCTGGACCGTGCAGAAGACGGTGGGCTTCCCGACCGTGATTCGCCCCAGCTTCACCTTGGGCGGGACCGGCGGCGGCATCGCCTACAACTCGGAGGAGTTCGAGGTGATCTGCAAGCGCGGCCTGGAAGCGTCGCCGACCAGCGAACTGCTGATCGAGGAATCGCTGCTCGGCTGGAAAGAATTCGAGATGGAAGTGGTGCGCGACAAGGCGGACAACTGCATCATCATCTGCTCGATCGAGAACCTGGACCCGATGGGGGTGCACACCGGCGACTCGATCACCGTGGCGCCGGCGCAGACGCTCACCGACAAGGAATACCAGATCATGCGCAACGCGTCGATCGCGGTGTTGCGGGAGATCGGTGTCGACACCGGCGGCTCCAATGTGCAGTTCGCGATCAAC
>JBKJHN010000133.1:0-12185 GCA_046599015.1 Ramlibacter sp.
GCGTGTACCAACTGGACTGAGGCGGATCGGATCCTCACTGGGACGGTGCCGCCGCTGCTGCTCTGCCTCGCTCCATCACTCGGTAAGCGGAGACCTCGCAACGCGCGTCTCGCATAATGATGCGTGACGAGGGTCGCTCCTGATGTCTCGTCGGTAAGATCAGGAAACCAGCGTGACCGTTATTCCGGAAGTCATTTCAGATCCAGCAGTGCCTGCCTGGTCGTTGCCCTTGTCGCGCCTGCGAATCCGCCACTTTCAATTAATCGACGCACTCGATCGTCTGGGATCGCTGCGCCAGGCTGCACTCGCGCTCGGTGTCACACAGGCAGGCACTCTGTCGCTGATTGAAGACCTGGAGCACGCCTTTGGCACTGCTTTGGTTAGCCGCGATCATAGTGGTACGACGCTATCGCCCGCGGGACGCGCGGTCCTTGGTCGAATCCGTGTGGCGCTTCAGGAGGTGCTGCTCGCCCGAGACCTGGCCACCCGTGGCGCGGCGGCGGGTGGTGTAGTGAAAGTCGGTGCTTCGCCATACCTTATCGCGGCGCTGCTCCCACCGGTGCTGGGTCACCTACGCAAGGTATTGCCCTCCATTCAAGTCGAGGTACGGGAAGGCACTATTTCAGCGCTGGTAGAGCAGCTGAACCGCGGCGAGGTGGACGCTGTGCTTGGCAGCGTGGACAGCAGCACCGTGTTGGCGAGCGGTGGTGCTCTGGAGACCACCTTCCTTTTCGCAGAGAACATGTGCATTGTTGCTGGTATGGGCCACTGCCTTTTCGACTCGTCTTTTGCCAGCACGAGTGAGCTGACACAAGGTCCTTGGGTGCTACCGCCAGCAGCTTCTCATATTCGCGGTCTGGTAAATGCCGCCGTGCTTGCTCAAGGCGTTCCCCCGTTTGTTCCCCAGATCGAATGTCGCGGGCTGATGCAGCTTTTGGAGTTTGCCGCCTCGGGTGCAATGCTTACCGTTGCGCCACATAGCGAGGCGCAGAAGCAAGAGTGGCGCGGCCGTGTGTCGGTGGTGGCCAGCGACGTCAGGATCACGGCACCGCCCTACGTCTTCGTAGCCCGGCGATATCTTCAGCCTTTGGAAGAGGTGGTTCAACTGCGTGAAAGTTGCGTCCATGTCGCTCAGGCAATGTTTGGGCGTGACCGGCAGCATGTTCAAAGCGGGTCACCGCATAGATGAGTATCGTAGAAAGAGAGAGAGAAAAGAAGGTCGATGTGAAATACAAAACTCTGGGTAGAACTGGTGTATTGGTGTCTGAACTCTGTTTCGGGGCAATGACTTTTGGAGGCCAAGGATGGTGGCAGGCCGTTGGAAAGGTGCCGCAAGAAGAAGCGAATAAGCTTGTGAAGCTTGCTTTCGATCGTGGCGTAAATTTTTTTGATACGGCAAATGTTTATTCTGAAGGGTTGAGCGAACAGATATTAGGGTCTTCCTTCAAGGAGCTCGGAATTGATCGACAGCAGGTGGTGATTGCCACGAAGGTGTTGGGACGCATGGGTCCCGGGGCAAACCAGATGGGGCTTTCGCGACTTCACATTGCCGATTCGATCAACGACAGCTTGCGACGCCTGAACATGGACCACGTCGATCTGCTCTATATCCACGGCGTCGATCTCCTAACTCCAACGGAGGAAACCATGCGAGGACTAGAAGATGCGGTGCGGTCAGGAAAGACGCGGTACCTGGGGGTCAGCAATCACCCAGCCTGGATGGTGACCAAAGCAAATGGTTATGCTGAAAAGATGGGCTGGACAAAGTTCGTGGCGGCACAGTATTTTTACAGTCTCGCGGGGCGCGAAGCAGACCGGGAAATTATTCCGATGGCAGAGAGCGAAAATTTGGCTTTAATGCCCTGGAGTCCCTTGGCCGGTGGCTTTTTGTCAGGCAAGTATTCGCGGAGCCAGCCAAAGCCAAGCAACAGTCGCCGCGCAACCTTCGACTTTCCGTACATCAACAAGGAAAAGGCTTACGACATCATCGAGCGGCTGCTCGAAATTGGTAGAACCCATGGTGTTTCAGCTGGGCAGGTCGCCCTTGCTTGGCTGTTGCATAAGCCAATCGTGACCAGTGTGATCATTGGTGCGAAGACGCCAGAGCAACTGACAGAAAATATCGCATCTGCTGAGTTAAAGCTTTCCGCCGAAGACATGGAGCAACTAGATGCGGCTAGTGCGCTTCCGTCGGAGTACCCCGGTTGGATGGTGGAACGTCAATCCCTGGGGAGAGTGGTGCCAGACAGGGTGTGAAGCACGAAAGTCGTTCGATGACAATGCGTTCCAGCTCGCATAACGTCCTTCTGAACGTCGAGACCCGATGGGCCTGGATTCGAGCTATCGTTTGCTTCCAAGCTGTGGCCTGTACTCCCATCGTCCATCTATCGTTTGAACCAGTGCCCTGTCATAGAGATATGCGGTGGTGCAGGCGTGCTTGGGCATCAGCAAGACATTGTCGCCTATGTGTCCGCGCCGATTCAAATCTGAGCCACCGTGCCGACCGAATTTTGAGCCGGGGTTGGAAGCCGACTTTTGCGCCTTCTCCTGCTCCAGCGCGTTGACCAGATCGACCGTGGAGTAGAACCGCACCCGCATGCCGTGCCGGGTGACACCCGACACCCCGATGGCGGTGGCCAGGTGCGTCTTGCCGGTGCCAGGTCCGCCCACCAGGACGGCGTTGTGCGCCGCTTCGGTGAACGACAGATCGGCCAACTGGTGGACCAACTTGCGATCCACCGGCGAAGCCTCGAAGTCAAAGCCGGCCAAGTCACGGTGCACCGGAAACTTGGCCGCGTGCATTTGGTTGCTCACCGAGCGCATCGCGCGATCCGTGCGTTCCGCCTCCAGCAGATGTTCGAGCAACCAACGCGAGGACTCCAGCCCGGCGTTGGCGCCTTGCTCCACTAGATCGGCCAAGGCCCCGGCCATGCCGTGCAGGCGCAGTGACTTCAGTTCAACGGTACGTACTATTCCTTCGCATGCGAGATGATCAAAGCGCTGTTGGATTTCGTTCTCCTTACGGCCGATGAGTACAAGATGTCGCCGTGGTCATCGGAGCTGGCGCCATCGTCTGGAATCCAGTTGAGCTCCGCACACGAACTCGTACGCGCACTCCAGAGCCTGTATCTTCAAGTCAATCAGCAGAACGCACTTACTTTGCCGGTCGACGTGCTTCCTTGAACAGTCCCTTCGACATATCCAATGCCAGGGCGCTTCTTGTTCGAAATGGCGGCCGGTTTCAGGCAAGAGTGGTCTTCACTAGCCTGTTCAGTAACCCCCCCAAGTCACCGCGATCGTATGGCCTGCGTCGATCTTGTTGTCGAGTAGGTTGGCCACCCACCCTCACTCACTGTGACTTTTGAAAGTGTGCGCCACTTGCAGGATCGTCGTCACCAGCGATCCACGACTTTCGCCTGCGCTGTCCAACGCGGCCGTCCAAAAAGCTCGTCCTTCGCTATCGGCACCTTCGCTGCGGCCAAGCACGTTGCGATAGATCACGTTAACAAAATCGGCGCTGCTCATGTGGCTTGAGAAGCCGGTGAGTTCTGAGTACAGCACGCCCGCACCGTAAAAAGGTCTCAGCAATTTCTCGGATACCCTTCCCCATGCGGTTTTGGTTCATCCAGAACTCCAGCCCATCAGCATCAGGGGGGCGGTTGAAGAGGGCGATGTACACTCAATCCGCGTCCTGAGTGTCCTCATCAAAGTGTCAGGGCGTGGGTGAACGCCCATTGGCGCTACTCAGGCTCGTGCGATCCACGGATCCTCCCGCGACAGTGAGGCGGTGATTTCGCGAGCAGTCTCAATCACTGCAGCCGTGAAGCGCTCAATCTCGAAGTCGGATTCGTGCAGCACGAGGCTAAGTCCGGCAATCACCTGTTCGCTGGTGAAAACCGGTGCTGCAATGCCAACCCGTCCTTCGGCGACCTCCGAGCGGGTCACCGCCACGCCTGCACGACGGATCGCCTCGAGCTGATCGCGGAACGACTTCCAATTGGTGCAGTTCAGGGTTTGGCGTATCTGCTCCTCGTTTTCCAGGTAGATGCGCTCGAGTGTTCGCTCGCCCTGGTGCGCCAGGATTACTTTAGAGGTCGCACCGCTGAACATCGGCATCGCGACGCCGCGTTCATAGAGCGTGATCGGATGGGGCGCATCGCCAAGCTCCTGGTGAATGCACATCACCTGGTCGCGATAGCGCCGGCTAAGCACGACTACCGATCGTTGCGTGGTTTGTGTCAGCAGCGCCCGCATTCGCGGCGCGGCGAGCCGAATCAATGGATCGCTCTGCCGGATCAGCCGGTCGAACTGCACGAAGGCCGGGCCCAGGACGTAGCCCGCGCCGACAACCGACGCGAGGAAACCGGCTTGGCGCAGTTCCTGCACATCGCGATACGTGGAACTCGTCGATGTACCCATCTGTCGCGCGATCCCCTCCACCGACCAGACAGGCCGGTCTTCGAACAGCTGAAGGATGTGCAGGATACGGTTTCTTGGGCGAATATCAGCTGGCATGCCACATCATTCTTTTGCATGTTCGAAAGTCTGGAGTAATATTATCATTTTCGCAGCATATGCGAATAAATTTCTATTCCCTTTTTCAGATCCCCCTCCTATGAACCAGCCCTCCGGCTTTGACACCCGTACCCCAGTCAGCCTGCTCACAGGTTTCCTGGGCAGCGGCAAAACGACGCTGCTGAACGCGTGGCTGCGCGATCCCGCGATGTCTGATGCGGCAGTCATCGTCAACGAGTTTGGCGAGATCGGCATCGATCATTCGCTGATCGCCAGCAGCAATGACAACACGATCGAACTGAGCACCGGCTGCCTGTGCTGCACGGTGCGGGGTGATCTGGTTGAAACCCTTAGAGACCTGCGGGAAAAACGCAGCGCGGGCGAGGTGCCGAACTTCTCGCGGGTGCTCATCGAGACCACCGGCCTCGCCGACCCGGTGCCGGTGATTCAAGCCCTGATCACTTTTCCGGTCGCCCAGGCATTCCGGCTAGGCCGCGTGATCAGCGTCGTCGATGCGGTCAACGGGCTCGCGACGCTCGACGCGCACGCGGAGGCGGTACGCCAGGCGGTGGTAGCCGACGAGCTGATCGTGAGCAAGACCGACCTGCCTGATGCCCAGACCGATGCGCTGACCGAACGATTGCGCCAGCTCAACCCCGGCGCCGGCCTGACGGCGTCCACCGAGAAGTCACCCCCACCGGCGGTCTTGCTGGAAGGCATCGATATCTACGACCCCGCCGCGCGGCCGGAGGCGGTACGCGATTGGCTCAAGGCGGATCGCTACGAAGGCGACCACGGGCACGGTGGCCAGGCCGGCGAAGGCGATGGTCCTGAACATCGCGGCCACAGCCACGGCCGCCACCACGACGTGAACCGTCATTCCGCCGAGATCGGCAGCTTTTGCCTCACCTTCGACGAACCACTGCACTGGGAGCATGTTTCGGCCTGGCTTGACGCATTGGTGATGGCCCACAGCGATCAGCTGCTGCGGGTCAAAGGCATCCTCGAGATCGCCGGGCGTCCGCGCCCGATCGTGCTGCAGGCAGTGCAGCGCCTGTTCCATCCGCCGACCGAGTTGGCCGGTTGGCCGGCCGGCGATCGCCGCTCACGCATGGTCTTCATCACCCGAGGCCTGTCGCGCGAATTCGTACTTGAGGTGCTCGAGACGTTGCGTACCCGCATCCCGGTGCAGGCAGCCGGCACCCGGTGAGCCGACAGGCATCGCACTCTCACACGATCCCACCATCAATCGCTTTAGGAGAACTCTCTAGTGGATACTTTGATCAAGAACGGACTCGTCATCACGGCCAACGGCCGCTTTACCGCCTCGATCGGCATTCAAAACGGGCAGATTGCCGGCGTCTTCGAATCCGGTTCTGAACCTTCCGCGAAGGAGACCATCGATGCAACGGGTCTGGCGGTGCTTCCCGGCATCATCGACATGCACTCGCATCATCGGCAGGGCTCGCAGAAAGGCTACGAGTACAAAGACACGATCTACACCGCGACGATGCAGTGCGCCGCTGGGGGCGTGACCACCAGCGTCGGCATGCCCAATGTGGTGCCGCCGCCCAATTCAGTGGAGCTGCTGGAAAAGCAGTTCGCAATCTACCGCAGCGATTCGGTGGTCGACTGGAACTTCAACCCCGCGCCGACCATCGACAGCGAAATGCCCGGCATGGCTGCCACCGGCATTGCCGCGTTCAAGATATTCATGGTGGTAGACACCGGTCGCAGCTATCCGCACATGCCCGGCATCGGCATGCACGACCACGGCGAGCTGCTCAAGCTCATGCAGCGTTGCGCGGAGCTCAACACACCATTGATGGTGCATCCGCACAACCAGGCGTTGATGGACGTGATCGAGCAGACGTATTGGGCGCGCGGGGAACGTGACGCACTCGCCTACGCAAAGGCCTACGCCGCGCATGACGGCGTCATTTGGGAGACCGCGATCGCCACGCTGCTGCGGCTGCAGCGCGCAGCCGGCTGTCACCTGCACATCCTGCATACCCAAACCGCGGGCAGCGTCCAGATGATTCGCGAGGCGAAGGCAGCCGGCCAGAATGTGACGTGTGAACTCAATCCCTGGGCGTTGTTCCTGGGGTGCGACTGGTCGGCGATCCAGCGCCTGGGTTCTTATGCGCTGTCGTATTGGGTGCCCGAGAAGAACCTCCCCGGCCTGTGGGAGGGCGTCAACGACGGTACCATCGACATCATCGCCACAGACCACGCACCGCATACGCGCGAGGAGAAGGAGATCGGCTGGACCGACGGCTGGAAGGCGCACACCGGCACCCCGTCGACCCAGTTCTACCTGAGCATGTTCCTCACCGCGGCGCTTGACGGCAAGCTGTCCCTAGAACGTGTGGTGGAAGCCTGCTCCACCGCGCCGGCCCGTCTGTTTAAACTCGACAAGAAAGGGCAGATCCTTCCGGGCTTCGACGCCGACCTGGTGCTGGTCGACCTTCAGCGCGAATACGAGATCCGCGATGAAGACGTGCTGAGTCTCGTCGGCTGGAGCCCGTATGCGGGTCGTAAGGTAAAGGGTAAGCCAGTGCGCACCATCGTGCGCGGCCGCACCGTCTATGTCGACGGCAAGGTCGTCGGCGAGAAGGGCTATGGCAAGCAGGCGAAGGTCGCATGAGCAGCACGGATCCCACGGCCCGATCATCCGGTGTGGACAGGCCGGAGATGTCGGCTTTGCAGCTGAGCCGGCCTTACGGCTGGCGAGGCAAGATCGGCCTGATCACGCCGTCGAGCAACAACATCAACGAACCAGAGTTCTATCGGCTGGCCCCGCCTGGCGTCACCATCCACACGGCCCGCGTGTTGCTGACAGGAGAGATGGATGAAGCCTCGTTTCACCGAATGGCGGGCGATCTGGGCCGGGCCGCGAAAGAGCTCGCGACTGCCGAGGTCGACATTGTCGTTTACGGCTGCACGGCCGGTTCGGTGATCGTGCCGCTGCCGGAGCTCACCGCATCGATCACCGAACAGACCGGCACGCCGGCACTGGTCACCGCCGGTGCGGTCGTTTCGGCGCTGCGCGCCTTGGGCGTGCGTCGCATTGCGATGGGGACACCGTATCTGGACTTCGTGAACCGCCGCGAGGTTTCGTTCCTCGGGGAGCACGGTTTCGCCGTGACCAAGTATCTCGGCCTCGAACTCGGCAAGGACCAGCAAGAGCGCCGCTGCATCGGGCACGTGCCGCCGGAGGCGGTGTACAGGTTGGCGGTCGAGATCGACACGCCCGAGGCGGAGGCAATCTTCATCAGCTGCGCCAATCTCGCCACCCTCGATGTCATCGAGGAGATCGAACATACGCTTGGCAAACCAGTCGTGACCAGCAATACCGCCAGCTTCTGGGCCTGCCTGCGGACCCTGCGCATCAACTCGAGCATCGCCGGTTATGGCCGGCTGCTGCGTGATTTCATTGAGCCGCTCGACGTCGCGCTGCCCAAATGATTCGTCCCTCTTTTTTCAATCAGGAGCCACCTATGAAGCGCCGCCAGTTCAGTCACCTGCTAGCCATCGCTGCCGCCGGCAGCGTCCTGCCGTCGATGGCCCAGGCCCAGGCGTGGCCATCCAAGCCGATCAGCCTGATCATCCCGTATCCGCCGGGCGGCAACACCGATTTCATGGGCCGCATCACGGCCGAATGGCTTAGCAAGGCGCTCGACAGCCCGGTGGTCGCCAAGAATCAGGCCGGCGCTGGCGGCACGATCGCCGCCGAATTCGCTGCGCGCGCGCAACCCGATGGCTACACCCTGTTCTTCGCGACGATCACCCAGATATCGCTGGTCCAGTTTCTCTACAAGGTCCGCTACGACCCGTTCAAGGATTTCGTGCCGATCGCCAACGTCGGGGGCAATCCGCTGGTACTCACCGTGGCCAGCGGGTCGCGCTTCCAGACGCTTGCGGACCTGATCAAATTCGGCAAGGAGAATCCGGGCAAACTGACCGTCGGGCACGCTGGCGAGGGTTCGCTGTCACACATGTCGGCCTTCATGTTTCTGCGCCGCGCCGGCATCGAAGCGACGATGGTCGGTTACAAGGGTGGCGGGCCGGCATTGATCGACATGATGGGCGGGCAGACCGATCTCTATTCGGCCAACATCTCGGAGATCATGCCGCACGTGTCCAGCGGCCGGGTCCGGTTCCTCGCGGTCTCCAGCTTGGAGCCGATTCCCCAGTTGCCGGGAGTGCCGGCCATCGCGGCGACGATTCGGGGTCATCAAATCGAGACCTGGAACGGGGTGGTCGGGCCGGCCGGATTGCCGGCTGCAATCGTCGATCGAGTCGCTGTCGAAATCACAAAGATGCTGAAGGACCCGGCAGTCCGCACCCGTCTCGGCAATTCCGGCGTCATCACGCAGGACGGCGAGGTTAAACAGGCGTTCGCCGATCGTATCCAGCGCGACGTCAATCTCTGGAAGCCGATGATCGAACAGGCCGGAATCAAACCCGCGTGAGATCGTGAGCCCGGACCAGCGCCCGGCGGACACCGTGAAAAACGGTTCGGTCGGAGCGCGCCGTCGGGGCCTCGTCTGGATCGCGGGGCTGGTGCTGCTTGCCGCCGCGGGCTGGTGGGCCTGGAATCATTTGGGAGCCGGCGGCTCGATCGCGACCGACAACGCCTATGCGCACGGGAACGTTGTCGTGGTCACGCCCCAGGTCGCGGGTACGGTGCTGTCCATCCACGCCGACGAAACCTACCGGGTCGAGGCGGGACAGGTGCTGGTGACGCTCGACGCGACCGATGCGCGCAATACGCTGCAGCGCAAATCGGTGCAACTCGCGCGGGCGGTGCGCGACACGCGCGCGCGGTACCTGAATACCGACGCGCTACGCTCGACGATAGCCATCCGCCAGGGCGGAGTGGAACGTGCGCGGGCAGAACTCACGCGCACCACGGAAGGATTCAGGCGCCGCGAGGCGTTGCAGGCCGTCGGAGCGGTGTCGCGCGAGGAGCTGCAAAACGCTCGGGCGGCTCATGATGTCGCCGTCAGCGAACTTGAAGTGGCCAAAACGGCGGTTGTCTCAGCGCGCGAAGAGCTGGCCGCCCATCTTGCCCTGACCGACGGGATACCGGTCGCACGGCATCCAGCGATCGAAGAAGCAGCGGTCGAGATGCGCGAAGCCTGGCTCGCGGTCAGCCGCGCCGAAGTGCGCGCCCCGCTGTCGGGCCACCTGGCGCGACGCTATGTACAGGTCGGCCAGCGGGTGGCGGCGGGTGCCAACCTGATGTCGATTGTCGCGCTCGATCAGCTCTGGGTCGAGGCAAACTTCAAGGAAGTGCAACTGCGCGACATCCGGATCGGCCAGCCGGTGAGCCTCACTTCGGATCTCCACGGCAAGGCGATCGTGTACGCCGGCCGCGTGATCGGACTCGGCGCCGGCACTGGATCTGCGTTCTCGTTGCTGCCTGCCCAGAACGCTACCGGCAACTGGATCAAGATCGTTCAGCGGGTCCCGGTACGGGTGACGCTCGACGCGACTCTGCTTGCTGAGTATCCGCTTCGCGTTGGCCTGTCGATGAGCGTCGTCGTCGACACGCGAGACCGCGACGGCCCGAGGCTCAGCGATCCATCGCAACGGTCTCCCTTGGTGAGAACCGACGTGTTCAACGCACTCGAGAAGGGCGCCGACGAAGCGGTGCAGCGCGTCATAAACGCCCATTTGAAGCCTGAGGCGCCCCGCCGTCATGGCGGAAAAATCACCGGGCGTTCAGCCAGCGCGCGATGAATCCGGTGCCTGTGACCGCGGGTGCGTCCGTCCCCGCACCCGCCATCGAAGGCAGCACCCGGCTGGTCGGAACCCTTGCGCTGTCGCTCGCCGCCTTCATGGGCGTGCTCGACATCTCGATCGCCAACGTCTCGATTCCGGCAATTGCCGGTGACCTCGGCGTGAGCCCGAACCAGGGCACCTGGATCATCACCGGCTTTGGCGTCGCCACCGCCATATCCCTGCTGCTCACCGGATGGCTCGTCCAGCGCTTTGGAACGGTGCGCCTGTTCGCCGCCAGCGTGCTGCTGTTCACGCTCATGTCACTGCTCTGCGGTGCGGCGCCGACGTTTGAAGTGCTGGTGGTATTGCGGGTGCTGCAGGGCGCGGTGGCCGGCCCCATGATTCCGCTATGCCAGGCGCTCCTGCTGCGAAGCTATCCGCCGAGCCGGATCGGATTCGCGCTCAGTGTGCTTGCGGTCACGACCCTCACCGCGCCGATCGTGGGGCCCTTGCTGGGCGGATGGCTCACCGACAACTGGTCTTGGCGCTGGATTTTCTACGTAAACGTACCGGTGGGCCTGGTTTGCGCATTCGCGGTCTGGCGCGTTTTCCGACCGCTCGAAACAGTCACCCGCCAGACGCCAGTGGACGCGGCAGGCCTGGCATTACTTGTAGTGTGGGTCGGGTCGCTGCAGATGATGCTGGACCTGGGCAAATATCGGGATTGGTTCGGCTCCCCGTTGATCGTCGGGCTTGGGGCCACCTCCGTCGTCTTCTTCGCAATATTCATGGTGTGGGAGCTCACCGAAAAAAATCCGATCATTGACCTCAGCTTGTTCCGGGCGAGAAACTTCTGGGTCGGAACACTGGCGATGTCGTTCGGGTACGGGCTTTTCCTGGGCAACCTGGTGCTGTTGCCGCTTTGGTTGCAGCAGTACATGGGTTATTCGGCGACGCTGGCGGGTGTCGTGCTTGCGCCTGTGGGCGTGCTGGCCATCCTCCTCGCGCCTTTGGTCGGTTGGTATGTTGGCAAACACGATCCGCGCTGGATGGTGAGCGGCGCTTTTCTCGTACTCGCGCTGTCGATGTGGATGCGATCCAGTTTTTCAACCGATACGGATCTGCACACGCTGATGTTGCCCAGCCTGATTCAGGGCGCCGGAAATGCAATGTTCTTCGTGCCGTTAATGGCGATTATCTTTTCGCACTTGCCGGCCGAGCAAATTGCCGCCGCATCGGGCGTGAGCAACTTCATGCGCTACAGCGCCGGTGCCTTTGGCGCGTCGCTGATCACCACAGCCTGGGACTGGCGCGCCGCATTCCATCGCAGCCGGCTGGCCGAGTCGGTATCGGACGGCGCTGTACCACTCGCCGATGCCCGTGGGGCGCTCGGCTCGGCTGGTCTTGGACGCGAGCAGCAAATGGCGATGATTGATCGGATGATCGAACAGCAGGCACACACGCTTGCGGTCAATGAACTGTTCTATTTATCAGCGCTGCTTTTCATTGCATTGGTTGGCGTGCTGTGGTGGGCCCGATGGCGTCATGCGGCATCGCCTCGAAAATGAGTGTTGCTATAAAAAAGAGCTCTCCGTGACCGTACCATGCGGGTCCCGGGGCGTACATGAGACCGTGCGCATCGACCGCTGCGGCTCAGTGCCCGCCCCCTGCGATGTTGCCCAGCACAGCGGTGCGACCATCCTCTGGGAAGCGCGTGATCAGCGGCGCGGTGTAAACACCGCCCATCCCGAGGAAGATTCCGTGTTCCTGACATGAGCGACCGACGCTCTTACGCAGCCGTGACGCGGTCGTATCCGAGTTCTCCCGCGATGCCAAGATCGGCCGCGAGGTCGTTGGTCTTTGACTTCGCCAGATTTTGCCGACCGCGTGCTGGGCCCAAGCGCCGCGGCTATCCATTGACAGCTTACAGCCGGCAGCCA
>JBKJHN010000038.1:0-3417 GCA_046599015.1 Ramlibacter sp.
TTGAAGAAGCTCGCCTGGCAGCTGCACGGGGTGGACGAAGTTTCGCCCCGCGAAGCGTTGCAACTTTACGAACGCAATTGGCGTCATGTGGATCGCCCGGCTCTGTCCAAAAACGAAACCGCGCTCATCGACACATTGTCACAAGAGATCGGCGGAGGACGCCTGCTTGTTTGAGCGCCCACATCATCGCGACGTCGCGCTCGTCCTTCAGTCGCTCGACTCGCAAGCCTTGTCGCAGCGGCATTGCTACTTCGGCGGCGGCACGGCCATGGCGCTGCGACATGGCGAATATCGCGAATCGATAGACATCGACTTCATGGTTTCGGATCTCGCGGGCTACCGTGAGCTGCGCCAGTTGCTCGGGAACGTGCACGGACTGCAACCGATCGTGCGCGATGGGTTGCAACTGGAACTCGCCCGCGAGGTCCGCGCCGACCAGTACGGCATCCGCACACAGGTGCGCTCCGGCATGTCGACGATCAAGTTCGAGATCGTGCTCGAAGCGCGGATCGAACTGGCAACGCCGGGCAATGGAGACAGCATCTGCGGTATCCAGACACTTGCACCTGTCGATCTGGCCGCTGAGAAGCTGCTGGCCAATGCAGACCGATGGGCCGACTACGCGGTGTATAGCCGCGATCTCATCGACCTGGCCATGATGAAAGCCGACAGGCCGCTCCTCGAAACCGCCTGCGTGAAGGCGGAAGCCGCCTATGGCGACTCGATCCGCCGTTCGCTCGCCCAAGCAGTGGACACGCTGCAATCCCGGCGCGGACGGCTGGACGAGTGCATGACTGCACTGAGCATCGGGCCGGTCACGAAGGCGCAGCTCTGGCAGGCGATACGAGAGGTAGCCCGGCGGTTGTTGGCGTGAACCCTCAAGCCATCCCAATGATGGGCAGTCGCTCCTTCAACACCGGGCCGGGCCCGATGAGCGAGATCATCCCGTAGTAGTTGCTGGTCATGTCGCGCAATTGGGCTTCGCTTTGGTCCGCCGAGCGTGAAAGCGTGCTGCGAAACTTGCGCGACGCCTCGTCGCCGTCCGCAGGCGGGTTCTCCAGCGACGCACGGTTCCACCAGGGCCTCGATCGAGCGGTCGGCGCACCTGGAGGTGTTCAACAGCGCCCAACCTTCCGACATGACCAAGTTCATGGAACAGGATTTGCCGAAGTGGCCGCCCTTGGTGAAGGCCGCTGGATTAAAGATAGAGTAATCGCACTTCTATCCCCAGACTGCAACACGGATGCCATGCTTCAATTGCGCTGACAGGAGCACCCGATCATCTGCGTAGCCGGGTGTCCTGATTCGCATTGAGGAGCATCATGAAATTTTCCGCCTTCCCGCTTGCCTTCGTCCTGGCGGCTCTTGCCGCCCCTGCCACCGCGCAGCAGTCTCCGGCCCGCGATGAATTCTTCTGGCTTGGAGAAATGAACAAGGCCACCGCGGTGATCAACGCGTCTGAGGGACTGCTTGAGAAGTCGATGGCGCCTCGAATTGCCGCGGGCATCTCCAAGGTGATCAAGGATGGCAGCCTGCCCGGTGCGAAGCGCCCGAACACCGTCATCGCCTTCGAGCCCCTGCTGATCGAGGCCGCCGGCGCCGAAGTCACACTCTTGCATGCGGGCCGGTCAAGCCAGGACATGCACGCCACGTACCGCGCCGCCATCTTGCGTGACGACCTGCTCAACCTCGCAGACCAGCTGCACAAGACTTCTGATTCGCTTGTGAAGTTGGCCGCAAGGCACCGGGACACCATCGTTCCCAACTACACCAATGGGGTCGCGGCGCAACCTAACAGTCTGGGCCACTATCTGCTCGGTCATGCCGCCGGGCTGGATCGGGACGCGCAGCGAATTCGCGAGGCGTACGTGCGCATAGACCGGTCGGCCATGGGCACTACCGTTTTGAACGGCACCAGCTGGCCCTTGAACCGAAAGCGCATGGCCGATTACCTTGGGTTCGCCGCCATCGTGGACAACGCCTACGACGCCTCCCAGATTTCATCCATGGAGCACCCCGTGGAAGCTGGGTCCATCGTGACGAGCATCGCGTTGCACGCAGGCCATTTCGTCGAAGACGTGATGACGCAATACGCGCAGGCGCGGCCCTGGATGCTGCTGACGGAGGGCGGCGTCAACACCTATGTGTCGAGCGCCATGCCGCAGAAGCGCAACCCTGGCCTGCTCAATACCACGCGCCGCGACGCATCCACCGCCCTTTCGCTGGCGATGGGCGTCGCGATCCAGGCGCACAACATCACGCCGGGCATGGGCGATCCGAAGGAGGTCAGGGCCAACAGCGCCATGATCAACAGCGCCATCACGGTGCTCAGGAACTGGAACACGATTCTCGGCTCGTTGGTGATCAGCCCGGAGCGCGCCATGGAAGAACTCAACAGCGACTGGACCGCATCGCAAGAGCTGGCCGATGTGCTGATGCGCAAGTACAAGCTTCCCTTTCGCGTCGGGCATCACTTCGCTTCGGAAGTGGTCGACTTTGCCAAACTGAAGGGCATCAGGCCCCTCGACTTTCCGTACTCCGAGGCCAGACGCATCTACGCGGAAGCGGTCAAGGCTTCCAGCTATCCCAGCGAGTTGCCGATGAGCGAGGCTGAATTTCGCTCCACGCTCGATCCCGCCGCAATCGTCAGGAACCGCGCATCGGTGGGGGGAC
Organism: Ramlibacter sp.; assembly: GCA_046599015.1. Classification (GTDB taxonomy): domain Bacteria; phylum Pseudomonadota; class Gammaproteobacteria; order Burkholderiales; family Burkholderiaceae_C; genus Ramlibacter. The sequence goes on from JBKJHN010000038.1 coordinate 2,674, forward strand.
CCCAGCCTGCGGAAATGGAGCGGATGCTCAAAGCCTCGCAAGCTACCTTGGTGCAACAGCGCGAGTGGGTCAATGCGCGACGTCTGGGCATTGCTGCGTCATTGGCCAGGCTCGACAGCGACTTTGCACGGCTGACACCCAATTGAGCCGAAGTTGGCGCGTGGACTGCAGCCACGGCCTGCACGCGGCAGCGAACTGATCATCAACGGACGCGATTAGCCAGAGGCTGCCTGGCTGGGCGGCCCGAGAAGCCGGCCACCTCGCGAAGCTCGTCTGCATTCATGAGGGCACCGCCTTGCATGACCCAGCGCGTCTGGCGCATGACACCGATGTCCCGCGAAGGGTCGCCCTCGACAAGCACCAGGTCAGCCCGCTTGCCCACCGACACCGAGCCGGTGTCCTTGTCGGCGCCCACCAGGCGCGCCGGGTTCAAAGTGGCAGTCCGGAGTGCCTGGGCGGGCGTGAGGCCAGCCTCGACGTAAAGCTCCAGTTCCCGAACGATCTCGGGTCCCCCACCATCCGTTCCGGCCAGAATCGGCACGCCCGCGTCGTACAGGCGCTTCGTCAATTCCATCATCTTGCGAAAGCTGGCGCGGTAGTCCGCGCGGCTCATCCCCGGTGCCGGAGCATCGCCCCCCGACTTGAAATCCCGGTCAAGCGTCGGAGGAACGGTGCCGATGAAGGGTACGTAGGCGGGCGCCAGTTCGCCCTTCTCGGTGGCCAAAAGCGATTCGAACACCACCA
>JBKJHN010000155.1:0-7015 GCA_046599015.1 Ramlibacter sp.
CCGAGCTTGCGCACCACGAACACGTCCAGCGGCGCCTGCAGCGCACGTGCCACCTCGAAGCCGACCGCGACGCCGCCTCGGGGGAGCGCCAGCACCAGCAGATTCTCGCGGTCCCGATACTGTTCCAACAGTTCGGCCAGCACCCTTCCGGCCTGCCGGCGGTCGAGAAACGGAACGTCTGGCCTGGTCATCGGCTTTCCTCGTGCTCTGCAGTGGCAACCATGTGCTTGGTGAACCAGCTCGTGGCCGCCTCGGCCACCTGCTCCAGCGCGCCGCGCTCCTCGAACAGATGCGTCGCCCCCGGAATGACGGCCAGCCCCTTATGGCATTGCAGCCGTTTGTAGGCTTCCTGGTTGAGCTCGACCACGCCGTGATCGGCGCCACCCACGATCAGCAGGGTGGAGGCCTTGACGGCGGCCAGCGCAGCCGGCCCGGCCAGGTCCGGACGCCCGCCCCGCGAGACCACCGCGGCGATCTGGTCGCCCAGCCGGGCCGCCGCGATCAGCGCCGCGGCGCTGCCGGTGCTCGCGCCGAAGTAGCCGACGCATGCGCGCAACAACTCGGGGCGCGATGCGATCCATGCCGTCGCGTCCTGGATCCGGCGCGTCAGCAACGGAATGTCGAAGCGGTGTTCCCGGGTCCGCAGGTCCAGCTGCTCCTCCTGGGCAGTCAGAAGGTCGAACAGGAGCGTGGCAATGCCGGATTGCTGCAGCCGCTTCGCGACCTGGCGATTGCGGGCGCTATGCCGGCCGCTGCCGCTGCCGTGAACGAACAGCACGACGCCGGTGAAAGCAGCAGGCAATGCAAGATCGCCGTAGAGCCACGCATCGCCCGAGGGAATGCGGACTTCGTAAGGGGTGATGACCTGTTCGGCAGCGTTCATGGGCGTCCTTTGTCCAGATCAACGTAGGCTTTGTCTGGGCCAACCGCTGTCGGACCGGTTCTATTCCTTTGTAGGAGAAGGCCCGCGCTGCCGCTTCGGACGCGGCAACGCGCCGGGCCTAAACCAGCTTCTTGATGAACACGAGGCTCTTGCGATTCCAGTTGTACTTGCGTTTGCGGGCTTCCGGCAGCAAGTCCGGGTCGCCCTGGACGAAGCCGCGTTTCAGGAACCAGTGCATCGTCCGGGTCGTCAGGACGAAGATGCTTTCCAGACCCGTCGCACGCGCTCGCTGCTCGATGCGGCGCAGTATCTTTTCGCCGTCGCCCTGGCCCTGGCTCTGCGGTGACACGGTCAAGGCGGCCATCTCGCCAGTCTTCGCCTCCGGAAAAGGATAAAGCGCCGCGCACGCAAATATCACACCGTCGTGCTCGAGGATGGAGTAATTGGCGACGTCGCGTTCAATTTCATTGCGACCGCGCTTGACCAGGGTGCCGTCGTTCTCGAAGGGTTCGATCAGCTGCAGGATTCCGCCGACGTCGTCCGGCGTGGCTTCGCGCAGGTTCTCCAGCTTCTCGTCCACCACCATGGTGCCGATTCCGTCATGCACATACACCTCCAGCAGCAACGAGCCATCGGTGGCGAAAGGAATGATGTGGCTGCGTTCGACGCCGGCCTTGCAGGCTTTCACGCAATGCTGCAGATAGAACGAGGTGTCGGTAGGCTGCTGCGGCGCGGGCAGGCCGGCCAGCAATTGTTCGGCCGCGGCCAGCGGCAGCTCCGTGTCGATCGGGTTCTCCTCGCCTTCCGGGTCCAGCGGCCTGGCCCGGACGCCGGGGATCTCCGCCAGGAAAATCAGCTTGTCGGCCTGCAGTGCGATCGCCACGCTGGTAGCGACTTCTTCCATCGTGAGGTTGAAGGCTTCCCCCGTGAGGGAGAAACCAAAAGGGGACAACAGCACCATGGCCCCAAACTCGAGCGTTTGCATGATGGCGGCGACGTCGACCTTGCGCACCATGCCGGAATGTTGAAAGTCCACGCCATCGACGACCCCTACAGGTCGAGCCGTAATGAAGTTTCCAGAAATGACGCGCACGGTGGAACCGGCCATCGGGGTGTTGGGCAAGCCCTGGCTGAATGCGGCCTCGATCTCGTAACGCAACTGCCCCGCCGCTTCCTGCGCGGAGTCAAGCGCCACTTCGTCGGTGATGCGCATGCCATGCGAGTACCTGGCGGCGTGACCCTTGGCGCGAAGCTGCTCGTTCACCTGCGGGCGGAAGCCATGCACCAGCACCACCTTCACCCCCATGCTCTGGATCAGCGCAAGATCCTGCGCGATGTGGTGCAGCTTGCCCGCGGCAATGGCCTCGCCGGCCATACCGACCACGAAGGTCTTGCCCCGGTGCATGTGGATGTACGGCGCCACCGAACGGAACCAGGGCACAAAGGTGAAGTTGAAGACGGTGGACATCGCGGTGGAAAGGGCGGCGCAGGCTGTGGCGAAAGTGTAAGGCAATCATCCGCGCGCACCTGCACTTCGAGCAGCTTGATGTCGATCGCCACAATGTGCATGAAAACACGATACGCGGGCGACCCGGCAAACGCAATGGCGAGCCCGGGCGCCGCGGTGCGGACCGGGTGCGTGCCCGATAATCAGCGGCTTTTGGCGCCGTCCTTGTCCCTGAGCATCACTTTTCCCGAGTCACTGCCGGTTTCGGCCAAACGCGACGAAATCATGGCAGCGATTGCCAGCCACCAGGTGGTCATCGTCTGCGGCGAGACCGGGTCGGGCAAGACCACGCAATTACCGAAGATCGCCCTGTCCATGGGGCGCGGCAAGCTCAACTACCCGGCAGGGCGCGGCCGCTTGATCGGCCACACGCAACCGCGCCGCATCGCTGCCTCCAGTGTGGCCAAACGCATAGCCGAGGAGCTTTCGACCCCGCTGGGCGAGGTGGTCGGCTACAAGGTGCGCTTTCAGGATCGGTTGTCACGGGACGCCTCGGTCAAGTTGATGACCGACGGCATCCTGCTGGCCGAGACGCAGACCGATCCGCAGCTCCTGGCCTACGACACGATCATCATCGACGAGGCGCACGAACGCAGCCTGAACATCGATTTCCTGCTCGGCTATCTCCGCCAGCTCCTGCCGCGCCGGCCCGACCTGAAGGTGCTGGTGACCTCCGCGACGATCGACGCCGATCGATTCGCCCGGCACTTCGCATCCGCCAGGGGACCGGCGCCGATCATCTATGTGTCCGGACGGATGTATCCGGTGGAGCAGCGCTGGCGGCCGTTCGAGGAATCGCGCGACTATGGCTTGAACGAGGCGATCGCCGACGGCGTCGATGAACTGTGGCGGGCGGGCGGCGGGGGGGACATCCTGGTATTCCTGCCCGGCGAGCGTGAAATCCGCGAGGCGGCAGATCACCTGCGCAAGCACCTGTCGCATAGCCCGCTTACCCGCACCGCCGAAGTGCTGCCCCTGTTCGCGCGCTTGTCCCAGGCCGAGCAGGATCGGATCTTCGACAGTCATAGCGGCCGGCGCATCGTGCTTGCCACCAACGTGGCCGAGACATCGCTGACGGTGCCTGGCATCCGGTTCGTGATCGACGCCGGCACGGCCAGGGTAAAGCGCTACAGCTTCCGCAGCAAGGTGGAACAGCTGCTGGTCGAGGCGATCAGTCAGGCTGCGGCCAATCAACGTGCCGGGCGTTGCGGGCGCGTCGCCGATGGCATCTGCATCCGCCTGTATGGCGAGCAGGATTTCGCCGGCCGGCCGCGCTTCACCGACCCGGAAATCCTGCGCTCCTCGCTGGCCGGCGTGATTCTGCGGATGAAAGCGCTGCATCTGGGTAGCGTGGAGGATTTCCCGTTCATCGAGGCGCCGTCGCGTCGCGCCATCGCCGATGGTTATCAGCTGCTGAATGAACTCGGAGCCGTGGACGACGCCAACGACCTGACAGCGATGGGCCGTGAGCTGGCCAAGCTGCCGCTGGATCCGCGGGTGGCCCGGATGATTCTGGAAGCGCGGGAGCGCGGCGCACTGGACGAAGTGCTGGTCATCGCATCGGCGCTGTCGGTGCAGGACGTGCGCGACCGGCCGATGGAGTTGCAGGCCCAGGCCGACCAGCAGCATGCGAAGTTCGATGACGAGAAGAGCGAGTTCTCGGGCTACCTGCGGCTGTGGAACTGGCTGGAAGAAGCGCGCGGCGGTGCACCCCCACCCCAGCCCTCCCCCAAGGGGGGAGGGGGCAGGCATGCACGCCAGGCAAATTCACTTGAGGCAGCTGCCCGGCCCACCCACAAGCTCTCCAATCGCCAGTACGAACAACTACTTCGGCAAAACTTCATCAACGTGCGGCGCGTGCGCGAGTGGCGCGACATCCACAGCCAGTTGCACACCGTGGTCGCGGAGCACAAGTGGCAATTGAACGCAACCCCGGCCGGCTATGAGGAACTGCACAAGTCGATGCTGGCCGGCCTGCTGGGCAACCTCGGCTGCAAGCCCGACGAAGAGGACGTGTACCTGGGCGCCCGAGGCATCAAGTTCTACCGCCATCCCGGCGCGCATCTGAAGAAAAAGCCTGGCCGCTGGATCGTGTGCGCCGAGCTGGTGGAGACCACTCGCCTGTTCGGGCGCGGCATCGCTAATATCGAGCCATTGTGGATCGAGCAGGTCGCCGGGCATCTGCTGAAGAAGCAGTTGCTTGACCCGCACTGGGAAAAGAAGGCCGCCGATGTGATGTCGCTGGAGCGCGCGACGCTGTACGGTCTGGTGATCTACAGCGGCAGGCGCGTGCCATTCGCCCGCGTGGACATGCAGGGCGCACGGGAGATTTTCATGCGCGAGGGGCTGGTCGCCGGCCAGTGGGAAACCAGACTGCCGTTCCTGGCCGCCAACCAGAAGCTGGTCAAGCAGGTCGAAGAACTGGAACACAAGGCGCGGCGCCAGGATGTCCTGGTGGACGACGAACTGATCTTCGCCTTCTACGACCAGCAGATCCCGCGGGATGTTCACAGTGGCGCCACCTTCGAACGCTGGTACCGCGAAGCCAGCCGCGACAACCCGGCTCTGCTCAAACTGAATCGCGAAGAGTTGATGCGGCACGAGGCCGCCGGCATCACCACCGAAGCCTTTCCCAGGACGATCCGGGTCGGAGGCGTGGATTGCGCCGCCACCTATCTGCACGAACCCGGCGACCCGCGCGACGGCATCACGGTGACGGTGCCGCTGTTCGTGCTCAATCAAGTGAGCGAGGAGCGCGCCGAGTGGCTGGTACCCGGCATGTTGAAGGACAAGGTGCAGGCGCTGCTCAAGAGCTTGCCGCAACGGCCCCGATCGCGTTTCGTGCCGCTGCCCGAATCGGCGTCACGGCTGGCCGGCGAGCTTTCGCAAGCGCAATTCTGGGCGCGCGGTTCGTTGACGGATGCCGTGCTGAAGATCGTCCGCGCGGAAACCAGCCTCGACGTGAAGCGGGCCGATCTCAAGCTGGATATGCTGCCGGCCCATCTGTTCATGGGGTTTCGGGTGGTGGACGAGCACGGACGGCAATTGGGGATGGGGCGCAATCTGGGCGCGCTGAAGGCCGAATTGGGGGCGCAGGCGAGAGGGGCGTTTCAGGCGCTGGCGGGGTTGAAGATGTCGGCACGAGAGACTTCGACTCCCTCTCCCTCTCCCTCTGGGAGAGGGGGGGGTGAGGGGATGCCCGCCAGCCCTCACCCCAGCCCTCTCCCAGAGGGAGAGGGAGCGGAAAAGTACACCGCCTGGACTTTTGGCGCCCTGCCCGAACTCATGGAAATCCGCAAAGGGGGCACGAGCCTGATCGGCTTTCCGGCGTTGATCGATCAGGGCGATGCCGTTGCCATCGAGGTCTTCGATGAGCCGGACGCCGCGGCGGCGAAGCATCGCGTCGGCTTGCGGCGGCTCTTTGCGCTGCAGCTGAAGGACGCGCTGAAGTATCTGGAAAAGAACATTCCGGACTTGCAGAAGATGGCGGTCGCCTTCATGCCCCTGGGCACCCAGGAGGAGCTGCGTGACCAGATCATCGAGGTGGCTCTGGAGCGGGCATTCATGCTTGAACCCCTGCCCACCGGTGAAGCGGATTTCAAGCGGCGGGTCGAGCAGGGCCGAGGCCGGCTGACGCTGATAGCCAATGAGGTGGCGCGACTGGCGCTTACCATTCTGACCGAGTACGCGGCGGCAGTGCGCAAGGTCAAGGACACGAAGAATCACCCGGACGCCACCGCCGACGCGACGCAGCAACTGCAACGCCTGATGCCCAAGCGCTTCCTGGCGTTGACGCCGTGGACGCAGCTGCAGCACTTTCCTCGCTACCTAAAGGCGATCACGCTGCGCCTGGACAAGCTGCGCACCGACCCGGCACGCGACGTGTCGAGACTGTCTGAGCTCAAGCCGCAGGAGCAGCGTTATTGGCGCCTGGTGGCTGACAGAAAAGGCGCAGTGGACGAGCGCATGCAGGAATTCCGCTGGTTGCTGGAGGAGCTGCGGGTGAGTTTCTTCGCCCAGGAATTGCGAACTCCGCAACCCGTGAGCGTGAAGCGGCTGGAGAAGTTATGGGGCCAGCTCAATAGCTGACCCGTAGCTCCAGAGCTTCCCTAGATCTTGCCCATTAGCAACAGCACCACCACGATCAGGAGCACGAGCCCCAATCCACCGGACGGACCGTAGCCCCAGCTGCGACTGTGTCCCCAGCTCGGTAGCGCCCCGACCAGCAGCAGCACCAGCAAGATCAAGACGATGAGTGAAATGGACATGGTAGTCTTCCTTTATTGCTAAGAGTCCATCGTTGTTCAGCTACTCATAACTCAACGCCGGAAAACGCCGCCTGCACAGGTAGGAAAAGCAGCCGCTGTGATGTGGGCAAACGCGCCGCCCTTCAGATGGGCCATGGGGCTTGTGCCTTCCATGAAGATGGTGTGAGACCTCGCATGCCTACTTTGGTGTTGGGTACAAAGCCGGTTTGACAGCCGGCACGCACATGCGCTACTTTCCATCACTCATGGATCGGCGCAATTTCATCGAAACGTGCACGGCCGCGGCGGCAGGGTTGACCGGCGCGGCGGCGTTGCCGGTGTTCGCGGCTGACTCGGTGCCCCGCGCTTATCAACGCG
>JBKJHN010000181.1:0-13290 GCA_046599015.1 Ramlibacter sp.
GAGGGTCATTGAAACGGAAAAAATCGAAGTGCCAGATGGCAAGCCCGGGCGCCTCATGCGGTTCCACGACCGTGTAAGTGGGGCTCTTGATCCGTTCGTGCACACCCAGCGCGCGCAGCAGGTGCCGCGCCAAAGTGGTCTTGCCGGCGCCCAGGTCGCCGCGCAACTCGATAAAGGCACGCCCGATGCCGGGGTTGGCGGCCAGCCGGGCGGCAAATGCCCGCGTCTCGTCCTCGCTGCGCCAGACCATGGCCCGCACGGCGCTTTCTACAATGGGCGAGTGACGTTCAACAGTGATCAGATCGACGGTCCTCAACTGGTTGCGCAAATCCAGGCCTGGGGCCAGGAACTTGGATTCTCCCAAATCGGCGTGGCCGGTGTCGATTTATCGTCGGCCGAAGCCGGGCTCCTGGCGTGGCTGTCCAACGGTTTTCACGGCGACATGGCCTACATGCAAACCCATGGCTTGAAACGGGCCAGGCCTGCGGAGCTCGTTCCGGGCACCGTGAGCGTGATCACGGCCAGAATCGATTACCTGCCCGCCGGCACCGCCGGGGGCTGGCAGGCAGTCGAGTTTGATCGATTGCAGCGTCCGCGCGAGGGAATCGTCTCGATCTATGCGCGGGGCCGCGACTACCACAAGGTGTTGCGCTCGCGCTTGCAGAAGCTGGCCGAACGGATGGCCCAGCGAGTAGGCCCGGTCGGGCACCGAGTGTTCACTGATTCGGCGCCTGTCCTCGAAGCCGAGCTGGCGGTGCGCAGCGGCCAGGGCTGGCGCGGCAAGCACACCCTGGTCCTCAGCCGAGAGGCCGGGTCCATGTTCTTTCTCGGCGAGATCTATCTCGATCTCGCGCTGCCGGTCAGCGCACCGGTCGCCGAGCATTGCGGAAGCTGCGACGCCTGCATGACGGTGTGCCCCACGCGGGCCATCGTCGCGCCGCAGCGGCTCGACGCGCGGCGCTGCATTTCGTATCTGACGATCGAGCATGCCGGATCGATCCCGGAGGAACTGCGCCCTCTGATAGGCAATCGCGTCTATGGCTGCGACGATTGCCAGCTGATCTGCCCCTGGAACAAATTCGCCCGCCGCAGCGCCTTGCCGGATTTCGACGAGCGTGATGGCCTCACGGGCAGGCAACTGGTGGAGCTATTCAGTTGGAGTGAAGAAGAGTTCCTGCGGCACACCGAGGGCAGCGCGATCCGCCGGATCGGCCACGAGCGCTGGCTTCGCAACATCGCTGTGGCGATGGGAAATGCGTTGCGGCAGGCCGACGAACCTGGCTTGCGGGCCGCGCTGCAGGCGCGCGTGGGCCACCCGAGCGCGCTCGTGCGCGAGCACGTCGCATGGGCCTTGGCACACTGAACGTTGGTACATACTTGATACCTATCATTTGGAACATCCGATCCGAGCCGGTGCTGGATCGCCGTTGTAACCCATGCGCGACGCCAGCTTCAATGCCTCCTTTCAGGGAAAGCCCTTATCCCCATGCCACAGCGGGTACGCATCTGCTTATAGGATGCACGCATCTTTCCGTTTTTTCGATATCAGGAGATAGTATGAGAAATCTGTGGTCCGGGCTGTCCCTAGCCGCCGTGACGCTGGCTGCCGCGCCGGTATTCGCGCAGGGCTATCCCAACAAGCCGGTCAAACTGCAGGTCCCGTTCGCTCCCGGCGGCACGACCGACATCATTGCCCGCGTGATCTCCGAGCCGCTGGGCAAAGCGCTGGGCCAGCCCGTTGTGGTGGAGAACAAGTCCGGTGGCGGCGGCGTCATCGGCGCCACGGAAACAGCGCGTGCGACGCCCGACGGCTATTCGCTGGGCATGGCGACCGTCTCCACGACGGCGGCAAATCCGGCGATCAACGCCAAGATCCCGTACAACCCGTTGACCGATTTCACGCCGATCATCAATATCGCAGCCACTCCCAATGTGATCGCGGTGCATCCCAGTTTTCCGGCCAAGGACTACAAGGCCTTCGTCGCGGAGCTCAAACGCGCGCCGGGCCGCCATTCGTATGGGTCTTCCGGTACTGGCGGCATCGGGCACCTGCAGATGGAGCTGTTCAAGAATCTCTCGGGGACTTTTGTCACCCACATTCCGTATCGGGGCGCCGGCCCGGCCTTGAATGACACCGTGGCGGGCCAGGTGCCGATGATCTTCGACAACATCCCGTCCGCGCTGCCTTTCATCAAGGACAACCGGCTGGTGCCGATCGTGGTTGCGGCGCCGCAGCGCCTGAAGGAGTTGCCCAACGTCCCGACCTTCAAGGAAGTCGGATTGGAGCCGGTGAACCGCATGGCGTACTACGGCATTTACGGACCGAAGAACCTGCCGCCGGAGGTGGTCACCCGAATTCACGATGCTGTCGTCAAGGCGCTGCAGGACCCGGCCGTGCGCAAGCGCATAGAGGAGACCGGATCGCTGATCATCGGCAACACGCCGCAGCAGTTCGCCGAGCAGATCAAGGCCGAGTACGCGGTGTACAAGAAGGTGGTCGAGCAGGCCAAACTCAAGCTCGATTGAACATCGACAGCTTTATCGACGCCCTCTGGCTCGAAGAGGGGCTGTCGAAGAACACTTTGGCGGCGTATCGGCGCGACCTGGCCCTTTATGCCGGGTGGCTGGACGGACAGGGCCGCACCCTGGACGCCAGCAGCGAGGCTGACCTCAACGCCTACTTCGCGGCGCGGCACAGCGAAAGCAAGGCGACCACGGCCAACCGCCGCCTGACGGTTTTCAAGCGCTACTTCCGGTGGGCGCTGCGCGAACGTCTGATTTCGGCCGACCCCACGCTGCGCCTGCAGTCGGCGCGGCAGGCGCTGCGGGTTCCCAGGACGCTCACCGAAGCACAAGTCGAAGCGCTGCTTGGAGCGCCCGATACGGACACGCCGCTGGGGCTGCGGGACCGCACGATGCTGGAGGTGATCTATGCGAGCGGCCTGCGCGTGAGCGAACTGGTGTCCCTCAAGACCTTCAATGTCAGCATGAACGAAGGCGTGCTGCGTGTGCTGGGCAAGGGCGGCAAGGAGCGGCTGGTGCCGTTCGGCGAGGTGGCGCGCGATTGGGTGCTGCGCTATCTCGCGCAAGCGCGCCCCGTGATCCTGCAGGGCCGGCAAACCGAGGACCTGTTCGTCACCGCGCGCGGGCAGGGCATGACGCGCGTGATGTTCTGGGTGATCGTGAAGAAGTACGCTTTTGCGGCGGGCATCGCGGCGCCCATGTCTCCGCATACGCTTCGCCACGCCTTTGCCACCCACCTGCTCAATCACGGGGCCGACTTGCGCGCGGTGCAGATGTTGTTAGGTCACGCCGACATTTCGACGACGACGATCTATACCCATGTTGCACGCGAGCGGCTCAAACAACTGCACGCACAGCATCATCCACGCGGCTAGCGATACGCGGCAGGCGCGGCCACGCGTCGGCGAAGCGCCACACGCGGAGCGCGCGCGCCTTAGAGACTGGGCTGTTTCGGTGCACAATGAGTGACACCGATAACCGGCTGGGTGGTGGACCACAACACTGCAACACCGTGCCGCTCGAGCCGCTGCTTCATACTGTGCATTCACGTCGCCTACTCGATCCGGTCGTCACCTTCCGCAACAGCCAGGGCGAAGCCGCCCGCGGCACCCTCACGAACGCGCAGCGGCGATCGCTGGTGATGGAGATCTACAACCCCAATTCGATCGTCCAGGTCAGCGAGGTGCTCTCAGAGCTGACGATCCGGTCCAGCGATCGCGTCTTCTATTGCGGCAAGGCCATCGTCAGCAGCCTGCTCAACACCGGCTTGATGGCCCTGGTGTCGGTGACGCTGGTGGACGAATGGAATGAACTCACGGCCGTCGCGCGGGACGCCGCCAGCATCGGCCGCGAGGCGGTGGCCTTCGTACAGGACTGGAACATCCGTTTCGCGGTGCGCCGGGAGTACCAGGTGGTGGTCAGTGAAATGCGCGCCTATTTTTCGGAGATAACCCGCTGGGTGGATCAGGCGGAAATCAGCACGGCCCTGCCGCGGGAGGAGAGCGGCACGGTCCGCCTGGACGTTTTTGAAGAACTGGCCCAGCCCCTGATGGCAAAAGGTCGCGAGTATCTGACCCGGTTCGAGGGCCAGGCCAGGCTGGTCGAAGAAGAACAGATGTCGATGCATCGCAGTTTCGCGCAGGCGACGATGCACCCACTCATTCTGCGCGCGCCCTTCGTGTATCGCACTTTCGCCAAGCCGCTGGGTTACGCCGGTGATTACGAAGTGGTCAATCAGATCCTGGGAGACCCGCGGCAAGGCCCCAGCGCCTATTTCCAGCTTGTCAACTACATGTTCTTGCAGGCGGCGGTGGCGCGGGCGCATCGCAACCGCATCGACATTCTGCGCGAACGTCTGGATCGGCTGGCGGAGCGCGCGGTGTCCGAGGGCCGCACCATGCGGGTCCTCAACATCGGCTGTGGTCCGGCCGTGGAGATTCAGCAGTTCGTGCGTCGCAATCCCGACCAGGCGCGGCTTGAATTCGTGCTGGTGGACTTCAACGAGGAAACGCTGGATCACGCCCGCAAGCACCTGGAGCTGGCCGGACAGGGCGGAAAGCCCAGGCTGCAATTGCGCCACGAATCGGTCAATCAGCTGCTCAAGCGGGCGACCCGGGCCACCCCCGATGAAGTCGAAGAAGAAAAGTTCGACTACGTGTACTGCGCCGGCCTGTTCGACTACCTCAGCGACAAGGTGTGCACCCGCCTGATCGGCCACTTCATTTCCCGTTCCAGGCCGGGCGCGCACATTCTGCTTAGCAACGTGCACACCAGCAATCCGGAGCGCTGCTGGATGGAGCACTTTCTGGAGTGGTACCTGATTTACCGCGATGAGGCCAACATGCTCAGGATGCTGCCCGAAGGTGTTGGCGACGCCCGGACTTTTACCGACACCACCGGCATCAACGTTTTCCTCGAGGCGACCGTGACCGCGGGGACTCCACCCTGATGAGCCTCTTCGCTTACCGGCGCGATCCCGCGTACCGGCGCGAGGTCTCCTCGCACCTGGTTTTCTACAGCAGGGTGACCTGCGGCATCACCATGGTCCTGGTGCTTGCCGGGATCGGTCTGGACACCGCCTTCTATCCGGATCGTGCCGGCGAGTTCGCGATGCTGCGCGTGGCGACAGCGGCGCTGATAGGCACGGTGCTGATCAGTTATGCGTTCGCCTGGGGCCAGCGCCACGTGCGGTTGCTCACGTATGTATGGCTGGCATTGATCCAGGGCATGCTCTGCTGGATGATTTTTCTCACCGACGGTGAGAAGTCGATCTATTTCGTGGGCCTGACCTTTGCGCTCAGCGGCGTCGGTTTTTTCCTGCCGCTGTCATTGGCGGAGTCGGTGTGCTTTGGCCTGTTCACGATGATTGGCTACGGCCTGGCGTGTTGGCTGCGCGGCGGAATCGGCGAACCGAAACTTCTCGCCGGAAACATGACCTTCATCCTGTTCTATTCGGTGATCGGGGCCGTGATTTCGATTTACAGCGACCGGTGGCGATGGCTGTCGCTGCAACTCAAGAAGGAGATCGAGGACAAGAACGAGCGGCTCGAAAGCATCAACGCCGCCCTCGCCGAGATCAAGGGCCAGCTCATCCTGCAGGAAAAAATGGCCGCCCTGGGCACCCTGTCGGCCGGTCTGCTGCACGAGGTGAACAACCCGGTGAACTACAGCCTGATGGCCGTCAACCTGGCGCTCAAAGGTCCCTCGGCGCGCGACGACGCGTTGCTGCGCGAATGCCTGGACGATGCGCGAGAGGGCATGCAGCGGGTGCAGAAGATCGTCTCCGACCTGAAGACCTTCGCCTACCAGAAGCCCGGCGAAGAAGGCGACCGCGTGTTCCTGCTGGAGAAAGCCATCGAATCGGCGCTGCGCCTGACCGGCTTCGAGCTCAAGAACGTCGAGGTGGTGCTGGACCTGCCGCTCGATACCCACGTCCGCGGTGATGAGCCGGCCATCATCGGCGTTCTGATCAACCTGCTGACCAATGCCGCGCTCGCACTGCGTTCCGTGACGTCCCCCGCGCGGCCGCCGCGCATCGAACTGAGCGCCCGACCGCAGGACGGGCGGCTTCTGCTGACGGTGCGCGACAACGGATCGGGCATCACCGAGCAGAACTTGCCGCGAGTGTTCGAACCCTTCTTCACCACGCGCGATGTGGGCCAGGGGCTCGGGTTGGGCCTGAGCGTGAGCTACGCTATCATCCAGCGCCACGGCGGCACCCTGCGCGTAACCAGCGAATGGGGCGCGGGCACCGAGTTTTCGTTCGACCTGGCGCTTGCGTCGTCATAGCCATGGAAAGAGCCGAACCGATGCCGCCGTCCGAGCCCTTGCAAGAATCGCAGGCCATCCTGTTTGTCGATGACGAGCCGCAGGCGTGCAAATGGTTTGCGCGCACCTTTGCCGGCGAATTCGTCGTATGGACCGCGACCGGCGTCGAGGAGGCATTGGCGCTGCTGCGTGAGCGCGGTAGCGAAGTCGGCGTGCTGGTCACCGATCTGCGCATGCCCGGGCGGGACGGCATGGACTTGCTGCGCGCGGTGCAGCGCGAGTTTCGCCATCTGGTGCCGCTGCTGCTCACGGCTCATGCGGACAAGGACGTCGCGATCGCCGCGGTGAACGAGGGCAGGGTGTTGCGAATTCTCGAAAAGCCGCTGAACGAGGCGGTGGCGACCGAAGCCCTGCGCGAGGCGATGGCCCTGTCCCGCTCGCAGGCGCTGCAGCGCGCGCTGAATGAAGGCCGGGTTGCGGCCACTCGCGAAACCCTGGGTTTCCTGGCGCACGAACTCAACACCCCGCTGGTCACTGTGCGCGGCTACGTCAAGGCCGTGGCCGCGCGGCACCAGACCGCCCCTGCCGGCGCGCCCGCCGGCACGGTGCTGTTCGTGGAGAACCATCCGGGCGAGGTGATGGGGGCGCTGGAAGCCGCTGATCGCCGCGCGCTGTATTGCCAGTCGCTGATATCGACGTTCGTGCAGTCCGCGCGCGATGCCTATCCGGGCGCGGCAGTGAAAAGCTTCAGTGCTGCCAGCCTGGTCAATGCCTTGCTGGACGACTTTCCGTTCGACAACGGGGAAGCGTCATGGGTGAGCAGCGACACCGAGGACGATTTCCAGCTGCCAGGACGGCGCGATTTGCTGTATCTCGTGATGTGCACGCTCACCAAGAACGCGCTGGAGGCGCTGCGAGGCAGACCCGACCCGCGCCTGCACGTGACCTTGGGGTCCAGCAACACACCTGCATCGCCCGCCCGCCATTGGATCCGCTTCGTGGACAATGGTCCTGGCATCGCTCCCGATGTGCTCGCCCGCCTCACACGCGAGCCGGTGACCACCCGAGGCGACTCCGGCGGCAACGGTATGGGCCTGATGTTCTGCCAGCGGGTGATGCAGTCGATCGGCGGCGCGATCGAGATCGAGTCCGAGTCAGGCTGGGGCGCCGCCATGACCCTCTACTTCCAGCCTCTTAGCAACGCTATCCATGGGGAGGCCCGCGCATGATTCCCACTCATATCCTTTACGTCGACGACGAAGCCATGGCGCTGAAGTACTTCGACCGGCTGGTCAGTCCGCTTGCGCCGGTGATCACCGCAACGTCGGCGGCCGAAGGCAAGGCGGTGCTCGATCAACGCGGTTCGGAAATCGCTGTTCTGGTGTCGGACCAGCGCATGCCCGGCGCCAATGGCAACGAGTTGCTGCGCTACGCCCGCGCACAACACCCGGCGGTGGTCCGGATGCTGACGACGGCGTACTCGGAGCTGGGCGAAGCGATCGAGGCCATCAATTCCGGCGAGATCTATCGGTACATCACCAAGCCCTGGGATCTGGAGAGCCTGCATGCCGACTTGCGCAACGCACTGGAACTGTCGGTGCTGCGCAGTGAACGTGACAGCCTCATGCGCGAAAAGTTGCTGATGCAGCAGCAGCAATTGCTGGGCCAGCGAGCTGGCCAGCTGGCGCTGGCCTGCGCGGCGTCTCTGCGTGAAGACTGTACGAATGCGCTGCACGTATTTCTGGAGACCGCGCTGGCGGCGGGCTGCCCGGCTCCTTCGATCGACTGGCGGCTGCTGGACTACGCTGACCTGATCGAGGCCGAGGTAGCGCGCGGCGTGGCGATCGGCCGGCACCTCGCGGCGTGGCAAGAGCCATTCAGTGCAGCGGCATCGCCTTCCGAAGCACTGGCCGCACTCGCCCGCGCGCTGCCGGGACAAGCCCAGGCGGATGGCGCGACGCTGACGGTGACTGACCGGCGGGCCTTGACGGCCCTGCTCGGCGCACCGCCGCAGGAGCTTCCCACCGCGGCGCAAGTGGCCTGGCTGGCCTGGCTCGTGCGTTGGAGCGACTCCGTCCAGGTGTCGGCTGCGGAGTCGAATTTCAATGTGACGCTGCAGGGAAAACCCAATCCCGCAGCGTTGCCTCAAGACTGGTTGGCCGGCGATATCGAGCGTTTGCTGGCGACCGTCGCGCCTGCCGAGGCGGTGGCTGCGAGCCGCCTTCTGTAGCAGCGCGGGGCCGTGATCTCAGCGGGGGCGAGAACGTGTACCCCTCAGAAGTCGAGAGCGTGCTCGGCTCGCACCCCAAAGTGAAGGACGTCGCGGTCATCGGCGTGCCGCACGAGAAATGGGGCGAGGCGGTTCACGCCATGGTCGTGCTGCACGACGGGCAAGCGGTGACGGCGCAGGAGATCCGCGGATGGTGCAAGGAGCGCCTCGCAGGATTCAAGTGCCCGAGCTCGGTGGTGTTTCTGGCCGACGAGGACATGCCGCGGACCGCGACGGCGAAGATTCTGCACCGCGTGCTGCGGCAGCGCGTGGCGCCGCTTGCAGGAGCCGGTGGCGCCTGAACGGGCACCTGCGCGCGGCCCGAGCTCCGGGAATCAAGGCTTCCTGCGACCGACCCAATAAGTCGCCCCGTTGTCCCACCGACGGGGCCGGATCTCAGGCGATGTCGAAGCGGTCGAGATTCATCACCTTGGTCCACGCTCCCACAAAATCCGCGACAAATTTTTCCCCCGCGTCAGCGCTGGCATAAACCTCGGCAATGGCGCGCAGCTGCGCGTTCGATCCGAACACCAGGTCGGCGCGCGTGGCGGTCCACTGTTTCCCCCCGGTCCTGCGGTGGACACCCTCGAACCGCTCCTGTCCGCCGGCCACGCCCTTCCACTCCGTACCCATGTCGAGCAGGTTGACGAAGAAGTCGTTGCTGAGGGTTGCAGGCCTGGCCGTGAAGACGCCGTCCTGGTTCTGACCGACATTCGCACCAAGAACCCGCAGGCCACCAACGAGGACCGTCATCTCCGGCGCCGTGAGCGTCAGCAGCTGGGCCCTGTCAAGAAGCAAGGCCTCCGCCGGCACGCTGAAGCGCGACTTCTGGTAGTTGCGGAACCCATCCGCGATGGGTTCGAGGGAAGCAAAGGACGTCACATCCGTCTGCTCTTGCGAAGCGTCCATGCGACCCGGCGCGAAAGGAACAGTGACGCAGTGGCCGGCGTTGCTCGCTGCCTGCTCCACGCCCGCGTTGCCCGCCAGCACGATCAGGTCGGCCATCGAGACTTTCCTGCCACCGCCCCGCTCGGCGTTGAACCCATCGCGGATTCCCTCCAGTACCTGAAGTACTTTCTTCAGCTGTTCGGGCTGGTTTGCAGCCCAGTCTTTTTGCGGCGCGAGGCGGATGCGCGCACCGTTCGCACCGCCGCGCTTGTCGGAGCCGCGAAACGTGGACGCGGACGCCCAGGCCGTCGAGACGAGTTGCGGCACCGTCAAACCCGATGCCAGCACCTTCTTCTTGAGCGACGCTACGTCCTCCTCATCGACGACTGCATGGTCGACCGCAGGGATCGGGTCTTGCCAGATCAGCACCTCGGTCGGCACTTCCGGACCCAGGTAGCGGGCGCGGGGCCCCATGTCGCGGTGAGTGAGCTTGAACCAGGCTCGTGCGAAGGCATCGGCAAACTGGTCCGGGTTTTCGAGGAAACGGCGCGAGATCTTTTCGTACGCCGGGTCCATGCGCAGCGAAAGGTCCGTGGTCAGCATGGTCGGGCGGTGACGCTTGGTGGGGTGGTAGGCGTCCGGGATGATGTCCGCGCTGTCCTTGGCCACCCACTGGTGCGCACCCGCGGGGCTCTTCGTCAGTTCCCACTCGAAGCCGAACAGGTTCTCGAAGTAGTTGTTGCTCCACTGCGTTGGCGTGGTGGTCCAGGTGACCTCCAGCCCGCTGGTGATCGCATCAGGGCCCTTGCCACTGCGAAATGTATTCGTCCAGCCAAAGCCCTGAGCGTCGACGCTGGCCGCCTCGGGCTCTTTGCCCACATGCTCCGCCGGCGCCGCGCCGTGGGTCTTGCCGAAGCTGTGACCGCCGGCGATGAGCGCGACTGTTTCTTCGTCGTCCATGGCCATGCGGCCGAAGGTATCGCGGATGTCAATCGCGGCGGCCAGCGGGTCGGGCTTG
Source organism: Ramlibacter sp. (assembly GCA_046599015.1). GTDB lineage: Bacteria > Pseudomonadota > Gammaproteobacteria > Burkholderiales > Burkholderiaceae_C > Ramlibacter. Next base: position 10,467 of record JBKJHN010000181.1, read on the forward strand.
CCGTCGGGGCCTTCGGGATTGACGTAGATCAATCCCATCTGCACGGCGGCGAGCGGGTTCTCGAGGTCACGCGTGTGCGGGACCTGGCTGTCGTCGTCCTTCACCAACACGCCATGGCCTTCCTCGACGCCCGGCGAGCCCCTGGAGTAGCGCAGGTCGCCGCCAAGCCACTTGGTCTCGCGACCCCAATACACATCCTGGTCCGGTTCCCACACGTCCGGTCGGCCGCCGGCGAAGCCGAAGGTCTTGAAGCCCATGGTTTCCAGTGCCACGTTGCCGGAGAGGATCATCAAGTCGGCCCATGAAATCTTCTGGCCGTATTTTTGCTTGATCGGCCACAGCAAGCGGCGGGCCTTGTCGAGGTTGACGTTGTCCGGCCAGCTGTTGAGCGGCGCGAAGCGCTGCTGGCCCCGGCCCGCACCGCCGCGCCCATCGCCGATGCGATAGGTGCCGGCGCTGTGCCATGCCAGGCGCACGAACAGGCCCCCGTAGTGCCCGAAATCCGCAGGCCACCAGTCCTGCGAGTCTGTCATCAAAGCCGCCAGGTCTTTCTTCAAAGCCGCCAGGTCGAGGCTTTCGAACGCCTGCGCATAGTCGAACTGCTGGCCCAGGGGGTCGGACTTGGAAGAATGTTGGTGTAGCAATTCCAGCGGCAATTGCTGGGGCCACCAGGCGCGGTTGGTGGTGCCGACTGCTGCGGCTGCACTGAAGGGGCACCTGGCCAAGGACGGCTCGTTGTTCATTGTGGGCTGTTGTGTGAGTTGAAGCAGGAACCGCAGTGTGTTGGATAACGCGCCCTGACGCCATTAGTGCTTCTTCATGGCCGCGATAGTGCTTCACAGATGCAGAAAACGTCCGCCTGGTGATCGTCTAGCTCCGCGTGAGCCAGGCAAGCTCCTCGTCGGAGAAGCCGGCCTGTCGGCGGGCCGCTTCGTTGTAGGGTGGGTGCAACCTCGGCGCTTCGTAGCGGGCGGACACGCGCTCGTTGTGCGCAATGGGGTCCAGCCCGTCGCGCTCGCACAGCCACCGGTACCAATGATTGCCCACCGCCACGTGGCCCACTTCATCGCGCAGGATGATGTCGAGGATCTCCACCGCGCGCAGCGCAGCGGGTGAGCCGACCGCTCGCAACTTGATCTGGATCAGCGGCGTCGCATCCAGTCCACGCGCCTCGAGAGTGCGTGGCACGAGCGCCATGCGGGCCAGCACATCACCTCCCGTCTTCTCGCACATGGCCCACAAGTTGTCGTGAGCCGGAAAATCGCCGTAGCTGTAACCCAGCGAGGCCAGGTGCTCGCGCAGCAAAGTGAAGTGGTAGGCCTCTTCGGCGGCGACGCGCACCCAGTCCAGGTGGAACTGCCGAGGCATGCCGTCGAAGCGCCAGGCGGCGTCGAGCGCAAGGTTGATGGCGTTGAACTCGATGTGCGTAATGGCGTGCAACAGCGCAGCCAGCCCCTCGGGCTTGAACGGCGAACGGTGCGGTACCTTGGCCGGATGGATCAGCTCGGGCCTGGGCGGGCGTCCCGGCACGGCGCTGGACGGCAGGGGCGCATATTCCGCAATCGAAAGTGAAGAGCTCTCCAAGAGCAGGGCGTGCGCCTGAAACACTTTTTCTGCCGGTTCGGCAATGCAGAGGGCCTGCAGGGCCCATTGGCGAAGTTCCATCCCTACAATTCTAGGTTTGACCGGGAACAAAGCATGGCGATTTACGAACTGGACGGCAAGGCGCCGAAATTGGGCGAGGGTGCTTGGGTCGCCGACAGCGCCGAGGTGATCGGCGACGTGGAACTGGGGCCGAACGTCAGCGTCTGGTGCGGGGCTGTGATCCGCGGCGACTGCGAAGGCATCCGGATCGGCCGCAACACCAATATCCAGGATCTCGCGGTGCTGCATGCCGACGTGGGCATTCCGCTGGTCATCGGAGACAACGTGTCCGTGGGCCACCAGGCGATGGTGCACGGCTGCACGATCGGCGACGGCGCCTTGATCGGCATCCAGGCCGTCATCCTCAATGGGGCGAGGATCGGCAAGGGCTGCATCGTCGGAGCCGGCAGCGTCGTGACGGAGAACAAGGAGTTCCCGGACAACTCGATGATCATCGGCACACCCGCCAAGGTGGTGCGCCAGCTGGATGCCGCTCAGATCGCGGATTTTCAGCACATCGTCGAACATTACGTCGCCAACGCGCGCACCTATGCCAAAGGGCTGAAGAAGATCGGCTGATGTCCGAGTTGCACAAGTTCATCTTCGACGGCATGCCCGTGCGCGGCAGCATCGTCCGGCTGACCGACGCCTGGACCGATATCCTCGCCCGCCGGCAAGGCAACCTCGACTCGGGTCCCTGGCCGCCTCGCGTGGCTGAACTGGTGGGCGAAATGGCTGCCGCCGGCGCGCTGATGCAATCCAACATCAAGTTCAACGGCGCGCTGGTGCTGCAGGTTTTCGGCAGCGGGCCTGTGAAGCTCGCGGTGGCCGAAGTGCAGCACGACCTCAGCCTGCGCGCCACCGCGAAGGTCGTGGGCGATGTGGGCGTCAACGCACGCTTGTCCGATATGGTCAACCAGGGCAACAAGGGGCGCTGCGCGATCACGCTCGACCCGCAGGACCGCTTTCCTGGCCAGCAACCGTACCAGGGCGTGGTGCCGCTGCACGGCGACAGGCGCGAGAAGATCGAAAGGCTGAGCGAGGTGCTGGAGCACTACATGCTGCAGTCCGAACAGCTCGATACCAAGCTGGTGCTGGCTGCCGACGACAAGGTGGCCGCCGGCTTGCTGATCCAGCGGCTGCCGTTGGAAGGCGAGGGCAATCTGGCCGGCAGCATGGT
>JBKJHN010000002.1:0-9741 GCA_046599015.1 Ramlibacter sp.
CGTGATCATCATCGGCGGGTTGGGGTCGACGACGGGCGCACTGATTGGCGCACTGCTGGTCGGGCTCATGGCCAACTACACCGGCTTCCTGATTCCGAAGGCGGCGCTGTTCTCCAATATTGCTTTGATGATGGCGATCCTGCTGTGGCGTCCACAAGGCGTTTACGCGCTCAGCAAGTAGGCACCCGAATGCTGCATCGCCTTCTCTCCAACGACTTTCCGCGCAGCCGCATTCTGGCGGTGGTGCTTGTCGCACTGCTGCTGGCGCTGGCCTTCCTGCCATTCCTGTTTCCAGGCGTGAAGGCGCTGAATGTCGGCGCAAAGATTCTGGTCTTCGTGGTCCTGGTCGCCAGCTTCGACCTGCTGCTGGGCTACACCGGCATCGTGAGCTTTGCCCACACCATGTTCTTCGGCATCGGCGCCTACGGCATAGCCATCGCCGCCACGCGCATGGGTCCCGGCTGGTCGGCCATCCTGGTGGGCCTGGCCGTTTCCCTGGCGTTGTCGTTCGTGCTGGCGCTGCTGGTCGGCCTGTTCTCGCTGCGGGTGCGTGCCATCTTCTTTTCGATGATCACCTTGGCGGTGGCGGCGGCATTCCAGACGCTCGCGTCACAGCTGTCCGAGATCACCGGTGGTGAAGACGGGCTCACGTTCAAGATGCCCGAACTGCTGTCGCCGGGTTTTCAGCTATCCGAGGCGCAGTTCCTGGGGGTGACGCTGGATGGCCGGCTGATTTGCTACTACCTGCTGTTCTTCACGGCGCTGGTGCTGCTGCTGGCGATGCTGCGGATCGTCAATTCACCCTTCGGCCGGGTGCTGCAAGCGATCCGCGAAAACGAGTTCCGGGCCGAAGCGATCGGCTATCGCGTCGTCGTGTACCGCACGACGTCCAGCATCCTGTCGGCCCTGTTCGCTACCGCCGCCGGTGCGATGCTGGCGATCTGGCTGCGCTACAACGGACCGGACACCTCGCTGTCCTTCGAGATCATGCTCGACGTGCTGCTGATCGTGGTGATTGGCGGTATGGGCACGATCTATGGCGCCGCAATCGGCTCCGGCGTGTTCGTAGTGGCGCAAAGCTACTTGCAGGACCTTCTCAAACTGGGCAGCGACGCGACGTCGGGCCTGCCCTGGTTGTCCGCGTTGCTGTCGCCGGATCGCTGGCTGCTGTGGCTCGGCCTGTTGTTCGTGCTCTCGGTCTACTACTTTCCCACCGGCGTCGTAGGGCGCTTGCGCGCCATGCGCAGCGCCACTTTCTGAAGTCCTCCCACCAGGATCAAGGCGAACAGAGGAAGAGTCCAACCATGCCACACAACTCTCGATACGCGACCTGCGCCGGCCGCGAGATCCACTACACCGAGTGGGGGGCGCAGCACAGCCGCACCGTGATCGCCTGGCATGGTCTTGCCCGTACCGGCCGCGACATGGACGAACTGGCCAAACACCTTTCGACGAGATACCGGGTGATCTGCCCGGACACCGTGGGCCGCGGCCTGAGCCAATGGAGCCCGGATCCGTACCACGAATACACATTGGCCTTTTACGCGAAGATCGCCGCCGAGTTGTTCGACCAGCTGGAGATCGGCGAGGCCCATTGGGTCGGCACTTCCATGGGCGGGTCGATCGGAACCGTGTGCGCGGGTGGGCTGCTTCAGCCGCAGCTCAAGGCACGCATCAAGAGCCTGGTCGTCAATGACAATGCGCCTCGGCTGGCGCCCGCCGCGTTGGCGCGCATTCGTGCCTATGCCGGCAACCCGCCGATATTCGACACGATGGCGGACCTCGAGGCTTTCTTCCGGCAGGTCTACAAGCCGTTCGGTTGGCTGAGCGATGCCCAGTGGCGGCGGCTCGCGGAGACTTCGATGCGGCGACTGCCGGACGGCCGCATCACCCCGCATTACGACCCGGCGATGGTGCGCCAGTTCATCGATCACCCCAACGACTACGACATCTGGGATCACTACGACGCGATCCAGATTCCGGTCTTGTGCTTGCGCGGCGCCGAATCGGACCTGGTGCTGCCCGATGCGACCGAAGAGATGACGCGGCGCGGCCCGGGGCTGCTGGGCCTGGCGCGCATCGTCGAAATTGAGGGGGTGGGCCATGCCCCCGCATTGAACGTGCCTGAGCAACTCGATCTGGTGGCCTCGTTCATCGATCGACATGACCACGGCCCGGTATCCGTGGCGGCCAACCCGGCCAGCGGCGCTCTGAACTAGCTCGGGGCCCCCAGTGCAACCGCACGCTCGCGCGAGCGAGCCAATGCATCCATGTCGGGCGTGTCGCGAGTCGGCCAGCCCGCCAGGTGCTGCTGCGCCACGCCGCCCAGAGCCGCGATCCAGGCGGGCTCGTCGTTCAGGCACGGAATGTAGTGGAAGGCCTTGCCGCCTGCGGCGAGGAACGCCGCGCGGACTTCCTGGTCGATCTCTTCCAGCGTTTCCAGGCAATCGCCGGTGAACCCGGGGCACAGCACGTCGACCCGCGCAAGGCCGCGTTGCGCCAGTTCACGCAAAGTCGGCTCGGTGTAGGGTTCCAGCCATTTGGCTTTGCCAAACCGCGACTGGAAGGTCACGCTGTACCGGTCCTTCTCCAGCCCGAGCCGCGAAGCGAGCATGCGCGCGGTCTTCTGGCATTCGCAGTGATAGGGGTCGCCCAGGCGCAGCGTGCGCTCGGGCACGCCATGAAAACTCATGACCAGGTGGTCTCCCCGTCCATGTTCTTTCCAATAGACCTGTACCCGCCGTACCAGCGCCTGCACATAACCGTCGTCGTCGTGATACCGGTTCACGAACCGCAGCTCGGGTAAGTTGCGGATGCCGCCGGACCACGACGCGACGGCATCGACGATGCTGGCCGTGGTGGTGCCGGAATACTGCGGGTACGCCGGAATGATGAGGATGCGGGTGGCGCCCGCTGCCTTCAGCGCGTCGAGTTGCGAAGCGATGGAGGGCGTGCCGTAGCGCATCGCATACCGCACTTCGACCCGATGGCCGTTCTCGCCGAGCCAGCCTTGCAGCAGCTTGGCCTGTTTGTCGGTCCACAGCTTCAACGGTGAGCCATCGGGCGTCCATATCAGCTGGTACTTGGCGGCCGATTTCGACGATCGAAACGGCAGGATCACGCCGTACAGCAGCGGCAGCCAGACCAAGCGTGGGATCTCCACCACCCGTGGGTCGCTTAGGAATTCCGCCAGGTAGCGGCGCAGCGCCGCCGGCGTTGGCGCCTCGGGCGTGCCCAGGTTGCAGTAAAGAATGGCTGTCCGCGGCACCTGGCCGTGCGTGAATGGAGGTTCGGGCTGAAAGGGCTGCGATGTGGGCATGCGGTATTCTCACCGGAATGAGTCGAAACACCTGATGCTGGACATCACAAGAATCAAAGCTATTTCCCTGGATCTGGACGACACGCTCTGGCCGATATGGCCGGTGATCGAGCGCGCGGAGAAAGTGCTGCACCGCTGGCTGGTGGAGCACACGCCGATGGCCGCCGCTCTTTTCTCCAGCCCGTCGGCGTTGCGCGAGATCCGCGACCAGATGGCGGCGAGCCGGCCCGACCTGAAGTACGACATGAGTTCCTTGCGGCGCGAGTCGATCCGCCTCGCGTTGTACCGCGCTGGAGAGAACCCCCTGCTCGCGGAGCCGGCGTTCGACGCCTTCTTTGCCGAACGCCAGCGGGTCACGCTGTTCGACGACGCGCGGCCCTCGTTGGAGTTCCTCTCGGCGCGTTTCCCGCTGGTGAGCCTGTCCAACGGCAATGCGGACCTGGAACTTACCGGTCTCGGATCGTATTTCCGCGCCGCGATTTCAGCCCGGGAGTTCGGTGTCGGCAAACCGGACCCCAGGATATTTCATGCCGCTGCCGGCGCGCTGGACTTGACGCCGGACAATGTCCTGCATGTCGGCGACGATGCCACGCTCGACGCGCTGGGCGCGCTCAATGCCGGCATGCAGGCGGCGTGGATCAACCGCGCTGATCATCTCTGGCCGCACGAACTGCAGCCACAAGCCACGCTCACCAACCTGACAGAGCTCTGCGAGCTGTTCAAGTGACCGCGCGATAGCGTGGTCATGGATTGCGGAGCCCGCATGACATGGCTAGAACATGCCCAGCGCCTGCATCTTCCAGGCCAGCCAGAATTTGCGCAACGGTGTCAGACTGACGCGCTGGTGCAGCACCTGGAAACCGTCCCGTTCGATTTCGCGCAGCAAGGTGCGGTAGATACTGGCCATCATGAGGCCGGGTTTCTGGCTGCGCCGGTCGGCGGCAGGCAGCAGCGCCAGTGCGTCGTCGTAGAGCCGTTCAGCACGCTGGGCCTGGAAATTCATCAGTGCCGTGAATCGGTCCGAATACTTGCGGTTGAGAATCTCATGGGCCTTGACATCGAACTGCTGCAGTTCACTCAGCGGAAGGTAGACGCGGCCCCGCAGCGCGTCCTCGCCGACATCGCGAATGATGTTCGTGAGCTGGAAGGCAAGGCCCAGCTTGTGCGCATACTCGCTGGTCCGTGGGTCGCCTTGGCCGAAGATGCGGGCCGACACTTCGCCGACCACGCCGGCTACGAGATGGCAATAGCGCTCGAGGGCCACGAAGTCGAGGTAGCGGCTTTGTTCCAGGTCCATCCGGCAGCCATCGATGACAGCGTGAAGCTGCCGCTCCTCGATGCCGAAAAGGGGTACGCAGGGCATCAGCGCCCTCATCACCGGATGGCTCGGATCTCCGCGGAATGACTTGGCCACTTCGCCTTGCCACCACGCCAGCTTGGTGTGCGCCACGCCGGGATCGCTGACCTCGTCCACGACGTCGTCCACTTCACGGCAGAACGCATAAAAGGCGGTGATGGCAATGCGCCTGCGCTTGGGCAGGAACAAGAAGGCGTAGTAGAAGCTGCTCCCCGAAGCAGCCGCCTTCGCCTGAACGTACTCTTGCGGTGTCATGGCCGCCGATTGTCCCATCCAAGGCGGCCGAACAAGTCGTGCAATGGCGCCCGGCCCGCGAACGTGAACGCCAGCCGACCCATGACCGCCCGGACTTCGCGGCGCGGCATTTTGACTCTATGCTGCAGGCGCTCAGGTCCCGCGTCGCGCAGCAGCGCCAGGGTGCGAGTACCCAGCAGGGCGGGGAGGGCGCTCGCCGCGCGAACCCGGCGGTTGTGCACTGCGTCGGCGTAACGCATGCCGTGGTCGAGGCCGCGTTGCGCCTGCACCTGCCAACGATTCCAGACGGGTTCGAACCGGTCGGGATCTCGCGTTATGTGGTCGGGCGTGACTCCCGCGGCAACCAGCTCGTCGCTGGGAAAGTAGCAACGCCCGGCAGCCAGGTCGGAGCCGGCGTCTCGCAGGACATTGACCAGCTGCAATCCCATGCCGTAGCTGCGGGCAAGTTCGCGCATTTCCTCTCGCGGCAGATTGGCGAAATCTGGCAGGTGCCTGAACCCGAGCTCGGTCCAGAATTCGCCCACCGACCCCGCGACCAGATAGGTGTACTCGTCAAGTTCCGCTCTTGTTTCTAGCGCGCGCACCGGCATGCCCGGAAACCGCTCTACATCGAGTGCCTGCCCGCGGGTGATATTCCGGAGCACGGTGCGAACATCGTCGCGGTCCGGAGCGTCGAGTTCAGACAGCCAGCGCAGGCAGTGCGATAGCGCGAAGATAAGATCGCGCTCGTGTGCGTCGTGCTGCAAAGGCGCAAAAGAATCCGAGAGCGCCTGGATGCCGGCACTGGGCACACCTTCGTCGACCGCGCTCACCAGCGTATCCAGATGGGCCAGCCGGTCCGCTGGGGGCAGCTTGGCGGTGTCCGCCACGGTGTCGGCGGCGCGCGCAAGCAGGTAAGCGACCGCAACCGGCATGCGCAGCGCCGCAGGCAACAGCCGGATCGAGACATAAAAAGAGCGCGAAACGCCCCGCAAGAGGGCCAGCATGTCGGGGGCGGAGCGGCGGGGCTGAGGCATGTCGATCAGGGTCGATTGTCGCTTGACAACTTCTCAGTTGACCGATCCCGGATCAAGTCTTGATGACAGCCAATGCAAAGCTCGCAATGACAAGTCACTGATGACCACGGCCCTGATGACCACGGCCCTCCAGCCAGAGTAAAATGCCATGTTGACCGGAATTGAGCGGGCCGCCGGGTTTCCTGGCCGCCCGCTTTTCCATTCCGGCAAGCGCGGGTGGCGAAATTGGTAGACGCACCAGGTTTAGGTCCTGACGCCAGAAATGGCGTGGGGGTTCGAGTCCCCCCTCGCGCACCAGGTTGAAGTAACTTTGGGGACAGATCTTCAGCTCTGTCCCCAACTGATTAAAAAGGACCAACATGGCCGTGACCGTAGAAACACTCGAGAAGCTCGAACGCAAGATGACCCTGACGCTGCCCGTCAACGCCATCAAGTCTGAAGTCGATTCCCGCCTGAAGCGCCTGGCGCGCACCGTCAAGATGGACGGCTTTCGGCCCGGCAAGGTGCCGATGACAGTCGTGGCGCAGCGGTATGGCTACTCGGTTCATTACGAGGTGATGAACGACAAGGTCGGTGAAGCATTCGCTCAGGCCGCCAACGAGGCCAAACTGCGCGTCGCCGGCCAGCCGAAGATCACCGAGAAGGGCGAGGCGCCTGAAGGCGAGCTGGCCTTCGACGCTGTGTTCGAGGTCTATCCCGAGATCAAGATCGGCGACTTGTCGGCGGCGCAAGTGGAGAAGGTCAGCGCCCAGGTCGACGCCGCCGCGATCGACAAGACTCTGGACATCCTGCGCAAGCAGCGCCGCACCTTCGCGCAGCGCCCGCACGATGCCGCCGCCCAGGAAGGCGACCGCGTCACAGTGGACTTCGAGGGCAAGATCGACGGCGAGACATTCCAGGGCGGCAAGGCCGAGGACTTCCAGTTCCTGGTCGGCGAAGGCCAGATGCTCAAGGAGTTCGAGAACGCCGTGCGTGGCATGAAGGCCGGCGAGAGCAAGACTTTCCAGCTTGCTTTTCCGGCCGACTATCACGGCAAGGACGTCGCCGGCAAACAGGCGGACTTCATGGTCACCGTCAAGAAGATGGAAGCAGCGCACCTGCCCGAGGTCGACGACGCACTGGCCAAGTCGCTCGGGATCGCCGATGGCACCGTGGACGCGTTGCGTGCCGACATCCGCAAGAACCTCGAGCGTGAAGTCAAGTTCCGCCTGGTGGCGCGCAACAAGCGTTCCGTCATGGATGCACTGATTGCGAGCGCCGAGCTGGACCTGCCGAAGTCGATCGTGCAGTCCGAAGTCGATCGCATGATCGAAGGCGCTCGCGCCGACCTGAAGCAGCGCGGCATCAAGGACGCCGACAAGGCGCCGATCCCCGAAGAGATGTTCCGGCCGCAGGCGGAGCGGCGCGTGCGCCTGGGCCTGGTCGTGGCCGAGCTGGTGCGCTCCAACAAGCTGGACGCCAAGCCGGAGCAGGTGAAGGCTCACGTGGAGGAACTCGCCGCCAGCTACGAAAAGCCCGCTGACGTGATGCGCTGGTACTACAGCGACAGGCAGCGCCTGGCGGAGGTGGAGGCCGTTGTCATCGAGAACAATGTCACGGAGTTCGTCCTGGGGCAGGCCAAGGTGGTTGAAAAGACCGTGGCCTTCGACGACCTGATGGCCCAGCAGGGCAACGGCTAAGGGCTGACGAAGGTAAGCGCGGCCTGAAGGCCGCGTACTTCGAATGGGGGCAGTGGGCTTGCGAAGGGTCCGCGGAGTCCCCATCTGCATTTGGCATAAAGTACCCCCTGACAGAAACCGGAGTTTTCCCCATGAGCGCACTTGAAACCCAGGCCCTCGGCATGGTGCCGATCGTCATCGAGCAATCCGGCCGCGGCGAGCGGTCCTACGACATCTACTCGCGCTTGCTGCGCGAGCGGATCGTTTTCTTGGTGGGCCCGGTGAACGACCAGACCGCTAACCTCGTGGTCGCGCAGCTTCTGTTCCTGGAGAGCGAAAATCCCGACAAGGACATCTCCTTTTATATCAACTCCCCGGGTGGCAGCGTGAGCGCAGGGATGGCCATCTATGACACGATGAATTTCGTCAAAGCCGATGTTTCCACAATGTGCATTGGTATGGCCGCGAGCATGGGCGCGTTTTTGTTGGCCGCTGGCGCCAAGGGCAAGCGTTTCTCGCTGCCTAACTCCAAGGTGATGATCCATCAGGTGCTCGGCGGCGCGCAGGGGCAAGCGACCGACATCGAAATTCACGCCAAGGACATCCTGAAGACCAAGGCCGTGATGAACCGCATCCTGTCCGAGCGCACCGGCCAGCCACTGGAGAAGGTCGAGCGCGACACTGAGCGTGATTATTTCCTCGACGCCGAGGAGGCCAAGACCTACGGCCTGGTGGATAAAGTGATCGCCAGGCGTCCCTGAGCAACCGCGAACTCGCACGGGGGTCGGAATAAATTCGGGTTGCACTGCAACAACGGCGTTTCCTGTAACTCGGGAAGCGCCGTTCCTTATTCGCTATCATTGAATCCCGAAACAAGGCAAGCCCCAATGGCCGAGAAAAAAGGCTCTTCCAGCGAGAAAACGCTCTATTGCTCCTTCTGCGGAAAGAGTCAGCATGAGGTGAAGAAGCTCATCGCCGGGCCTTCGGTCTTCATCTGCGACGAGTGCATCGACCTCTGCAACGAGATCATTCGTGATGAATTGCCGACGGGTGACGATTCGCGTGAGGCGCGTGGCGACCTGCCGACACCCGCGGAAATCAAAGCCAACCTGGACAACTACGTGATCGGGCAGGAGCCTGCCAAGCGCGGGCTGGCGGTCGCGGTCTACAACCACTACAAGCGCCTGCGCCACAAAGAAAAGGCCAAGAAGGACGATGTTGAACTCACCAAAAGCAACATTCTTCTGATCGGGCCCACGGGCTCGGGCAAGACGCTTTTGGCGCAGACGCTCGCGCGCATGCTCGACGTGCCGTTCGTCATGGCCGATGCGACCACGCTGACGGAAGCCGGCTATGTCGGTGAAGACGTCGAGAACATCATTCAGAAGCTGCTGCAAAGCTGCAACTACGAAGTCGAACGGGCCCAGCGCGGCATCGTCTACATCGACGAAATCGACAAGATCTCCCGCAAGTCCGACAACCCGTCCATCACGCGCGACGTGTCGGGCGAGGGCGTGCAACAGGCGTTGCTGAAACTGACCGAAGGCACGATGGCCAGCGTGCCGCCTCAGGGCGGGCGCAAGCACCCTAACGAGGACTTTCTGCAAATCGACACGACCAACATCCTGTTCATTTGCGGCGGCGCGTTCTCCGGCCTGGAAAAAGTCATCGAGCAGCGCACCGAATCGTCGGGCATCGGTTTCGGCGCGGCAGTAAAGAGCAAGGCACAGCGCAGCCTGACCGACGTGTTCCGCGAAGTGGAGCCGGAAGACCTGATCAAGTTCGGCCTCATCCCCGAACTGGTAGGCCGGATGCCCGTCGTCGCCACGCTGTCCGAACTGTCGGAAGACGCGCTGGTGCAGATCCTCACGGAACCCAAGAACGCGCTGGTCAAGCAGTACGGCAAGCTGCTCTCCATGGAGGGCGTGGACCTGGAAATCCGCCCGAACGCCTTGCGCGCCATCGCCAGGAAGGCGCTCGCCCGCAAAACCGGTGCCCGCGGCCTGCGCTCCATCCTGGAGCAGTCGCTGATTGACACCATGTTCGATTTGCCCAATACCGTCAACGTCGACAAGGTGGTAGTGGACGAGTCCACCATCGAGGAAAACAAGCCTCCGCTGCTGGTTTATCGCGAGG
>JBKJHN010000009.1:0-4589 GCA_046599015.1 Ramlibacter sp.
ATGGCTGGTTGCGTAGAAACGATTCCGGCATTGTTGACCAGAATGTCCACTGCCGGGAACTGTTGGCTGAGCCGCTCCAGCATCGCCTTGAGTGCTTCCATGTCCGCCAGGTCCACCACGAAGGCAACTGCCCGGCCGCCGGCGTTCGCGATCGCCTGCGCAGCTTCGGCAGCGGCGCCGCCGTTGCGATCTACGATGCAAACCGTCGCGCCCTGCTCTGCCAGTTCGTTGGCAACCTGCAGGCCGATGCCGCTGGCCGCGCCCGTGACCACGGCGACCCGGCCGGAATGTTGTCTCGGGTTCATCCTCGTGCACTCACCATGGTTTCAGTTCAACATATGGAACAAGTGCGGCGATGTTGGCGGGGAATCCCAAATGAGAAAAGAGGGGATCTCCGAAGCCGGGCATAAAAAGAGTTCGCCATATGGACCACGTAACTCGGGTTTCCCCCAAGATGAATGACGACCCGGCTGGCTTGGGCGAAACGCCGGGCGCCCAGACACTGCGGCGCGGACTGAGCATCCTGAAGCTGCTGGCGCGCAACCAGCCCGCCGGCCTGCGCATCAGCGACATCGGCCGCCGCGTCGGGCTGAGCAAGGGCACCGCTGTACGTCTGACGCGGACGCTGGTGGACGAGCGCTTCGTGGTCCACGACCCTGCCACCCGCTGCTACCGCCTCGGCCCGGAGACGTTCGCGGTCGGGCTCGCCGCCGAACCGAGTTATGCCCTGCAGCGGCTTGCCACGTCATCACTGCGCGCGCTGGCGCTGGAGACCGGCGACTGGGTCTTCTTTTCAGTGGTGCAGGGTTTCGAGGCAATCTGCATTTCGCGCGAAACGGGCGATATGCCCATCCCGCCCGATGCGCTGCGGCTGGGGGACCGGCACCCGCTCGGTGTCGGCGCCGGTGGCCTGGCCATCCTGGCCGCACTTCCCGATGACGAGGTGGAGATCGCCCTGCGGGTGAATGGCCGCTATATCGATGAGCACTTCCCAAAATCGTCCGTTGCCGTGATTCGCCAGCTGGTTTCACAGACCCGTGAACGCGGCTACTCCATCATCCCGGGTATCGTCGCGCCGGGCTATTGGGCGCTCGGCGTCCCGCTTCTGCAACGCGACGGCCGGCCATTGGCGGCCATCGTGCTGGTGGCAAGCGAGTCGCGCCTGCACCCGACACGCCGGGCCGTGCTGGGCGAACGCATGCTTCGCATCAGTCACGATCTCATGAGCAGGGCCGGGCACGACGCATCAGCTTGACGGAGACGCCTTGGCATTGGCCTGCGCGGTGTGTCGAATTCAGGGCTGCAATCCTCACCATCGCATTAGAGGACTGCTGGGACGACAAGGAGCGGCACAGCCCATGCCCCCGCTTTGACCAGGTCCCGGGGCGATTCCAGGTTGCGCCCGAAGGCCCAGAAAAGCGCGCCAATCACGAGCGCCTGCAGCCCCATGTACGCGGCGAGTCCTTCCGCCGGGGCGAACTGGATGGCCGGCCACACCTGGTCGAGGAAGACCTCCTCGGCGGCCACTGCCAGTGCGTAGGCTGCGAGCAGCCACACCCATACGACACGTCGGAGGACCGCCGGCTTGGCGCGGTCAGGACGCAAATGCTTCAGGTAAAGGGCGTCCAGCAGGGCCCTGCCCTTCGTGCCGTGCCGCACGCCCCACGATTCAGACGCCATGCGCTCCAGGCGGCACGCGGCTCGCCGCCACGGATGCGGCGAGAGCGCATGCGACCATCGGGTATGCCCCTTCACGATGCCAGCCACCCGCGCATGGTTTCCGGAAATCCGCAGTGCCACCGCCTGCACCGTGCACCCCGCAGCGGGTGCGAAGACCATCGTGATGTTTCCGCCGTCGGCCGACAGTCGGGATTGCACCTGCTCCAGCGCCGAATTGGCGGCAAGCCGATCCAGCGTCACCGGGCTGAAGGTGTACAGGTGTGCCTCGTGAAAACTGCTGCGCGGCGACTGGCAGATGGCTTCGACGTTCGGCACTTCGACCACCAGCCGTCCTCCGGGCCGAAGGGCCCCGCGGAGCTGGCGCAAGACGGCAGCGGGGTCTTCCATGTGCTCCAGCACATGCCAGATCGTGATGAGGTCAAAACTCTCTGCGGGGAGCTGCACGTCGCCGAGGAAGCCCACGCGGACTTCCAAGCCGTACTGCTCCCGGGAAAAACCGGCGTAGCCCCGGTTGGGTTCCACGCCAACGACCTCATGGTCGACGGATTTCAAAAGGTAGGCGAACTCACCGCCACCGCTGCCCACGTCAAGGACACGACTGGAGGGCGTCAGCAGCGCCTTGATGCGCTCGAACCTGTCGAGCGCAACCCGACCGGCGCGCAGCACGTGCTTGGAGCGCGGGATGAAAGTGCTCTTGTACTCCAGCCGGTACTCTTCCTCGTAGAACTTCCGCACCTCGTGCGGCCTCGGATCGGCCCAGACCAGCCCGCACCCGGTGCAAGCGACGGAGCGCAAGTGCCTGCCACTGCGACCCCGGGTTGAGAGGACAGTCACTTGACTGCAGCCACAGAGGTTGCACGGCACGGTCGCTTGTTGGAGATCACTCATCAAAGGCCACCCCGGTTGAATGCTCGGCAGTGTACCGAGGTTCCCGGGGATTGCCGTGGGCGTAGACCCGTCGGCGGCCTTCCCCCTGAGCGCTCAGAGGCCAGGCCTCTTCTTTAAAGCGACTCGGGCACCATCTCGATCGCGCCGCAGGGGCACTCGGAGACGCAGACGCCGCAGCCCTTGCAATAGTCCAGGTTGAACTGGAAGCGCTTGCCGGGCCCCAGCTTGATGACGGCGTTGTCGGGGCAAACGCCGTAGCAGTTGTCGCACTCGAAGCAGTTGCCGCACGACAGGCAGCGGCGGGCTTCGAACAACGCGTTGTCTTCCGTGAGCCCGCCCTGCACTTCATCGAAGCTGCTGGTGCGCCTGGCCAGGTCCAGTTGCGGCTGGATGGTCTTGGGAGCGTCGCTGTAGTACCACGGGTTGAGCTTGTCGAATGTGGCCACCGCGTGCTTTGGCGTGGCTTCGAGGGTCACTCCGCGCAGCCACGCATCGATCTGGCGCGCGGCCTTCTTGCCGTGGCCCACTGCCACTGTCACGTTGCGCTCGGCCGGCACCATGTCGCCGCCGGCGAAGAGGCCCGGGTGGCCGGTCATCATGGTCAGCGGGTTCACCTGCACCACGCCGTCTTTCACTTCGAGGCCCGAGACGCCTTCGAGCAGCGACAGGTCCACGTCCTGGCCCAGCGCCAGGATCAGCGAATCGGCTTCCAGCGTTTCGAACTCTCCAGTCGGCTGCGGGTTTCCCTTCTCGTCCAACGTCATCTTCTCGACCGTCAGGTGGCCTTCACTGGCGTTCTTGATCGTGGACAGCCACTTGACCATCACGCCTTCCTGCAATGCCTCTTCCACCTCGAAGTCGTGCGCCGGCATCCTCTCGCGGGTGCGGCGATAGACGATGATCGCCTCGGTTGCGCCCAGCCGCTTGGCGGTGCGCGCGACGTCGATGGCCGTGTTGCCGCCACCGTAGACGACGACGCGGCGCCCGAGCATCGGCTGGTCCTCGCCCTCCATCGAGCGCAGCACGGCAACGGCATCGAGGATGCGCGACGAATCCTTGGCCGGAATGAATGCTCGCTTCGCGATGTGCGCGCCGACCGCCAGGAAGGCGGCATCGAAGCCGCCGCTTGCCATGTCGTCGGCGATGCGGCCGACCTTGGTATTCAGTTCGACGGTGACGCCCATCGCCACGATGCGCTGCATCTCCGCATCGAGTACATCGCGCGGCAGCCGGTACTTGGGGATGCCGAAACGCATCATCCCGCCCATCAGCGGACCCGCTTCGCGCACCGTGACGCTGTGGCCGAGCCGGCGCAGATGGTAGGCCGCGGACATGCCCGAGGGGCCGGCCCCGACGACCAGCACCTTTTTGCCCGATCCGGCCGCCGGAGCGCCGAAGGTCCATCCGCGCTTGAGCGCCTCGTCGCCGAGGAAGCGTTCGACCGAGTTGATGCCCACCGCTTCGTCGAGCTTGCCGCGGTTGCATGCGCCTTCGCACGAGTGGTAGCAGACGCGTCCCATGACCGCCGGGAAGGGGTTGTCCCGCGTCAGGTGGCGCCATGCCTTTTCGTAATCGCCACTTTCGGCGTGGAACAGCCAGCCCTGGATATCCTCGCCGGCCGGGCACTGCGCGTTGCACGGCGGTAGCCGGTCGATGTACACCGGGCGCTCGCTGCGCCACGAGCCGGTTTTGTTGGCCAGCGATGAACCCGGGTCCAGCGTGATGGCGAAAGGTTTGCGCTGCGTCATGCGGGAACCTGCTCTTGTTCATCCAGCAACCCGTAGCGGCGGATGTTGCGGTCGGCCTCGGCCTGGATTTTGGCCACGGTTTCGGGATGCGCGTTCTTGCCGAACAGATGGGCGAAGCGCTTTTGCGGCTTGAGGTATTCCTCCACCGGCACCCGTCGCCTGATCTTCGTCACCGCCGTCACCTCGCCCAGGCGCGACTCGAACACCGGGAAGATGCCGGTCTCGCGCGCCAGCCGCGCCAGCCGGATTGTGTCGTGGCTGGCCGAGCCCCAC
>JBKJHN010000111.1:0-4067 GCA_046599015.1 Ramlibacter sp.
GGGCAACACCCGGGACATGATTTTCGACGTACCCTTTCTCATCGAGTACTTCTCCAGCTTCATGACGCTGCGACCCGGCGACCTGATACTGACCGGGACACCCGATGGCGTGGTCGATTGCCGGCCGGGGGATGTCGTTGTGACGGAGATCGACGGCATCGGCGCGCTGGAAAACTGGATTTCATCGTCCTGAAGATTTGACACCATGCATCTGAAAATCGACCATCTCATTGACGGCAAGCGCGTTCCCGGCCGCGACTACTTCGAAACCGTCAACCCGGCCACCCAGCAAGTGCTGGCCGAGGTCGCTTCGGGCGGCGAGGCCGAGGTGAATGCGGCGGTGGAGTCGGCCAGGCAGGCGTTTCCGAAATGGGCGGGGATGCCGGCACCGCAGCGCGCCAGGCTGATCCGCAAGCTGGGCGACCTGATCGCCGCCAACGTGCCGGAGTTGGCCCAGACCGAGACCAACGACACCGGGCAAGTGATCGCGCAGACGGGCAAACAGCTGGTCCCGCGAGCCGCCGACAACTTCTACTATTTCGCTGAGATGTGCACGCGCGTCGATGGGCACACTTACCCGACCGAGACCCACCTGAACTACACCCTGTTCCACCCGGTGGGTGTCTGCGCGCTGGTCTCGCCGTGGAACGTGCCGTTCATGACGGCCACATGGAAGGTCGCGCCGTGCCTGGCCTTCGGCAACACAGCGGTGCTCAAGATGAGCGAGTTGTCGCCCCTGACTGCATCGCGCCTGGGCGAGTTGGTGCTGGAAGCGGGCATACCGCCCGGCGTGCTGAACCTGGTGCACGGTTATGGCAAGCAGGCGGGCGAGCCCCTGGTGCGGCATCCCGACGTGCGCGCCATTTCGTTCACCGGTTCGACGGCGACCGGCAACCGAATCGTCAAGGAAGCCGGGCTGAAGAAATTCAGCATGGAGCTCGGCGGCAAGAGCCCGTTCGTGATCTTCGAAGACGCCGACATCGACCGCGCGCTCGATGCCGCCCTGTTCATGATCTTCTCCAACAACGGCGAGCGCTGCACGGCGGGCAGCCGAATCCTGGTGCAGCAATCGATCTATGCCGTCTTCGCGCAAATGTTCGCCGAGCGCGCCAAGCGACTGGTGGTAGGTGATCCGCTCGACGAGAAGACCCTCATCGGCCCGATGATTTCGCAAGGACACCTGGCCAAAGTGCGCAGCTACATCGAGCTGGGGCCCAGGGAAGGCGCTACGCTTCTTTGCGGCGGCCTGGAAGCGCCATCGTTGCCCGCTCGCGTGAAGGCGGGCAACTATGTGCTGCCCACGGTGTTCGCAGATGTCGATAACAACATGAGGATCGCGCAGGAAGAGATTTTTGGCCCGGTTGCCTGTCTGATTTCGTTCAGCGATGAGGTCGACGCGATCCGCAAGGCCAACGACATTCCCTATGGGCTGTCCAGCTATGTCTGGACCGAGAACATCGGCCGCGCGCATCGCGTCGCCGCGGCGATCGAAGCGGGCATGTGCTTTGTGAACAGCCAGAATGTCCGCGATCTGCGCCAACCGTTCGGCGGAACCAAGGCTTCGGGTACTGGCCGGGAAGGCGGAACCTGGAGCTACGAAGTGTTCCTGGAGCCGAAGAACGTGGCTGTGTCACTTGGTTCGCATCACATTCCAAAGTGGGGAGCGGCGGCATGAGCCGCTCCCCAGAGGGGCGTATCGACGTTCCCCCCACCCCTACCCTCCCCTCAAGGGGAGGGCCACAAAACAGGAAGGCACATCATGGCTAATTCAACTCTCGTTGCCGCGGTGGCTCAAACCGCCACGGTCCTGCTGGACACACCGGCAACAATCGAACGCGCGCTGGCACTGATGGCCGATGCGGCGGCCAAGGGCGCGCAGCTGCTGGTATTTCCGGAGGCCTTCATCGGCGGATATCCCAAGGGCGCCGATTTCCACATCTACCTCGGCGGCCGCACACCGGAGGGCCGGGCTGAGTTCAAGCTCTACTTCGACGCCGCGGTTGCGGTCGATGGTCCGGAAATCGCCCAGCTGGCCGAGGCGGCAGCGCGCCATCGCATGTATGTGGTCGTGGGCATTATCGAGCGCGACGGCGGAACGCTGTACTGCACGGCGGTCTACCTCGGACCCGACGGCCAGGTCCTCGGCAAGCATCGCAAGCTGATGCCCACCGCGCTGGAGCGGCTGGTCTGGGGCTTCGGCGACGGCTCCACGATTCAGGCGGTGGACACGCCTTACGGCAAACTCGGCGCCGTGATCTGCTGGGAGAACTACATGCCGGCGTTGCGCATGGCCATGTATCAACAGCGCGTCGCGCTGTATTGCGCGCCCACTGCGGATGATCGCGACAGCTGGGCGTCGACCATGCGGCATATCGCGCTGGAGGGGCGCTGCTTCGTGCTGTCCGCATGCCAGCACTTGCGCCGCTCGCAGTTCCCCAGTGAGTTGATGAACAACCGGCTGCCCGAACCGGCGGACACGGTGCTGATGCGCGGCGGCAGCATGATCATCGATCCGCTCGGCAAGGTGCTGGCCGGCCCGGTATTCAACGAGGATGCGCTGCTCACGGCGGAACTCGACATGGGCATCATCCCGATGGCGCAGATGGATTTCGACGCGGTGGGCCACTATGCGCGGCCTGACGTGTTCTCGCTGCGGGTCAACACGGCGCCACAACATGCCGTGACTCTGACCGGCGGCTTGGGAGGGCCCAGTGAGTAAGATCGAACAAGGCACCCCACGCGTCGACAAGTTCGAAGGCCCGCGGAGCGCTCGCCATGGGTAAGCTCGCTGTCGCGGCCAAGATCACCCATGTGCCGTCGATGTACCTGTCGGAGTTTCCGGGGCCCAACTTCGGCTGCCGCGAGGCCGCGATCAAGGGCCATCGGGAGATCGACCGGCGCTGCCGGGCGCTGGGCGTCGACACGATCGTGGTGTTTGACGTGCACTGGCAGGTCAACAGCGAATACCACATCAACTGCGGGCCGGAATTCGAAGGCGTCTACACCAGCAACGAGTTGCCGCATTTCATCAAGAACATGCCGTACGCGTATCCGGGCAATCCGGGGCTGGGTCACATGATCGGCGACATGGCCAATGCCATGGGCGTGAAGAGCCGGGCCCATTCGGACACGACCCTCGGCCTGGAATACGGCACGCTGGTGCCAATGCGCTACATGAACGCCGACCAGCATTACAAGGTGATCAGCGTCAGCGGTTGGTGCGCCAGGCACGATCTGCGAGAGTCGGGCCGCTTCGGCCTTGCGGTGCGCAAGGCGATCGAGGAAAAATACGAAGGCACGGTGGCGGTGTTCGCCAGCGGCTCGCTGTCGCATCACTTCGCTGACAACGGCCGCGCACCCGAGTTCATGCACAAGCTCTACGATCCGTTCCTGGAGCAGGTCGACCACCGGGTCGTCGAACTCTGGGAGCAAGGCGACTGGAAGACCTTCGTCGGCATGCTTCCCATGTATGCGCAGAAGTGCTGGGGCGAAGGCGGCATGCACGACACGGCGATGCTGCTCGGGCTGCTGGGTTGGGACGATTACGCGGCGCCGGTGGAGATCGTCACTCCTTATTTCGGCAGCTCCGGCACCGGGCAAATCAACGCGATCTTCCCGGTGACGCCGTTGCGAGATTAATTGGAATCTGACCCCAATTTAAAATGCCGCACGTCGTCGTTCAATACACCGCCAACCTCGAATCCGCTGTCGACATGCCGGCGCTGTGCCGGGAGATCGCGGCGACGCTGATCGAGCAGCGCGATGAGGCCGGTGGCCCCCTGTTTCCGATTGGCGGCACGCGCGTGCTGGCTTATCCGGCGCAGGTGTTTGCGGTGGCGGATGGCCAAGGCGACTATGGCTTTTGCTACATCAACATCCGGATCGCCGCGGGGCGCAGTGAACGCAAGAAGAAGGAAGCCGGGGACGCGGTGCTGGCCCGGGTTCAGGCACGGTTCGCGGCGGCGTTCGACAAGAAGCATGTCGGCGTGACGATCCAGATCGATGAAAGTCCTGGCCAGGTTTACGACGCGAAGCACAGCAATCTGCATCCGCTTTTCAACAAATGA